>JBMTHG010000001.1:0-47567 GCA_049436045.1 Bdellovibrionota bacterium
ATTCGGGGTCATTTGTTTCGTTCAATGGGCCCAAGCGTTTCGGCCCTCTTTAATTCAGATGGGCTTAGTTCGGGCTTAGATCTTCTTCGTGCTACAGCAGACAAGGTTCGCCTGGGGGGCAACAAGCAGATTATTCTAAACGTAGAGTATCTTTTTGATATTTTCAAAGAGGCGGGGATTAAGGGAGTTGTATTCTTTGATATGGGCAACACCTATGTGGAGAGTGACTACAAGCTTTGGAATACTCGAGAAAGCGCTGGGTTTGGATTTCGCTGGTTCTCACCTCTCGGGGCCCTAAGATTTGAGTGGGGAATTCCCTTAGACCGACGAGAAGGCGAAGACAGTATATTGTTTGACTTTTCTATCGGGGCTCCATTTTAGTAGAAGCCTAGAGAGACTCAAGAAAGGACTCATCCACATGAAAAAGTTTGTATCAGTAATTTTTATGGCCTCAGTAGGCTTTTTGGGGGCCGATCAAGCCTTGTCAGCTCAAAATGCTGAACAGGGAGTTCGCTTAGCCGTTGTTGATTTTCAGCAAGCTCTGAATGGTGTTGAAGAAGGTCGTGTCGCGAAAGACCGACTAAAAAAGGAATTTGAGTCTCGTCAAAAAGAGATCGAAAAGCTCAAGGCGAATGTAGAGTCCCTGCAAGATAAGTTAGAGGGTTTTCAGCAGAAAGCTGCAAGTGGTCTTTTAAAGCCCGAATCGATGGAGGAGGGGCGAAAGCTTGAGATGGAGTTTCGAACCAAGCTTGAGGCTTACACAAATTTGATTCAAAACAGTCAAAAAGAGATCAGTCAAAAAGAAATGGAAGTGACGAGCGGCATTCTGAATCGACTTCGTGAGCTGGTGATTGATATCGGACGTCAAGATGGATTCAGCATGGTTCTTGAGAAGAACGAGAGTGGCTTGCTCTATGCAGCAAGCTATACTGATTTGACCGAGCGTTTGATTCAGGAATTTAATAAAAAAAATAAAGCCAAAAAAAGGTAGTTAGATTTTTAAAGGAGTTTTTATGGGACGAGGCGATAACCGAAAAACCAGAAAAGTTATTCAAAAAAGAAGTCAAAAGAGAAAAAAATCGAGACTCAAGATTGCTGCGGAGAAAGTCAGAGCGGCGCGAAAGGCCTAAAGTCTTTAAGGGCTCACCTCTGAAGACTGAGAGCTAGACTTTCTTTTTGATGCCGGTGCCTTTGGAATTTCCTGAAACATTTCAACCCGATTTCGGCCGCGCTCTTTGGCTTGATAAAGAGCCATGTCAGCGGCCTCGATAATGCTATCAGATGTTCTTCGGTCGCTCGAATTGTAAGAGGCTAGGCCAATAGATAAGCTGAGATGCAGCAGCTGATTTTTGACATAGAACTTTTCTTCTGAGACTTTTTGTCGAATTCGATCGCATAAACGCTCTGCATCTTGAGGCTGGGTATCTGGAAAAATAATCAAAAACTCATCTCCTGCATAACGACCCACAAAATCAACGGAGCGCGTTGTTTCCTTTAGAATATCAGCAATTCTTTTGAGCGTGGCATCTCCTGCAGGATGTCCGTATTTGTCGTTAATCTGTTTGAAAAAATCGATATCAATCAAGCAAAGACAAAGCGGCTTCTTATAGCGTTCGGCGCGGCTGATCTCTGTTCCCAATTGGTTCATCAAAAACCGATAGTTATAAATGTCGGTCATTTCATCTGTGAATGTCAGCTTTTGAAGCTGATCATTTGCTTTTTGAAGTTCTTGAATCAAAAATCTATTGGTCTCAAGAAGCTCATGTTTCGAACGCGCTTCACGAATGACGTTCGGTAGGCGCTCAAGATAAACTAGCTGAGTGTCTTTGACTAAATAATCATATGCCCCAAGCTTGATGGCATCGCTGGCTATAATTTCATTTCCGTGTCCGGTCATAAAAATGACTGGCGTTCGAATCTCCATCTCTTTCATTTTTTTCAAGACATCAATGCCTGAAGCTCTCGGCATACTAAAATCAAGCAGAATGAAATCAAAATGATGAAAGCTCTCTCTGGGCGTAGGATCATCGGTGATCTCAATCTTCCAGCCCTCTTGCTCTAAGCGACACGCGGCGAGTTCTGCGTGATGAGCGTTATCGTCAATGATTAAAATTTTCATTACCGCTTCTCCCTCGGAAGAAACACGGTGAATGTTGTTCCTTTGCCCATTTGACTTCTCACGCCAATTCGACCACCAAATGATTCAGCGATTCGCTTCACAATCGTGAGTCCGATTCCAAGGCCATCGGTGGGGCTCTCTTCAATTCGAGTAAAAGGTGCAAAAATTTTCTCGAGATTTCTCTTATCAATGCCGATGCCGTTGTCATTGATAGAGATGCGATGCCACTGGCTGTCTTTGCGATGCTTTATGATGATGACAGGATCTGCATCTTTTCGATGATACTTCAGTGAGTTTGCGATCAGATTTAAAAAAACTTGATATAGACGAACGGCATCTCCGCGAAGAATAACATCTTCTTTGGGCAGGATAACTTTGCCCCGATTGCGTTTGATTTGCTCTGATAAAGCGAGTGTTACACTTTCTAAAATTTGAAGAAGACTTAAATCCGCAAGCTCGCTTGGATCTTGATAGAGCTTTGCAATCGATTGCAAAGAGCCGATTAAAAGATGGAGGCTGCCCACCGCTTCTCGAGAAATTTTGACATAGCGTTTTTGATCTTTCGTAAGAGGAGAGCTCTGCTCAAGAATTTTTGTGAAGCCTTCGAGAGTGAGTAGGGGTTCCTTCAGATCATGAGCTAACATATTAAACATCATCTTCCATTCTTTATCGCGCTGTTGCAGGCGATGAAGTTCTGACTTCAATTGAAAGACGAGTTTCGAGGGCGCCAAGGCTTTGCTCGGCGAGTTTTCGCGAGCACCCAAAGGGAGACGAACTTGATGGTCTGATTTTTGCGGACTTCTTTTCGAAGCCTTTTGTCTGTTGTTTGTCAAAATTCTGTCCCTTTTTCCCCTTGATTGACTCTCTGCAAAAACGACCTGATTCTATGGCGGCTTTGAGTTTCTGTCAAAAGCCCCCCAAAAATCCAAAAATCTTCAGTATGTAAAATAAGTTACACCACACCGCACTGTAACATTTGTTACTCTCAATCACAAAAATTATTCGTCCTCTTTCAGAAGTGTCAAAGTTCTGATAGCCTAAGATCTGTCATTTATTTGACTTACTCGGGGGGAGGATCAGGTTTATGAATCAAAAAGGCGAGGCCGAGGCGGCCTCCGAAAAGCAGCCAAATTTATCAGAGAATCAGGCTCAGAACCCGTGGAGCGAATCGGCTCTGCGAGCGGCTTCTGGCGAGGCGGGCGAGGCTTTAAAACAACAAGAGCGATTGATGGCTCGGGCAAAGCTAACACCCAATTTTCCATTCGTGGGCAAAAGTGTGGCTGTGGTGAAGGTTTTCGAACTGATCGAAAGAGTGGCGAATACAGACTCAACGGTTTTGATTTTAGGAGAGAGCGGCACTGGAAAAGAGCTGGTAGCGCGTGCCCTTCATGAGCAAAGTGAGCGCAAAACAAAATCTTTTGTTCCTGTAAACTGCGGAGCTATTCCATCTGAACTTTTAGAAAGTGAGCTTTTTGGTCATGTCAAAGGAGCGTTCACGGGAGCTCATAGTTCTCGTATGGGGCGATTTAGTTTGGCTCATCAGGGAACCCTCTTTTTAGATGAGATCGGAACAATGCCGGCAAGTCTTCAAGTGAAGATTTTAAGGGCTTTGCAAGAGAAAGAGTTTGAGCCAGTCGGCGGTGCTAAGACTTTGAAGTCTGATTGTCGGGTGATTGCGGCAACAAATAATGATTTAGAAAAAGAAGTGGCTGCTGGAAACTTTCGAGAAGATCTATTCTATCGCTTAAATGTCATTCCGATTTCCTTGCCGGCCCTTCGCGATCGACGCGAAGATATTCCACTTTTGGTCGAGCACTTTATTGATCAATTAAATTCAAAGAAGTCTTACCAGATTGACGGCCTTTCAAAAGAAGCCATGGATGCCTTGATTCGCTATCCGTGGCCAGGAAATGTTCGAGAGCTTGAAAACATCTGTCAGCGCCTTTGTATCCTCAAGGGTAGCGGAAGAATCGAACTCACCGATTTGCCGCCAAAAATTCTCGAATCCAAGAGCGCTGTTCCTGGAGCTTCTCCATGGGGCTCTTGGATGGCTCAGGGTTTTCCCGAAGGCGGCGTGCATTTCGACCAGCTTGTGGAAAGTTTCGAAAATGAGCTGATATTAAAGGCTCTAGAGACCACGCGATGGAACAAGAATCGGGCGGCTCAGCTTCTCAACATGAATCGAACGACCTTGGTCGAGAAGATTAAGAAGCGAAACTTAGCGCAGAGCTAGAAATTCTTGTAAGCTGCGGCAGGAGTGGTTAGGCTCCTGCCATGACTATCAAAAACGACCAATGGATTACGAAAATGTCGCGCGAACATGGCATGATTGAGCCTTTCGAAGAGCGGCAAGTGCGCGAGTCAATGATCTCTTATGGAGTTTCCTCGTATGGTTATGACATGAGGGTTTCGGATGAATATAAAATTTTCACAAATGTAAACAGCACCGTGGTTGATCCCAAATCATTCGATGCTTCAAATTTTGTGGAAGTGAGATCCGATGTTGTTCTTGTTCCCCCCAATTCCTTCGCCCTAGCGCGAAGCATCGAGTATTTTCGAATCCCTCGAAATGTTTTAGCGGTTTGTCTCGGCAAGTCGACCTATGCTCGATGTGGAATTATTTGTAATGTGACCCCCTTTGAGCCTGAGTGGGAAGGGCATGTGACGATCGAAATTTCAAATACGACTCCTCTGCCGGCAAAAATTTATTCGAATGAGGGCATTTGTCAGGTGCTATTTTTTGAGTCTTCAGAGCCTTGCCGCGTCAGTTATAAAGATCGAAAAGGAAAGTATCAGGGACAAACAGGTATCACTTTGCCTAGAATGTAAGTGATGTATGCCGACCTTCATTTTCACAGCACCTGCTCGGATGGTAAACATTCGGTAGCCTGGCTTGTAGACGAACTAAACTCGCGACCGAATTTGGGTTTAGCCGTTTTGACGGATCATGATGGAGTTGATGGCTTTGAGGAGTTCTCAAAAGCTTTAGATTCCCGAATCAAAACTCTTCGAGCTTGCGAACTATCTTGCTATTTTCAGCGAAATGAAAATCTAGATCAAGAGCTGCATCTTTTGGTGTATGGCATTGCCAAAGAAGATCATTATTTGAATTCAATTTTTGAAAAGTTTCGCCATTCAAGAAAAGATCGTTTTTTGGAGATTTGCCGTCGGCTAGAAATGGCTGGCTTTAGAGTGGATGCCGAAGGCTTCATCAAAAATCATCCTGGTCGATTGGGGCGACCGCACGTCGCAGATGCTTTGATTCAGGCGGGCCATGTTCGAACTCGCCGAGAAGCCTTTGATCGATTTTTACATGCAGGCAGTTCTTATCTGGTGGAGAAATGGCGGCTTGATATTGAAGATGTGATCACTCATTGCAAAAGCAAAAACTATATGACCTCGATCGCACATCCAGGAATCTACGGATTGCAAAGAGAAGATTTTTTAAAGCTAAAAAAAATGGGTTTGACGGCAATCGAAGTGTTTCATCCCAAGCACTCTCAGAGCGATCACCAGAAATATTTGGAGATTGCCAAAGATTTAAATCTCAAAATCAGTGGCGGCAGTGATTTTCATGATTCTGAATTTGATAAAAAGGAAGGGCAAGCGAGTTTAGGACGAACCCAATATTCTTTGGAAATGGCAGAGAATTTTTTGGGGCCGGTTTTGTGAGGCGGTGATGGATTACGATCGCGAACTTTTCGGAGAGATTACAAAGTTTGTTGAGATTGAGATCAAGGGCCGCCAATATCAAGTGCCTGATCAACTAGAGCTGCTTCGAGTTTTTCAATTTCTAAACTTCAGCATCGATTACGCGAGACTCTGCTGGAATGCGAGCTGTCAACGTTGCTTTATTGAGTACGAGAAGAAGTCAAAAAGCTTTAAGGCTCTGAGCTGTCGAACAAAATCATTTGAGGCTATGAAAATTACTCAGCTTCCTGATGCGATTCGCGAGGGGCCACCTGCTGTTTAGAAATCTTCCAATTCACAACCGCCCAAAGAAATAGATTGCCCATGAAAAGTGCGACCACGGCAAAACCAAACATCGAGTGAAGAAATGGAAATCTCCCCGCCGTGGCGGTGCTGCCTGATAAGAGTCCCATCAATAGCAAAAGAATAAGGCCAAATGAAGCGGCATGCGCGATTTTCATTTCTTTAGGCGGGGTCAGCCTGGCTTTTGGATCTCTCAATAAAATTGATTTTAAAATTTGATCCTGTCTCTTTTGCGTTAAAAAAATGAGGGCGGCAGAAGAGATGATTCCTAAGGCCACCATAAAAATCGCACGTATCAAATGCCACTGAGCAAGTTGAGAGCTGTGCTCGGCCAGTGCAAGCCCCGACAAGATGTTTCCAACCGATAGAAGAAACGAGAAGAGCAGCAGCACCCAAAAAAAAGTAATCTTAATTTTCATTTTTCTTGTTTGTCTTCATTCCAAGAATTCAATCGCGATTCAAGCTTTTGAATTTTCCATATGGCAAAGGCAATCGAGGCAAAAATTATAAGCCATAGAAACAAATAGCCCCAAACAAATGAATCAAAAGTATCCGTCATGTTAAAACTCTCCCTCTAACTGTTGAGCTCGATCGTTTAAATGAATCAGCTTAAAAGAAACAAACACTAAAAGAGCTGCGAGAAGAAAAAAGCTCAAAACCATCATCTCCAAGCCCGTTCGATAGCTATCAGGCAAGCCCTCTGGATTGCTTAAGACGGAGGGATGAAGGCCTCGCAAAAGCTTCGCGCTGAGATGAACTAGAGGAATGTCAACGACTGCAAAAATCGAAATCACAGCACCGATTCGCGCGGCCTTTTGGGGGGAGCTTTCATGAAAAAGTTTGCGAACGACGACGTAAGCGATCAGTAAAACAAATAATATCAAACTTGTCGTGAGTCTTGGATCCCACGTCCAGTACACGCCCCAAATTGGCTTCGCCCAGATCGGTCCAGAGATCATCACCAAGGCTCCAAAAAGACAGGCGATGTAGAGATTCGCTCGGGCAAGCTGATCATAGAAATTCTTTTTTAAAAACAAATAGAGAATCGAAAATATCATTCCGACGACAGCCAAGAGATACATCGCAAAGGCGCTTGGAACGTGAAAGAAGAAAATTTTTTGCACGAAGCCCTGTGTTTGTTCGGGTGGAAGCGAAAAGAGCACGTAAAAAAGAGAAGGCATAAAAACACACAAGCAAAAGCCAAACAGAAACCAAATCATCTTCATGAGCTTATTAAACCTCCGTCAATTCGTCGAAGAAAAACTCGAATAGAAAAAAACTTAAAAATCCCCCTATCAGTGCAAAAATGCCAAGAATGTAGAGCCAGAAAGACGAATCACCCAGGCTTAGGCTGTGAGCGCCAATGATGACCGGACTCGCAAAAGGCAAATAAAAAAGTGGAAATAGAATCTCTCGCTCTTTTTGAAGAAGAAGTCCGATAAAGCTCGCTGTGGGAGCTAGCGTTAAAGCGACAATGAGCAAAATTGTTAAGAGACTTGAGAGATTTAGATCTTTGGGCGACCACCACATATTGGCAAATAAAACATAGATCAATCCCAAGAAAAAAAACGAAAGCACTTGAACGAGACTTTGAGATAACAAAATCTTCCACGGCCTAACTTTAAGAGCAGTGTAGACTCCAAAGTTTCGATTTTCTGATTCAAAGCCAAAGCTTCGATAAAAAATGGCGGTCGAGGCAAAAAATAGACTGAACCAAAAAGCCGTTCTCCAACTTACGAATTGATCAGGCTCTGTTTGGTTTGAGATCGCTAAGATTAAAAAAAGAGGAAGTCCCAAAAGCAGACCCGCCCAAAAACTTCTTTTGGCGTTACGAACATCTTTTTGAAAAAGACCCATCATAAGGTTATTACCCCCCTTTGGGATCCGAAAATTTCTGAAGACTCATGAATGCTACAGATCACTAGGCTATCTTGGCTTTTTTTTGTTAGCGCTGTCTGCATTTCCTCTTTCGTAGGGCCATCAAGATGAGTAAATCCCTCGTCAATCAGATAGGCTGGAGAATTCCATTCTAGCAACATGAGAAACTCCATTTTTTTTCTTTGGCCGAGACTCAAATCTTTTAGTCGACGATTTCGATAGGGGCTTGCGGCAGACGGAAGGGCTCTTTTTTCTGACTGAAGTCGTGAAAAGTAGTTCCAGTTTTCGAGGCAAGTCCATTCATTGAAGAAAAATCCCTCTGCTCCCAGATACAGACAAGAGGCGGGGCGCTCCTCAATCTTTCCTTCATAATTTTTAATCCGCCCCATGAGAAGCCGAAGCAAGCTCGTTTTTCCCGCGCCATTTCGACCTTGAATAAAGTATAAGCCAGTTTTCTCAAACCCGAAGTTGATCGGACCTAAATTAAACTGATTTCTCTTGTAATGAAGATTTATGAGTTTCATAAAAATCCTTGTCGAAAAAAGGAAGCAGTTGCTCCACCAAATCAAGCTTTCTCAGCCGGTAGGTTTTTTCATCGAGGCTTGATGACTCATAGAGCCGGTGTAAATAAGTCCACTCCTCAATGAGGTCTTTAAAATCTTTTGAGGCTTCAGTTCGTTTTGATTCATTCTGAGGAATCAAAAGACTAAAGAGTAGGGCGATGCTCAGAGCCAGCGGAAACCACCAAGTCCAAGGAATGTTCAATGGAAGCCCTGAAAGCTGAACTGTAAATTCAGATGAATCAGGCTTGCTCAGATAAACTCTTCGAAGCTCTCCGGCATAAAATTTTTCAAACGAAGACTCAATTTTTGGATCATTGAATCGAATGTTCGAGCTGTTCGAAAGTAGCGATAGGTTTCTGACTGGCAACGAAAAGCTTTGTGCCAGCTCCAGACTCCAGCGTGGTGAATCGACGGAGTATTGAAACGAGAAATAGGAGTCTCCTGGGTAAAGAGGGCGCTTGATCAAAACAGAATTGCCCTGATTCTCAACTTCTCCTCGTTGAAAGCCCTCTCCATAGCGAAAGTCAAAAGCCGAATTCGGAACCATAAAACTAAAAACTGCATCATTTTCGGCCGATCTTACGCTGGAGCCTGAGCTATTTTTCACCCAAAAACTTTGATGAACAATGAGGTCTTTTCCTCGGACTTCAAAGTAGATGCTGGCATCAAAAATTTCGAGAGATTCTTTGGAAAGTGTTGATGGATAAACTTCAAATCGATGTGGTTGAGTGGGCTTTGATTTTGTAGAAACCGCGGGCGAGAGATACGCCACATCTTCATAAACAGTTCCTGCAAAAACAAAAGGATTCGTCTCAGCATCGACTTCAAAGCGAACGACGCCTTTTGCATTCGTTTTTCCTCTGCCCATGCCCTCTGCGCGAGAGTTCACTAAAACAACTTCTTGATTCGAAACAGGGCGCTCATTTGAAATGAGTTGCCATTCTACAGTCGATCCTAAAAGAAGTAGAGAAAGGGCGGTGCTAAGTAACATTTTGAAACTCAGATTCTTTCTGTTTAATCCATTTGAAAAAATCAGCTTGTGATTCTATTAATTTCAAATCTTCATTCAAAGAAACAGCCGATTTCAAAAGCCGATCTCTCAGACCGTCATAATCTCTGGCATCCATTTTGTCGGTTCGAAAATCGAGCTCTAGGTCCTTTAAATTCTCCATGATGATTTCGCGATTTTGAACTTGCGATTGATAATCATTGAGAAATTTCTGCGCGAGGCTTGAAAAAGGAGGCTTGGGAGTGTTGAGCCATGGAAAGAAAACATAGAGCAAACTCAGACCTCCAAAAAGCAAAATGAAGCTAAACAACTCTAAGCTCACCAAGTTCTCCGTGAAATGCTCGGTAGCATACTCATTAAGCCTCCTAAAATTAGCACAAGGCCCCCGATCCAAAGCCAGGCGATGAAGGGTTGAAGTAAGACTCGTATTCGAACACTTTCATCTGCTGGGTTAACCCCGCCTAAAATGAAATAAACATCCTCCTTCCATCGAGAATAAATATCGACTTCTGTCGACGGCTGCTCTTGAGCTTTGTAAAAAAAACGAGCGGGTTTCACCTCGGCTTTTTTCTCTCCATTTACAAAAAGATCAACCAAAGCAAGAGTCTCAATTTGATTTGGTTTGTCATATTGCTTCAAATCTTGAAATTGAATTTCATATTCTTTGAATTGAGCACTTTGCCCTGGCTTCAGATCAAACTCAAAAACATCTTTATAAACGGCTCCTGCGATTCCCACAAAAATCAGAACGATTCCCAAGTGAACAATGTAGCCTCCATACTTGCGATGATTCTTAATGCTGATTCGAATCATGGCCGTGAGAGGATTTTCTTTGTAGCTGAGCATTCTCGCTCGAGCCCCTCGATAAAATTCCATCACGATCGTGGTCACAACAAAGCCTACGCCAAACGCAGTGGCCAAAACATACCACTCCCACAATTCGATCAAAGCGATGAAAACCATTGATAAAAGTCCTACAACAATCGGGGCCACGAAGTTGCGCTTCAGATTGCTTGATGAAGCCTTTCGCCAAGCGATGACGGGCCCAATACCGGTCAAGATCAGAAGGGCGATTCCAAAAGGCGCTAAGATTTTATTGAAAAATGGTGGGCCGACAACAATTCGAGTTCCAATAATCAGCTCACTCGCTGAAGGAAAGAGGGTTGACCATAAAATGATGAAGGCAGATCCAACGAGCACGATATTGTTGACGACAAAGGCGCTCTCTTTCGAAAGAAAAGATTCAAAAATATTTTCGCTTCGAAGCTCTGAGCGTCGTTTCCAAATCCAATAGCCTGAAAAAACAAGACAGATTGCCAGAAAAACTAAAAAGAAAATTCCAGTTTCTGAACTCGCGAAGCTGTGAACACTTTGCACCACTCCCGATCGAGTCAAATAGGTGCCTAGAATGGTTAATGCAAAACTCAAAACGATGAGATGCATATTCCAAAACTTTAACATCCCGCGCTTTTCTTGAATCATGACAGAGTGAAGAAAGGCCGAAGACGTAAACCACGGAAGAATGGCAGCGTTTTCCACTGGGTCCCATCCCCAAAATCCACCCCACCCAAGTTCAACATAAGCCCACTGAGCCCCAAGCAAATTCCCGATGGATAAAAAGAACCAAGCCAAAAGACTCCAGAGACGAGAGGCCACGATCCAGCGGTTTCCGAGCTGACCGCTAATCAACGCGGCTAATGCAAAACAAAAGGGAACCGACATTCCCACGAAGCCAAGATAGAGCGTTGGGGGGTGAATCGCCATACTTGGATTTTGTAGAAGTGGGTTGAGGCCGCGCCCATCTGGAGGCGCTGAAGGAAAGACCGAAAATGGATTGTCGGCGTAAAGAATTAAGCACGAAAAAAATGCCAAGATGCCGCCAAAAACTGGCACCATATAGGGAATCAGGGCCCGATCAACACGTCGATGCAAAAATAAACAAGTGGAAGCATAGATACAGGCAATCCAAAGCCAAAACAAAAGGCTTCCATCTTGGCCTCCCCAAAGGGCCGTGATTTTGTAGATGTTCGGCATGTCTCGATTGGAATAGGCGTAGACGTAGCGAAGCAAAAAGTGATCGTCTAAAAAAGCCACCCAAAGAATGATTACTGATAAGCTGATCAAGATGGCGCCTGCATAAATCGCTCGCAGAGAGCTTTCGACAACGCGAGGCTTTGACTGTTTGATTCCTAAAATCGATCCGAAGATGCTGAAAAGAAAAAAGCCCAGGGACAAAGCTAAAAGAAATTGACCTGCCTGCGCTAGAAAAAGAGATGAAAACACCTCATAAAATTACTCGAAAGATTTCGAGGAAGAAAGCCAGAAAGGTCTTCTGCTATAAATTTTAGCGACTAATAACCTTGCTTTTGATTTTCAAGGTTCGGCATTTGACCGACTTCATATTTAGAGGCGCATTTTGCCATCAGTTTTTGAGCTTCAAAGGCTTCGTTAAGCGAGCCTCTTCCTTCGACGACGACTTCAACGCCCTCTTTGAAAGTGTCGGGTGGCAAGCCTCTATAAATGACAGGAAGACTTTCTCCGCCAAATTCAATTTCAAACTCATAACTCTGATTTTCGGTTCGAAGACTGTCTGCGCGCACGATTCCCGCGATTTTGACATAGCGATCTTCAAAGCCTTCTCTCTTTTTTACGTATTCATCGGTCGTGAGATAATATTGAAAGCTTCCCTCGACCGCCTTGAGTGCAAATCCGCCGGCCACAACAACGATCACAAGACCCGCAATAATCCAAAACCAAGGAACCGTCTTCGAACTTCTCTCTTGTGCCATGAACCCCATTATGCCATGACTAGGGTTCCATGAACAATCTGAAGGCATTGAAACTTTCTGAAATTTCGCCTTTAGGCCCTGAGATTCGGGCAGAGTTTGAAAAAGCCATCGATTTAATGCGAAAAGCTCGCCGGATTTTGATTTCGAGCACGCTCACCGCCGATGGAGACTCGATCGGAGCTCAGATTGGTGTTTTATATTTTTTTAAAGCTTTGGGAAAAAAAGATTCTGATATTCGAATCGTCAATCATACGAAGGTTCCAGATCGATATAGTTTTTTGTCGGAAGTGGAGAAAATTCAGGAACTGAATTCGGCAGATCCCACAGACTTACAAAATTTTGATCTTGGTATTGTGTGCGATGGCGGGGTGGAAAGAACCGGTAGTGTCGCTCCTTTGTTTGACTCCATCAAAGACTGCATATTGATTGACCACCACGTCGTCGGAAGCCAGCGGGATTACAGCGCAAAGCTGTTGGATCTGACAGCCTCAAGCACTTGTGAGATCGTTTTTAATTTGTTTGATGTGGGCAATGTCAAACTTTCAAAAGAAGTCGCAGAGCAGCTCTATTTGGGGATTGTTTTTGATACGGGATTTTTTAAACATTCGCTCACTACTCCAAGAACTCATCAGGTGGCCGCTGAGTTGATTCGTACGGGTATTGATTTTTCTCAGCTATCTGATCGAGCCTTGTTAGAGCGCACATGGTCTGCTCAGCTTTTGCTTCTTAAGCTATTGCAAAACATGGAACGGCACTTTGCTGATCAGTTAATTCTTTCTTCATGGTCTCAATCGGAACTTTTGGAGATTAATTTTAAAGATGGCGACCAAGAGGGAATGATCAATCAGCTCTATTTCACTCAGGGAGTGAAAGTTGTGGCCTTGATCACGGAGATTTCACCTACAAGTTGTAAGATTTCATTTCGAAGCAAGGGTGATTTCAATGTGGCCGACCTAGCTCGCTCTATTGATCCTGAAGGGGGCGGACATAAGCGTGCCGCTGGCTGCTCTTTGCAAAAATCGATGGCCGAAGCAAAGGCCTTGGTAAAAGAAAAAATAGAGCCTTTGCTTTAATTACGTCTCTAGGCGGTTCAACTTATCGGAGCCGTCGTTCAATTTCTTCGAGCACTTCGTTTGACTCAGCAGACTTTTCATTCGTTAGAGAGCTTGAAACTGGCTTTGTGCGCTTTCTCCAATAAATCGCGATTAGAATCGCTGCGATTAAAAAAGCAATCCATGGGATCATATAGGCGAGTTGCCCTCGGCCTTGGGTCTCGGGTTCCATCCGAAGTTGATTGCCATACCGAGACCGCAGGGAAGCTTTGATCTCAGCAATCGACTTTCCAGATTCAAACTCTACACGAATCGAGTCTCTCAGTTCTTCAGCTTTAGAGCTCGGACATTCGAGTAGCGAGATGCCTTTGCAATAAGGGCTCCAAATATTTTTCATGAGATCGTTTAAATCTTCTCGAGGCGAACTAATAAGCGTTAGCAGGAATATCAGTTTGATCACAGGCTGAGAATAACCGGTTCGAATTCGAAAGGCCAGTTTTCTTGTTTTTCGAGACCTCTAGCTTAATTGAGCGGAAAACTATCCGCAGACGCTGAATCGGAGTTGGCATCTAAGAGTTCAGCAAGCTCTCGAACACTCTTTGAAAGCTTGGCATCTTCATCGCTCGTGATGCTGATGTTCTTTTTGAATCTTGTCGCCAGATCTTTTGGTTTTTGACTCAAAACACTTTTTAAAGTCTTCAAATACTCTGGCCAAATTTTTGATCGCAACTCCACAGAATCAATTTCAAGCATGAAGCCCACGATGGGTTGATGAATGTCATTTAAAAACTCGGATGAGCTTACAAAATTTCTAAATTGTGCATCGCTCATTTTCGAAACCTTAGCTTTTAACTCCTTAAAGCTATTCTTGCCCAATTCGCGAACCTTTTTGAAAAGTGCTTGGTCTTTATCTGCTAAAAATTCTTCGAGTTGGCCCACTTGTTTTTTTAGCAACTCCAGTCGCAAGCTCTCAGAATCCAGTTTTAAAATTAGGTCGAGACCTTTTTTGAGGCGGTCAAAACTCGCAATCTCGGTCTCTACACTTTTGATTTCATTTTTAATCTCCGACCGCAATTCTAGAGTCTTCGCATAAGTCTCTTCGTCTAATATCTTATGAACTTCTTTTTCCCACTCTAAACTAATTTGCGTTCGAGAAAGAGGCCAAAGCATTCGCTGAGTACTGAGCATGATCGGCTCAAGAAATCGATCGTAAACGAGTGAAGATTGACGAAGCTGTTCGAGGCGACCAAAAGATTCCGCTGATTGAATGCTTTTTTTCAATTCCGTTTTGAGCGAAATCTGATTGGCTTCAATTTCTTGATGCAAAATCCACTCACGCGCAATTGCTGCCGATACAAGAATCGTGATCCCCACCAAGCTAAAAATCCATGATTTCATAAAACTATTTTACCCTTCTTTTCGTTGAATGAGTAAAAGTATTTCGCTCGCGGTCTCTTCAATTGCTTTATCTGTGACGTCAATGATCGGCCAACTGTGTCGACGAGCCATTTTCTGCGAAGCTTCTAATTCGTCTTTGATGCGGAGCACGTCGGTGTATTCATTTTCGCTTTGATTAAACTTACCAAGATTGCTTACTCTCGATTTTCGAATTCTCTCTAGGTCTGAGAATTGAATACTTAAGCAAATCACAGGAACTCCTAATTTTTGAGCTTCAAAAATTTCAAGAGCAGGTTCAATGCCGGGCACCAAAGGAACGTTGGCAACACGAAAGCCTTTGTGAGCAAGATAAATAGATGTTGGAGTTTTTGAACTTCGAGAAACTCCAACCAAAACAATGTCGGCAAGATGCAAATCTTGGAGACGCATTCCGTCATCATGCTTGACCGTAAACTCAATCGCTTCGACTCTTTCAAAATAACCGAGAGATCGAGTGGAATGAAGGGCGCCTGTTTGCTCTGAAGGATCAATTTTCAAAAAATCTGAAAAGATTTCTACAGCGGGGTAGAGAAGATCAATGCCAATCAGCTGTTTTTCTCGAATAACTCCCCATGCTAGTTTTCTCAATTTTTCAGAGGCAAAGGTATAGGCGATGAGATAGGGAGGTTTGAAGCGCTCTAGTGCATTTCGTAGATCCATCTCTGATTTTACGCTAGGGATCCGAATGATCGGAGAATCTTCTTTTTGAAACTGAGCCATAACGGCCTGAACAAAAGCTTCTGCGGTTTCTCCGGTGCCATCAGAGAGAATGGCCACTCGATTTGAAAGTATATTTTGATTTTTAGAATTTTTCATTTCTTACTGAACTCAAAATCTCGCTCGTAATCGACTTTCGTTTTTTGCCAGATAGAATCAAACTCAGCTTCACTCCAGCCCAACTCTTTCTGAAAAACTCGTGCGACCACTTCAGCGATACTCTGTGAATTTGATTCATAATAAACAGAACTTCGACGCCGCAAAAAATCGAGAGGCTCTAGAGCCATCTCATAATAAATGCTGTAAAGAATCTCTGAAAACAAATGGGGAAGAGATCGACTTATTTTCTTCTGATGAAGAGAGTTTTGTGAGTCTAACTCAAGCACGTCAGAAGCATACACTCCATAGGTCTTCTCAAGTCGATCAGGGGTTGAGTTGTCTATCAAATCTCCTTGAAGATATTTTTCATCGGTTAGACTTGGGTAAGATATCTCTAAACTTTTACAGATTGAATCGATAGCTTCTTGTGCCATTAGCCGATGACTGGTCAACTTGCCGCCTAGAAGATGAAAGAATCCAGAGGGGTTTTCTTCAAGTTGATGCTCACGAGAAATATCGGCATTCGAGTCGGAGCTCTCAGGCTGAATCAAGGGGCGAACGGCGGCCCAAGATTGAATGACATCTTTTTCATCTAAGGGAAGCTGAAAATAATTTCGAGCAACGCCTAAGACATACTCCAAATCATTCCTCGTGGCTTGAGAGGCATCAGGATTTTCAATGTCAGTATCGGTAGTGCCAAGATAACTGATGTTTTCCCAAGGAATCGCAAACAAAATGCGTTTCTTCTCCGGATCAGATAAAACAAAAGCTCGATCAAGCGGCAGCTTTTCTCTCGGAAAAATGAAATGAACGCCTTGAGTGAGATGCAAGCGAGGGGGAAGGTTTAGCATCTTTTTAATCTGGTCAGAGAATGGGCCGGCACAGTTTAAGACTTTTTTCGCTGTGAAGCGGTAAGTTTCGTTTTTGATTTCATCGTGAGCCTCTAGAAGAAAGCCATCATTTTGTGCAGCTCCGCTCACAAAACCCAGTCGAGAAACACAGGTGGCGCCCTCATGTATAGCGCTTTTGATGAGTTCGATCACCAATCGGTAATCTTCGGTGAAGCTATCTTGATAGATAAGAGCTCCCGTTAGATTCTCAGACTTCAGATAGGGGAATCGTCTCTTCACCTCCTCTTTTGAAATCGATTGATGAGATTTTTTGAAAAAAGAAAACGAATCATAAAGACTAAGCCCAAGCCTGAGGAGCCACTTCGAGGGGTAGCGCCCTTTATAAGTTGGGAAGACAAAGTCAATGTCTTGAACGAAGGGAAAATAGAGTTTCTTTAAGAGCTCTCGCTCTTGAATCGCATGAAATACTAAATTGAAAGCCTTATGCTCTAGATATCGAATTCCTCCGTGAATCAATTTTGAAGATCCCGAACTCGTGCCAGAAGAAAAATCTTTGGATTCCAGCAGCAAAACTTTTAGGCCGCGAAGCGCGGCATCGCGAGCACACGCGGCGCCAGATATTCCTCCTCCGATGATACAAAGATCCCATTCAGAGCCTTCTAGGCTACTCAGAAATTTTTCTCGGGTTCGAAAAGAAAACTCAGCGCTTTTCATTTAACTCATTTGCATCGGCAGCGGCGATTGTCGCCATATTCACAATTTCTTCCACAGAAGAGCCTTGTTGAAGAACATGCACAGGTTTTTTCGCGCCCAATAAAATGGGGCCAATCACATCAGCGCCAGCGAGGCGTTGTAAGAGTTTATAGGCAATATTACCCGCCGCTAAATTTGGGAAAATGAGAATGTTGGCTGCTGTTTTCAGCTCAGAAAATGGATAGCGAGCCAAAATTTCGCTCGTGACGGCCGTGTCAGCCTGCATTTCTCCGTCAATCATGAGTTTTGGCATTCTTTTTCTGATCAACTTAATCGCCTCAATGATTTTTCTATTCTCCTCAGCGCCTGCTGAACCAAAATTTGAGAAGCTCAACATGGCCACTCGCGGTTCAACACCAAATTGCTGAACGCGCTCAGCCGCTTGCAGAGCGATTTCAGCTAAACATTCTGCGCTAGGGTTCACGTTCACCGTAGTATCTGCAAAAAATAAAACTCGATCTTTAACTGAAAGAATATAAAGACCTGCTGCAAATCGATATTTTTCTTTTAGTCCTATAATCTGCAAAGTGGGTCGAATCGTTTCAGGATAGCTTTTTCCAAGCCCAGAAACTAAGGCATGAGCTTCGCCTTTTTCTACGAGCATCAATCCAAAGTGAGTTCTTCGCTCTAATAGCTTTTGAGCTTCATATCGACTGAGCCCTTTTCTTTGCCGCATCTGGTAGAAGTCTTCAGCAAACTTTTCTCGTCTGGGGTCTCGATTGGGATCGACAATTTCTATTCCAGCTAAAGAAACGTGAACCTCAGCCGCTTGTTTCTTAATGCTTTGAGGGTCGCCAAGTAAAATGGGAGTGGCAATTCCATCTTCCACTAAAATTTGAGCCGCTCGAATAATTTTTGGAAGATCGCCCTCGGGAAAAACAATTTTTCGTTTCTGCTCTTTGGCCTTGATGATCGAGGCTCCTAAAATCTGACGAGATCGATCGATGCTGTTTTTGAGATGGTTTCGATAATCCTTAAGGTTGATTTTCTTTCGCGCCACTCCGCTTTTCATGGCCGCTTCCGCCACAGCCGGAGCCACCCAATAAAGCGCTCTCATATCGAATGGCTTCGGAATCAGATAATCTGGTCCAAAATGAAAATGATCTTCTCCGTAGGCATTCGATACCGATTCAGGTACTTCCTCTTCCGCCAATTGAGCTAAAGCTTTCGCTGCTGCAATTTTCATTTCGTCATTAATGGCAGAACTTTCAACATCTAGGGCGCCTCGAAAAATATAAGGAAAGCCCAAGACATTGTTAATCTGATTGGGAAAATCAGAGCGACCAGTGGCAACCAAGGCGTCGGGTCGCGCTCGTTTCGCTTCATGATAATCAATTTCTGGGGTGGGATTGGCGAGAGCAAAAATGATCGGATTTTTACTCATGCCTTTAAGCATTGAGGATTTCACGATTCCTCCCACAGAGAGGCCGATAAAAACATCCGCAGATTTCATGGCGGTTGTCAAAGAGCCCGATAGGCCCACTTGCGCGAACTCAGCCTTGAAAGGGTCGAGATCTTTTCGCTTAGAATGAACAATGCCCGCTTTGTCACAAAGAGTAATATTTTTTTTCTGAACGCCAAACTTCAACAAAAGACGAGCGCAAGCGATCGCGGCGGCTCCAGCACCACTGAACACAACTTTCACTTGCGAGGCTTTTTTCTTCGCTAGTTTTAAAGAGTTGATTAGCGCCGCGCATACGATGATCGCTGTGCCATGCTGATCATCATGAAAAACCGGAATCTTGAGAGATTTTTTTAGTGCCTCTTCAATCTCAAAACACTCCGGTGATTTGATGTCTTCTAAGTTGATGCCCGCGACAGTGGGTTCCAGCATTTCACAAGCGCGAATAACATCGGCGGGCTCTGAAGCGTTTAACTCAATGTCAAAAACATTGATGTTTGCGAATTTTTTAAAAAGAACAGCTTTTCCCTCCATGACGGGTTTGGCGGCCAAGGGGCCAATATTGCCTAAGCCCAAGACGGCCGTTCCATTTGATACCACGGCGACGAGATTGGCTCGGCTGGTATAGTCGGCAGCCTTTCGCGGGTCTTTAGCAATGGCTAAGCTGGCGGCGGCTACCCCTGGCGTATACGCCAAAGATAAATCGCGTTGAGTAAGACAAGATTTGGTGGCGACCACTTCAATCTTTCCGGGTTGTCTCTTACTGGATCGGCTTGTCGAGAACTCGTGATATTTTAAAGCTTCAGAGTCGGAGACCTTGAGGCTGGGTTTCGGTTTAGATTTGGATTTTTTCTTCATTTTTCAACCTTAACTTTCATTCATCGCCCTTGCCCAATTCATAGCAATTTTAGATTTGGCAAGCAAAAATCAAATGTCGCTTTCGATTTATTGTCGACTCCAAGAATTCTAACCCGAAAAATGCGGGCAAAGCCATGGATTCGTTGACACTACTTTGACCAAAAAACTAATGTTTTTCTTTAGGTTAAGGATAAAGGTTTACAGGGGTTTAAGGTGGAAAGTTTTCAATCAGATTTTCAGCATGATGGAGCGGGGGCCTCTTCGAGTTTGAGCATGGAGGCTCGTTCGATTTTGCGCTCAATTCAAACAGAGAGCTCAAAACTGGAGCAGGCAAATTTGCTTGCTCGGTCAGATTTACACTATTTCAGAGCGCGCTTTAATTATTATCGACTAAGTTTGTTAAGGCTATCACCCCATGAGCGCAGTGTTTTAGAGCCTATTTTGTCTCATTTTATGGAATTGATTGCAGCTCGGGAGGCAGAAAACCAAGAAAGTTTAAGCCCAAAGTTGCCGTCAACACCTCCATTTTTAGAATCGGTGGCGGAGAGACAGAAAAAAGAGCCGGTCGTTTTTGATGAACCAGTGACAGCAAAGCCTGAGAGGCTAGAAGAGGCAAAAGTGGCCTGTGATATCTTGGGTAATCTTCAAGTGATTCAAATGGCCCTTCAGGCGCCAGCCTCTGCTTCGGGTAATCAGATTATTGCCAAGCAAATCTCTCATCTCATCCGAGAGCTTGAACAAAAATCTTAAAATTTTTCATGAGATTTCAAATGAAAGAAGTTGCAGATAGGAGGAGGAGGTCTCCTATCTGCAGCGTGAACTAGAATTTCGCATGACCAGTGGTGCGAGTGGTGTGGTGCGTTTGGCAAGGCGATATGAAAAGCCATGCGCAATTCTAGATTGTGATGGCAGCCCTAGTCCTAGTGGGGTTACCAATCATCCTCCTCAAATTTCAAAGAACAAAATTCAAATCAGGGAAAGCTTTAATAGACCCCCCTTAAGACAATTCTAGAGGTTGCAAAAGCTGTGCCAGATGCATGCCCTGAAAAATCTTGTAAAAATAGCGAGCCAGCTAACGAATGGGGAGGCTGGTGTCCAGTTTTGGGGCATGAATGGGACTAAATTTTTTAAGCAGAGACGATCCAGCGGGCTAAGAGCATGGAGGGCGTCCAAATCAGATTTCTCAAAATATTGATCGGCAAAAGTAAATCCATAAATATCAAGCCCAACAATAATAGAGAACCAAAGCGAGCATTCCAATTCTCGTAATTCAAAGAGCTTCGAAGAGGCAAAAGACGCGCCATAAGCGTAGACCCATCGAGGGGCCCAATCGGAATTAAATTAAAAAAGCAAAGTGCAAAATTAAGAATCATTGAAATCTGAAACAAAGAAATGAAGAAGCTCGAATAGTTTTCGCCAAAAAGACTTGCAACATTCCAGCGCAAAAGAAGCGCAAAACCAATTCCTAGAATCAAATTCGTCGCTGGACCAGCCCCAGCCACTAAAAACTCCGACCACTTTCCTCGCATCTCAGAGGGGTTGACGGGAACGGGTTTTGCCCAGCCAAAGCCTATAAAAAAAATCGCCATTGTTCCAAAAACATCGAGATGCACAAATGGATTGAGGCTCAAGCGACCGGCTCTTTGGGCCGTTCGATCACCCTGAGAGTAGGCGACGGCCGCGTGGGCCCATTCGTGAAAAGTGAGGGCCGGAATGAGCGCCGCTAACAAAAAAGGAAGTTGATCAAAGAATCCATCTCTAAAAATCACGCCTCTATAGAAGCTGATTCAATTCTAAGACTCAATGAAAAAGCAGGCTTGAGACTTCGAAAAATCGACTGAACCGCCGATAAAACACTGGATAAAGCCTCCGTTAAGCTGAGAGCATGGAGTTGAGCTTGCTTTTTTCAAATCAGAACCTATGTTGTGAACAAGCAAGTTCAGAGAAAAACATGAAAGAAATTCTTCAAAAAGAAAAATCCTCTAAGAGAGAAAAATCACCGAATGCCGGCATGGTTCGAGTCGTTTTGTGTCGATCTTCAGATTGGAGTTCTCTCGGGGCTAAAAGTCTTCAGACGTGGACTGATCCCTTTTATGATTTTTCGAAACCCTTGGAGATGATGCTCTCCGCAAGCATTGCTGAAGGTCAATATGACGGGGATTTCTTCATTATAAGCGATAAACCAAAATCGTTTTAAGAGAAGCTCTCAAAGCACCTATCCAAGACAACTCAATTCGGTTAAAAATGAAAAGATGCGAAGATATTCGGTAGCAGCAGGAATTAGTTTTCATGAGGGGCGCATACTTTTGGGTCGAAGAATTCGTTCAGAGAGTCAGTTTGCCGGTTATTGGGAGTTTCCAGGAGGGAAAATCGAAGAGGGAGAGTCAGATGTTGAGGCTTTGAGGCGAGAGTTTATGGAAGAGCTCGGCGTCGAAGTCTTACGTCATCAGAGCTTTATTCAGTTAGAGTGGAAGTATCCCGATCGGATCGTTGATTTAAATTTTTTTCTTGTTGAGTTGAGCGAGGTTCAGCCAGCTCTATTAAAGAAGAATGCGCACAGTGAAATTGAATGGATGTCGCTAGAAAAAGCGATGAATTGCGAGCTTTTGCCGGCTAACGTCGAGGTTTTTCAAAAGATAAAATCTCAGATGCCAATCATTGAGAGATTCTTTGATAGAAATTAAAACTGATAAGTTAAAAAAACTTTGAAATGAGTTTCTGCGGGCTCTGGATAATCTGGATCTCTTTGTAAATTTTGTCTCAATAGATTTGAAACTTCTAAGGCCAGAGTCCATTTCAAAACCTTTAAAGTCGTTTTCAAGCTAAGGTCGAACTGTGAAGGAGTTTTTTGTTCAGAAAATAGACTGGGGCGAGTTGATGATTGTGCGTTTAGAAGAAGAGCTAATGACCAGCTAGGAATGATCTGTAGCTCTGGGCTTAAGAAAAAACGATGCTTGGCCAAAAGAGGTCGAGCTTGGTTATTGAGCTTTGAAAAAGTGAATGTGTAGCTAGATTTTAGCTGAAAGCCCTTCCAGTGAAAAAAATAAAGTTCATTTTCTATGCCCCAAATTTTAGACTTAGCTTCATTCACAGACTGATAAAAATCATTTTCGACTTCTTCAATGACAATCGTATTCGAAGTTCTCGCAAAGAAAAATGCTTGAGTGAGTTTCAATCCGCTCGCAGCCTTCCATTCCCAGCCCAAATCACCGTGAATGGAATTTTCTCGTTTCAGATTCGGATTGGGTCTGAAGTTGCCAACAGAATAATAGAGTTCATTGAAACTCGGAGCTTGAGATGAAAAGGCAATGTTCCAAAGAGTTGAAAATGTCGGGCTTAAAAAATGAATTCCCCCAACTCCAGGATGTGCTGATAACTTCGATTTCAAATCAGTCAGCCACTCAAATCGAAGTCTAGGATGAATCATTTGACCTGAAGCGGGATTCCAAAGAGCACTTGAAGATAGAGCAAAGCTGTGTCTCTGCTTTGAATCAAACTCAGACTGAAAAAGAATGTCTTGAGTCCATTCAATAGCATTTTGAAAACTGACTTGAGGGCCTAGCTGATAGCTATTTCGAAAATCTGCTCCCGAATACCAAATTTGATTATGGCTAAGACTATCGACGAATTCATTTTCTTGAGTTTCAAATCGAGCCCAAGCGCTCCACATCCAATCGGCCGATCGACCTTGATAGGCGATCATGGGGGAGAAGCTTTGGAAGTGCTTTTGATATTGAGCCTCTAAATTTGAAACTGGCGGAGGCAGTTGGCGGTCAATGAGGCTCATATATGAAAAAAATCGATGATTGCCGATCTCTTGCCAAAAGCTGAAGTTCAGTCGAAGAGACTCATTCTGACTTCGCCTTAAAAAGCTTCCTTCACTTTCATAGAGAAAATCATTTTTTGCACTCTCAAATGAAAAACTCGCATTGGGTACTCGCTGAAGAAGCGAGAAAAAATCATAAGATCCCCAGCCGATTCTTGTTTCAATGACTTTGTCAGTGGGAAGCCTGAAATGAATCTGGCCGCCTAGACTTGTTGAAAACGGGGAATAGCCACCTTGAATCATTTTGATATCTGAAAAACCAAGGCCAGAGATTTGGCTGAAATCATAAGTGCCTTGAGCAGGAGAATTCAAACGTATTCCCTCAATACTAAAGCTAATATTTTTGGACGATGTGCCTCGCATTGATAAGCTGCTAAATCGTCCGAAGCCGCCCGTGGATAAAACCTGCGATCCCGATAAAGTCTCAAGAGCTGATTTCAACTCGGTCTCTTTGGTCGGCAGAGACTTTTGAAAACTCGTTGGAGCATCAGGCACAAGGCTTTCAACACTCTGGGCGAAAAGATTCCCCGACATCAAAGACGCCAATATCAAAATGATCCTAAACAAAAACATGAGAATCTCAGATACGTTAGGCAAGGACTGATGTCGAGAGACAATGCTCGACGCCTTCCATCAAATCCAGACTCGGGTTAGCTTTAAGATTCGGGGGTGGGGTTTATGGTTTCAGCGTTAATTTTAAATTTATTTCTGTTCAGCCAGATTCATGATCGTAACTGGAATGATGCAAAGGTGGGGGACTGTTTAACGGCAAAACAGCTTCAAGAATTTGTTGGAGTGCTTTCTCCCGAGGCCTATCTTTTAGGATCATGCGATCAGGATTATCCGCTTGATGGCGATGTATTTAAAGAGACTGTCTGTGAAGAGCCGCTGCACTTGGGCTCTTGGAGCCGAGAGATTAAAAAGCATAAAGAGCCCGGATTCTTTTTTCCAAAACCTGTGCCCTGTCGTACTTCAGTAGCCTATCTCAAGGCGCATTATGAAGTTCCGGTAGAGGAGGATTTGCTTATCTGCTCCGATATATCTCCACGAGTTGCATACGAACAGTCTGAAGAATTTTTTACTAAGAAATATTCGGCTGGGCAGGGTGAAATTTATCTTCCAAATCCCTTAGTCATTATAAAAAATTGGCATGATGAAATTTTGAGGCTGGACGCCTGTCATGAATCTCGTTTTCAAGTGGAGTACACGGGCTGGGGCAAATTCAGCGCACAAGTCGAAGAGTTGAATTGCCAATCGGGCGTTGAGATTTTATGTCGGCGAGCCGATTTGAAAACTTCTCAAAATAAAGATGGCGAAATGTGTTTGGAGATCACGAAGATCACTGCCTGCAAAAATTAAGAGTTCATTTCGAGATTTCGACCAAAGAAAGATGAAAAGCTGAAATGGGGCAGATAGATTCCCCAAAACTGCCCCATATAAGTCGCGTTTTGCTCGAAGAGGCTAAGTGATTTCAATGACTTAGGCTGTTTTCGCAGGGCACAGGCCTTGCATTTCCTATTCCTCGATGAGGAATTTGAGAATTATTAGCATTTCAATCTTGGCGGCGCTGCTGGGGAGTTTTTTTCAACCCAGCTTCGCCAATGGATTAGAGTGCGATGATTTCAAGAAGATTGTGGGCTTTGTTCATCAAGAGCATTTGAGATTTCAAGCAGAAGATTTTGTCAACGTTCCACGACTCATCGAGGAGGCTCTTCATCGTATTCCCGAGGTTCTACGAGAGAGCGGCGCTTTCATTCTCGCGACGCAGTTCGAAAAAAACTACAAACAGCGTTTTCAAAATCTGCATCGCCTGCCTCTTGAAGATTTTTGTGAGCAGCTTCAGCACACGAAATATCGAGAGTCTTTTTTGAAGGCCTACGTGGGCTCTTTGGATCCCTTTAGTGAGTTTTATTCAGAAGCTGAAATGCAAACCAAGACGTCGGT
The DNA here is from genome assembly GCA_049436045.1 of Bdellovibrionota bacterium. GTDB lineage: Bacteria > Bdellovibrionota > UBA2394 > UBA2394 > UBA2394 > JBMTHG01. The sequence continues at coordinate 25,291 of JBMTHG010000001.1, forward strand.
TGTCGATGGACATTTTGTAGGAGTGGGAATTGGAACAAAAATTCATGATACCTTTGTGGAAGTGACGGAAGTCGTTCCCGAAGGACCCTCAGATGGAATTCTAAAGACTGGGGATAAAATCACTCATATCGATTCAAAGAAAGTTAGAAAAATGTCTCAAAGTGATTTGCGCCAAAGAATTCGAGGAGCTCTTCATAGCGTCGTTGATTTCGAAATTTTGAGAGAAGATAAATCTTTAAAGCTTCAAGTCAAAAGAGACTATGTTTTTCAAAAATCCATGACTCATAAATGGTTCGAGAAAGATATTTTAAATATCAAAATTCACCGATTTTATGCTCAGACGGCGCATGAGATTCAGCGGCTTGTCGAAGAGAATCGCGCTCGAATCCGAGGGATCATTTTCGATCTAAGAGATAATCCAGGGGGATTATTGCAAGCTGCTCGAGATGTAGTTGATCTTTTCGTTGATCAAGGCGTGGTCGTACACCTTCGAGGCCAGTATGCCGATCAACTGTTAGCCCTCGGTTCTAAAGATTATCTTGATATTCCACTTGTCGTTTTGGTGAATGAAAGATCGGCGAGTGCCTCAGAAATCTTAGCGGGAGCTTTGCAGGATTATGGCCGGGCTCTTTTAGTGGGATCAAAGACTTTTGGAAAATCTTGTGTGCAAAATGTTTATGACACCGATCAGTCGATTGGAACTCGGTATCGGGCCGGTCTAAAACTCACAACACACTGGTATTATCTTCCCTCTGGAAGAAGCGTTCAAAATTTAGTTCCTGATATTCTTGTGGCTTCATCTGAGGAGGCTTCAGAAAATCGAATCGAGATGCCATATCCCTGGCCCCAGAAAATTGAAGTTTTTCCTTTTTACAATGAGAGCAAAGACCTGAGGTCGCGCTTGAAAGAATTAAAAGATAAACTGATCGGAATCTCTGAATCAGAAGAGCTCGGCAAAGCCCTGCTTCGTCAACTCGCTCAAATCTAATAAACTCTAATAAAGAAAAATCAATCTAGAGATTAGCTTTGACTTTGTTGGACTTACCGCCATCAGCTGCTGCTTTGGGAGATTCACTTTCGACGGGTCTTGCGGCCTCTCGTGCTGTGGCCTCTGCCACAGGTGGAGCGGCATTCGTTTGGCCTTCGCTGATAAGGTCTGAGGATCTGGCGCGAGCTAAGGCGTTTGATAAATTGTCTTTGGAACTGACGGGTGCTTTGGGAGACGAGCTTGTGTCAGCTGAAGCATCAGGCGCACTCACACGTTGCTCTTGGGCAGAGAGGCGACGAGCATCGGCTTGGTTCGATGCATTTGAAGAAGACGCAGCACTCTCATCCACTGGAACTTCGGCTTGTGCGCTGGGTGTTGCTGCCGCAGTCGCCTGTCTAACGTTTGAAGAACCTCCACCTGAAATATCCATAACCTGTACCTCTCCTCACTCCTTAAAGAGCTTCGCCGCTCTTTATGATTATTCTTTCGACGCAGGGCCCCAAAATCTTAAGTAAAAAATTAAAAATCACAAAAAAATCAATAAAATCATATTTTTAGGCTGAAATCTGAGGCTCAATTAAGGCGTCCTCGGCGACATCAAAAGACACGATAGAGGCCTTTTTCGCATAGAGCCCGCCGACGAGATCTAAGAGTCGAAAGACCTCATTAATCTCGCTCTGAGGAATTTTTTTTGAGCTCAGCTTTCGAATATAATCCTTACATTCAAGCTTATGAAGCCGAGCAATCTTTAGATGATTTCTGGCCTTTATTTCAAATTTCTCTCCCTCAAGATCGAAGTTTAATTTTTTGAGCATTTCAATATGGTGACTCCAATCTTCAATCGCATTCAGATGTTGCTGATGCTGAATAAGATGATGACGAATTCGTGCAGTCACGGCTGTCTTATTTTTGATGATCTGATCGACAAAGCGATTTGAAATCGCCTTCTTGAGGAGTTGTTTTCGACCGGGAACTTGAGAGATAAGTCTCCAATCAAGAATGAAAACTTCTTGCGAATCTGTTCCAACGAAAAAGCTCATCAGTTCATCAATTTTTTCTTCTTCTAGCTCGTTGAGGCTTTCAGTCTCTGACTGAAAATGTGCATTTTCAAAGCTGTGTTTATGACCCTCTGAATCCCGCTTTGGTGACCATGCATCGGGGCTTTTTCGATCGCTGTGATCGCTGAGCTTTGATCGATCGACCAGAGAATCCACTTTTAGATGTTCAAAACGGGAAGAAACTTTTTCAAGAGAGCTCCGAATTCCTTGAACGGCCACCTGCGATTGCTGATGATAAGCGTTTAATCGCTCTCTCATTTTAGGGTCAGCTCCATTCATTAAAACTTCTCCTTGTTTCTAATGACTCACCACTCATGATCTACATCGGCAATTCACAGAAATTCTATAGGTCAAAATTGAGTCGCTGAGATGCCCTCGGTATGCAGAGATTTCATAGTGAAGTCCTAGATCGCCAGAAAAGCCGCCATAAAGAGTATTTTCAATGGCAAGAATCTTGCATTTTTTGAGCCTAGAGGTGCGAATATGAGAAAAATAGCCGTTTATAGCTTTGTTTTAACAGCCATCATTTCTAGCTTCGTTGATGTCAGAGCTGAGAGTGTTGATGCTCTCGAGGCCACGACTTATGAGTTCAAACTCTCTCAAATCACTCGAGATGAACTTTCTATTGTTGAGAGAATTTCAAAACTTCGCCAAGCCACAGAAAAATTGCCGGATGACTGGAAGTCGTCGATGAAAGTCGAGGGTGATTTTCTTTATAAGCAAGGTTTGATTTATGAGATCAATGAAATGGAGTTTCAGGCGGCCGCTCGTTGGGAAGTTCTTTTAAAAAATTTAGCGACGCTAAAAAAAGGCTCCGCTCAACTGACAGCCTTCGAGGCCAAAGATCGTGAAAAGCTTTCAGATCTTTTAGCTCAACATCAAAAAATTAATTCGAAATTAGATCGATTTAACGCCCAGTTAAAAGAAGGAATTTTGTTGAACTTAGCAGATCGACTTCAGGCGACTTCGAATTAAGATTTTTTGATTTTGATCCATCGCCGTTTGCCTACTTTTAAAATGAATCCGTCAGGCAAGTGGCTCAAATCGTGCTCCAAACTCAACTTCGTTAAATTGGAATTTTGGCCTTCAGCATAAGAAACGCCGCCTTGCTGAAAAGCTCTCTTCGCCTCATTTTTTGAGGGAAAAACCTTCGCTGCAACGAGCTGGTCTAAGAGATTAGATTTCTCTTCTAAAACGAGCTCCTCTGAAATGTCAGAAGGGATCTCTTTCTTTGAAAACTCTGAAACAAACTTTTCGACTTCTTGTTGGGCAATTTCAGGATTGTGATAAAGGCTCACAATCTCTTTGGCCAATCGAATTTTAGCGTCCCGCGGATGTGAAGACAGCACAGACTGAATCTCGTCTTTAGGAACTCGCGTGAGATATTCAAAATACTTAGGCATCAGATGATCTGGAATGCTCATGAGGCGTCCAAACATTTCGTGTGCGTCATCTAAAATGCCAATTGAGTTGCCCAATGACTTACTCATTTTCTCAACGCCATCGATTCCTTCAAGCAAGGGTAAGAGAATTAGAACCTGCTGCTCTTGGCCATGGTGTTTTTGAAGATCGCGCCCCACAAGAAGATTAAAGCGCTGATCTTGCCCGCCGATTTCGACGTCGGCTCGAAGTGCCACAGAGTCATAACCCTGCATGAGAGGATATAAAAACTCATGAATCGATATGCTAATACCATTTGCGTATCGGTTCTTAAAGTCTTCTCTTTCAAGCATTCTTGCGACGTTCATTTGAGCGGCCAATTTAATGATGTCTTTCGCCTGAAGGGCATCACACCATTTTGAGTTAAAGACCACTTGAGTTTTTCTTTCATCTAAAATTTTAAAAACTTGATCCTGATAAGTGGCGGCGTTTTTTTTAATCTCTTCTTCATCAAGCGGGGGCCGAGTTTTATTTTTACCTGAGGGATCTCCAATTCGCGCTGTGAAGTCGCCGATGACAAAAAGAACCTCATGACCAAGATCTTGAAAATCTCTTAATTTTCTGAGTCCTAAACTGTGTCCTAAATGAAGATCAGGGGCCGTGGGATCAAAGCCCATTTTGATTTTTAACGGACGGCCCTCTGATTTTGATTTCTTTAACTTTTCAATCAGTTCGGATTCTTGAATCACCTCGACGCAGCCACGTCTAATCACTTCCAATTCTTTGCTAAAAAGATTCGGCATCAATCTGTCTCACTCTCTCTATATTAAGACATCGACCGCTTGTTGGATCAATTTGAAAGATAACTCCTTGCAAAATACCTCGCCCGTCAGCGACTTCCATTCGAATCGGAATCTTCTTCAAAAATCTTTGCACAATGATTTCAGTTTTCATTCCGATAATCGAATCATAGGGCCCGGTCATTCCCGCATCACTCAAGAAGCCTGTGCCCTGAGGTAAAATGCGTTCGTCGGCTGTTTGAACATGAGTATGCGTTCCAGAGAGACAAGAAATTTTGCCGTCGAGATACCAAGCCATCGCCGCCTTTTCACTCGTGGCCTCAGCGTGAAGATCTACGAAAATCATGCGGCACTGGTCTTTGATTTTTTCGTAAATACGATCAAATTCTTGAAAGGGGCAATTTAGGGGATCCATAAAAACTCGCCCCATGAGATTGATGATTCCGATCGAGTGAGAACCAACTTTTAAAACACTGTAACCCTTGCCACTTAGTTTATCTGGATAATTGGCTGGCCTTAGCACTCGATCTGGATATTTAGCAAAAACGCTCTCGATATCTTTTTTGTCCCAAGAGTGATTGCCTCCCGTGAGAGCGTTCACGCCAGCCTGAAAAATTTCTTCCGCCACAGTTGGGGTCAGTCCAAAACCATGGGCTGCGTTTTCAGCATTGGCTATCGTGAGATGAATGTTTCGCTCTCGTTGAATGGAAGGCAAAAACTTCTTTAAAGCATTTCGACCTGAAGAACCAACGATGTCTCCAATAAATAAAAAATTGAAAGTTTGCATGAGCCGCATGCTTATCAGAATTTATGAGGATGCAAAAGCCGTCAGCCTAGATTTTAGTGCGTTTCGAGCCCCAAAGACCGGCAGGACTAAAAATATAGTCCATTCGTTGATCGTGAGTCTCCTCGGGCCATAACTCCGAGCTAATTTGTTCTTCAAAGGCGAGTCCAAGCCGGAGGAGTTCCGGGAACTGACTGAGAAATCGATCGTAGTAGGCCTTTCCGTAGCCGATTCGTTGCCCTAATCGATTGAAAACAAGCCCAGGTACGAGAGCCACGCCAGAATTTTCTCCATTCCATCGAATAGCGGTTTCGGGGGGCTCCAAAAGAAATCCCGTTGGAACCAACTGATCCCATGCGCTCACTAAATGAAAATGCAAATCTGATTTTACGCAGCGAGGAAAGAAAACCTTTTTATTGTGCTGAATCAAAAACTCGAAAACAGACTGTGTTGGAAACTCTTCGTTGACCGAGGCATAAATCAGCCACGATTCAAAATTGAGAAAACTTTGGAGCTGTTGAAGAAAGGCAAAATCAAGAGGCCTTTGAAAAGCCTCGCTTCTAATCTTTCGATATTTTTCGCGTAGTTTTGTTTTCAAAAGAAAAATCTGCTCCCACTTGTACCGAGACGAAGAACTCATTTGAACCCAGCTATGCTAGGTGGGGTCCGTGGTAGACAACTTCAGGCGCACTTCGAAAAGTGAGCTCACCGTTTCCAGGGACAGACCCCTTTCAAAAAACTTATCGGTTCAAAAATATATTTCTTCAACCGAATACCGCAGGAGCAGATACCTCTACTTTATTAGATTCCTGACTTCTCGCCTAGTGCATTTGCAAACGGAGCCAAAAATTTTTTAAATTTTGTTGATCGAGGGGCTATTGACAAAAACTTTTTGTCGCCAGGTCTTTACGAAAGTTAGAAAGTACTATCTATGGGGTTAAAAGAGCTAAAAAAACTTTTTTGGTCGAAAAAAGTTTTCCTTTTCGATTTGGATGGAACTTTATACCTGGGGGATCGGGTTCTTCCGCGCGCTAGGGCATTGATTCAGAGAATTGAATCACATGGAAAACGGGTTTTCTATTTCACAAATAACTCGTCTCGATCTGTAAGCGACTATGTTTCAAAGCTCACTAAAATGGGTTTCTCGTGTCGACCGCATCAGGTTGTGATGTCGACCCATACGCTGATTTCAGAGCTTCATCGAGATGGCATTAAGAGGATCTTTCTTTTGGGCACTCCCGCCATGCGAAAAATGCTGACCTCAAGCGGCATTTCCACTCATGAACATCACCGAGCTCAAGCCGTGGTCGTGGGCTTCGACAAAACTCTGACCTACAAAAAGTTGGAGCAAGCCGCTTTTTTGATTCATCAAGGCCTTCCATATTACGTGACCCATCCAGATCTGTTTTGTCCGACGGATAAAGGCCCTCAGCCAGACTGCGGAGCCATGGCCGAGGCTCTATCTTTGGTCACCGGCAAAAAAGCAAAAAAAATCTTAGGAAAGCCCCATCCCCTGATGATTCGAGAGGTGATGAAGCGAGTGAAATGTCGAAAATCTGAGATGATCATTATCGGAGATCGTGTGGCAACGGATCTCATGCTAGCAAAGCGAGCTGGAATTGATGGGCTATTAGTTTTGAGTGGAGATTCCAAGAAAGAAGAACTAAAGACGCCTCATTTTAGAGCCTTCTCGGCGGTAAGCTCGGTGGCCGATTTATTGTAAATTTGGGGGCGTTGACCTTTTGGGTTCTGCTTGATAGACAAGGGGCGCATGTGGATAGATGTTTTACGACGAGCGCTCCTTGGAATCTCTTTAAGTATCTGGGCATTGTTTTTGGTTTGAATCGATGAATTTGAGTTTTTCTTTTAAAGGCTTCTTTTTCGCTGGGCCCCTTTTGGCCGCTCTCATTCTCATCAATTTGAGCGCATGCGGACCATTGGGTAAGGTTGGGCCAATCACTGATCCTCGTGACCCTAGATATTCAAAAGTGCCGATAAACTCTTCTCCAGATGCGATCGAAGCGATTAAGCAAGGCTCGGTCGTATCTCAGGATTCTCAACAGATTGGTGGAAAGTCTTCAAAAATTGATTTTGCTGAGTTACAAATTTTGACCGAAACCACATCGCCACTTAACTGTGAAGCCGTCACATCAGACGAGTTTTTTGAGTCGGCAGATTTTGAGGGCTATCTTTCTGAGTTTGGTGAGGTTGTTTTGAAATCCGACAAAGCCTCGAATTCGTTGATCAACGTAGAATTTAGAGCCATCGGATTAGACGAGGGAGCCTTTCGTACGAGCTTCGTCGATGGTAAATCAAAAACGAAAGTTCCTTACAATTTGAAGCTTTCTTTTTTGCCGAATAAATCAATCAGACTTCGATATCTTGATCGAAGTGTTGATCTTCAGCTCGATAAAACCCCGATCTATAGCGTTTCAATCCTTGAGCAAAGGGCGGGCTGTGAAATCACCCATAATCTCAATGTTTTTGCCAAGGTTTCAGGATCATTCAATCGTCCTGAATAGTTATTTTTTTAATAAAAATGCCTCTACAAAGTCTTCGAGTTCGCCATTGAGAACCGGGTCTACATTTCCAGTTTCGAATTGTGTGCGATGATCTTTGACGAGGCGATAGGGTGCTAAAACATAGGAGCGAATCTGACTACCCCAACTGATTTCACGCTTCTCAGCATTCTTGGCATCAATTCCCGCCTGACGTTTTTGCATTTCAAGTTCATAAAGCTTACTTCGTAACATGGTCATCGCCGTCGCTCGGTTTTGATGCTGTGAGCGTTGGTTTTGACAGCTCACCACAATTCCTGTCGGCTCATGAACGATGCGCACGGCAGATTCTGTCTTGTTGACGTGCTGGCCACCGGCTCCGCCAGCACGAAAGGTGTCAACTCGAAGATCTTCAGGACGAATTTCAATCTCAATGCTTTCATCAATTTCTGGAACCACGTCCACGGCGGCAAACGAGGTATGCCTTCGCTTGTTGGCATCAAAAGGTGATATTCGAACGAGTCGGTGCACCCCACGTTCGGATTTGAAATATCCATACGCGGATGGCCCTCGGCAAATGAATGTGCAAGATTTGATTCCGGCTCCGTCTCCCATTTGCTCATCGACAAGCTCGACCTGAAAAGACTTTCGATCAGCATAACGCATGAGCATTCGTTGTAAAATCTGAGCCCAGTCTTGAGCTTCAGTGCCACCTGAGCCAGAATTGATGCTTACGATGGCGGGGAGTTTATCTTCGGGTTCACAGAGCATTTGTCGAAGCTCGAGGGCTCGCGTTGCCGTTTCGAGCTGAGTCAGCTCAGTCGCCGATTCAACAATCAAATCATCGTCGTCACTGGCGATTTCTAAAATCTCTTCAATGTCTTTAAGACCTGTGTCGGTTTTGTCAAAAGGATCGAGGATCTGAGAAATTTCTCCAATTCTCGAGTTAGCCTCTTTCGCGCGTTGGGGATTATCCCAGAATCCCGGAAGCGCAGATTGCTCTTCTAAAGAGGCGCGTTCGTCTCGAAGTTTGTCGACGTCAAAGTAGCCTCCGTAAACTTTGAATTCTTGAGCTTAGGATCTTGATCTTTGAAAGAAGATCTTCTTTTTCGGGCTTTTTACTTTCCATAATCCGACGATAGCAAAGATGACCAGCCAAATCCACTGCATCAATGGAAAAGTCAAAACGAAAAAGCTTTGTCTGGCATTTTTATTGAGCTTCACTTCTGTCACGAGGCTTTCTAATTTTTCCATCGGGATTTCTTCTGAAGTGCCGTTAAAATCATAACTCACACTGAGGCCCGTATTCGTGGCACGAACCATGGGAATTCCCGTTTCAAAAACTCTCATGCGGGCAATCAAGGCATGTTGTCTTTGAGCGGAACTTCGTCCGTACCAGGCATCATTTGTCATATTCACCAAAATGTCAGCGCCTTTGCGAACAAGATCAACGCTTCGGCGGCTAAAAATATCTTCATAGCAAATCAAAGGCCCAAGCTGAATGCCCGAGGCCAGTTGAAAAACTTTTTGATTGGCGTTTCCGGGTACGAAGCGTCCGACATTGGCGACAAGTTTTTCGAAAGGCAAAAAGCTTTCGAATGGAACATACTCTCCAAAAGGAACAAGGTGCAGTTTATCAAATCGAGAAAGAATTTGATCGTCTTGAATCAATAGGGCGGAGTTGTAGTTGATCATTCGATTGGAAACAACCGCTCCTATAATGGAGGGCACCGGCGATCGAAAGGGAACCGTTCGTTGGAATTCGGCGATTAAAAATGGATAAGATGTTTCGGGCCAGACAATCAATTCAGGTTTCGATGAAAGAAGATCGTCGCTGAGACTGATCAAAGTTTGAAGATTGCTCGAAGCACTCTCCGCATCCCATTTCATGCTCTGCGGAATATTAGGTTGCACTAAACCAACTCGTAAGCTTTCTGAGCTCTCCTGAGATTTAAGAGAATAGCTGCTGGCAAATCCAATGACAAAAAAAGCGATGAGCAGCCCAAGACTCCAGCGCCAACTTGATTTTTCTTCTAAAAGCTCTCGACTAAAGATGAGGCAACTCAGAGCAAAAACCCAAAAGAAGCTAAGACCATGAACACCAAAAACTGAAGCAAATTGACCAACCCAAGGCCAAGAAGAGAACGCATAGCCAAGCTCCGCCCAAGTGAAACCGGTAATCACATATTCCCTTAAGCTCTCTAAGCTCGCCCAAAGGCAGGCCCACAAAAAGCAACGAGTGAAGGGAGCTCGATCTAGAATCCATGGCGAACCAGCAATCGCCGCCCAAGCACCAAAATAGAGCGCACAATACGCAGCAAGTAGCATCGCCACGACAAAGCTGGTGAGAGAGGGGAGATTGCCAAACTGCTGAAGGGCGATATCAATCCAATAGAGACTCGTTAAAAAATAAACGAAGCCGCCTAAAAATCCATAACTAAAGCGAGACCAAGCGTGAAGAGCTCGCGACGAAAGTCGAAGAAGAACGATGAGTGCCAGGGAGCTGACGAGGAAAGTCCACCAGCTCGGATTGATTTCAAATCCTTCCCAGCGAAAGGGATGAGCCAAGCTTAAAATCATACCTGCCAAGATCACGCCTATCACGCTCAGCATATGAATCATTTTCTAAGATTAAGTTGAGCGCATCGTGAAGGGCTAGTGAGAAATTACATTTTTTTGGACAAGCCGACGAAATAGCTTTCATAAAAACTCATGAAATCTGCTTCGGGGGCTATTTCGTGGTCAAAGCCATAGAGATGTAAAACTCCATGAATGAAAAGCTCAAGGCACTCTTGTTCGAATGAATGAGAAAAATCCCGTGCCTGATTTTCTGCGGTTTCGAGATCAATAATGATGCTTCCCAAAAGCGGACGACGATCAGAAGGAAAGCTTAAAACATCAGTGGGTTTGTTTTTTTTTCGAAACTTGAAGTTGAGTTTCTGCATCTCACGGTGATTGGTGAGCAGAAGTTCGATGGCGTCTTTTTCGTCGCCAATTTGCTTTCGCATCTCAAGGAAAATCCTTCGAAATCTCTTCATTCTAAGTCTTTTTGCTCTGAGAGCAGAGCCCGTTTCGATATGAATTGAGAAATCAGTCATCAACTTTTGTCAGCCGATTTAGAAGAGACAGAGCGCAAATCTTGGTCTGCTATCGAAACCTCTTCAAAGTCTTTGTCTTTTAAATGAGGGTAATCAATTCTTTGATGGTAAATACCCTGAAGAACTTGAATGAAAGCATCCCCGATGGAATTTAGATCTTTTAGACTTAGTTCACATTCATCGAGTTGGCCGTCGAGGAAAAATCTCTTGATGGTTTGGCCTACTTTCTGTCGAAGTTGGTCAAGATTCGCTCCTTGTAAGCTTTTTGCCGTGGCTTCAACGGCGTCTGCGAGCATGATGATGGCCGCTTCTTTGGTTTGAGGTTTTGGGCCTGGATAGCGAAAATCTTTTTCATCAATGTCTTCTGGAGATTCTGCAGCTTGTTTAGCCTTTTCATAAAAAAATGAAATAAGTGATGTGCCGTGATGTTGAGGGATCACATCAATAATGCTTTGAGGAAGTTTGTAGCTTTCGGCCAATTCAATTCCCTCTTTCACATGATTCGAAATGATCAAAGCGCTCATGCTCGGAACGAGACGGTCATGTTTGTTTTCACCCTTGATGTTCTCAATAAAGTATTGAGGCTTTTTTGTTTTTCCTACGTCATGGTAAAGACTCGCTACTCTTGCAAAGAGTGGGTTGGCATTGATGGCCTCGGCGGCCTTTTCTGATAGCTGACCTACTGTGAAAGAATGAAAATAGCTACCAGGCGCTTTCATGATCATCTCTCGCAACAAAGGGTGATTCGTATTTGAGAGCTCCATCAATCGAAGGTCGGTGGTGTAACCTAGATATTCAATAAGAGGCTGTGCAGCTAAAACCAAGCCCGCAGAAAAAACTCCAGAAAGAATAGCGAAGCCTGCCGACGCCGAAACATTTAACCAAGTCGATTCAAGGCCAACAGATTGTGAAAGCCCGATCGCTAGGCCAATCAAAAGGCAGAGCGCTTCAATGCCGCCGGCCAAGAGGCCTGCTTTCAAAACATCAATGCGCTGATTCATGTGACGCATCGAAGCCGCTCCCGCCATGCACACCACAAAACCGAGCAAGCCAAAAAAGGGATCTTTGAAAAGCCAAGCGACACAAAGATTAAACAAAAGACAGAAGAAGGAGGTGATCTCTATGCTTGTGAAAAGTCGAAGCATCATACCCGGAAACGCTAACGGAATCAGAAGCGTTAATGAGATGGACGTTGCCGATTGGGCCTCTGCAGAATCAAAGAGATATTGTAATCCAGTGACGAGCGCCATCGACAGAACAAAAAATCCACCTAAGACAAGCCGATCTCTTCCCGAAATTTTAAATCGTTTAAAGTTCCTCACTCCGATCCAATGAAAGAGAAACACAAGAACAAAAAGCAAAAGCACGAAGCCTAGATAAGACTCGATATCGGTTTGCCTGAGTTGCAAGTTTTTAAGGCTCTCTAATAAGAGAACATGTTTTCGCTCCACTCGCTGGCCCTCTCGAAGAATCATCTCACCCTTGGCGATCTCGATTAACACGGGTTCGACCTTCGCTCGAGATTCTTCTCTTTGGGTCTTTGTCTCCACTTGATTGAAGGCTAGATTTGGCAGAATCAATTTCTCGGCTAACTGAAGTAAGATTTCTCGAGATGAAGGTGAAATGTCTTGCCACTGTCGATCGGTCGATGTTTGAAATCGGCGTAGGCGATTGGAAACTTGATCAGTAAACAAAATTTTTCTGCGTAGATCATCTTTCAAAAGGCTTTCTTGAGATTCAGAAATAAGGTCTCGAATAACGGCTGAGCCTTGCATCTTAAAGTCTGTAGGCTCTTGTTCTAAAATCCAATATTGATAAACGAATCGGATCATATTGATGAGATAGGCCTCATCTTTTTTCGAAAGATTGTCGGCTTCGATTCTCTTCCAAAGAGAATCGCTAATCTCAATTTTCAATCTATCTTCAAACTCTTTCTTTGAAGGGCTCTTTAATCGATTTTGACGAAGCCAACTAAAGCTTTCTTGAATTCTTGAGATCAAATGGCTTTGAAGTTGAGAGTCAAAATCAAAAACATCAGAGACATTTAACTCAGCGGCATCTTGTCGTCGCCTTGTCGATTCATCATCGACAACAAGAATGGCACCGAGAGACTTTATGTCTGACTTGGCAATTTCTCCAACTTCATAGGCAGGAACATTTTTTTGAAATGGATTTTGCACCATCAAGCCAGTCAGACAGGCCAATACGAGCGGAACAATGATTTGCGACCAACGTGCTCTAAAAAAATCACTTAAAAAATCTAAGACTTCTAACAAACGCTGCCGCACTACAATAAGTTAACCGCTTTTGGAACATTTTTAAAGAGGAGCTTATCTATTCGATTGGCTTAGCTTTCCAACGATATCGAGTAGGGCTTTCCCATTGATAAGGCAAGTTTTGTCCCTTTTGCAGAAAAAAATGATTTGTTTCATTGAGTTCTCGCAGTTGGGTCGGATATTGACCAAATTCTGCTCGATAGAGTTCTAAAGTTTGCGAAAGTTCGTTGGGAATCTCGTAGAAGGCTTCGCGATGAAGTTGATTATAGAAAGCGAGCAAGTTCAGTATTCCTCCAAAGACGATTAAGACGCTCGACACAATCAGGACATCGCGCAAATACTTCGTGGGTCTCAGTGAGGCATTGGCGGATCGAGTTCGTTTGTCAAGTGGCTCGATGAGTCCACGATCCCAAAGCTCGATGAGCTGGCGGAGCACAAGAAATTCTCCCTGATAGGAGCTTCGAATTAAATCCTCGACACTATTCTTTCCATTGCAGAGTTTCAGAATGTCTCTTTCCATTTCTTCTTCTGGGCTAAATGATGCCTCGTTGGATTCAAATTGCAGGGCCAGATCAATAATGTCGGGCGTGGAAAATTGCTCATTTGAAGTTTTTGACTTCAACACAAAAATTCGTTTGGAAGACTCTATTCGCCTTTGTATTGATTGCCATTCCTGATCTCTGTGTTGAGCTTCTTTTAATAAGCTCTCAATTTTCGTGGGATGAAAGTAACTTATTTCTGAATCTTGTGATTCATTCGGTTCTTGAGCCTGAGGAACGAGCTCAAGATTCGTCCAAAAGAAAATTCTAAAAAAAACTTCAAATCGATCAATCTCGAAATATCGCATGAGCCGCTGGGTTTGATCAGCGTTCAGCCTCAAACAGATTTCAATAAAGTCTATCCAGCCCTCATGGGGAGAGATGGCATTGAGCGGCGGGAGTTCTATGGATGAAAGTTTTTCAAGGCGCTCTATACTGCGATCTAGAGGTCGATAGGCGTAGAGAAAGCGACCTTTTCGAAGGCAGATATAGGCTAAACCTTCGGAGGCCCGAGCTTCGATGAATCCCGACCATTTTTGCTCTGCGAGTTCCTCAAAAAAATGAAAAATCTTTTTCATATCGATGATGCCTTTTTAACTCCCCAAAGCGCGTTAAAAGTTAAGAGAAGCAATCCAAAAATGAGGAGGCTAAAAGATGTTCCATAAGCCAAAAACTGTGGAAGCTGCTGAAATCCAAAAAAGTTTAAAACCTCACTACGCCATAGTGAGGATAGCCCACCCCAAAGAGTCAAATAGACCAAAAGATTGAGAGCTAAGGCCCTTCCATAGGAGCCTTTCTCTAGCTGGTAGGCTCCTGGAACAATCCAAATCCAAAACTGAATCAATCTTTTTAGCTGTTCCTTATAAAAAAGCTGTTGATTCTTCCATTGCTTTCTCTCAGCGAGATGGAGTTGATCTCGCTTTTCGAGCACATGGATACTTGTCGTGCTGAGAAACTCATCATGGGTATTTGTTGCTCGTCCAGTTTCTTGGCAGAGCCCGCTTGTTTTTTGAGACAAGAACAAGAAGATCAGAAAAATAACTAATGGTAGAAAAAATAAAATCATCTGAATCAAAAACGAGCTTATCGAAGCTGACCTCCAAAGTTGACTGAAGCCTTGCAAAAAATCTTTGGCCGCTTGAAGAAATGCATCGCCCCATTCAATATCAGTTTTCGGCGGAAGGATTCCGGCGCTTGTCGCCAAACTTCGGTCGTAAAGTTTTGAATAGGTTTCGTGTCCTAACTCATTCTTCATCTTGTCAAAAAGATCTAAGTTCTGAGATTTGAGATAGAGCTGAGAAAGATTGAAGCTTATGATTTCATTTTTTCCATATTGCGCTTCTATTTGATGAAGCTGATCGACCAGCAGACGCGCAGGTTGGTATTGAGCATCGATCACAAATTTCATCAAAGAAGAGTTGAGGGAGTCAGGAGCGCTTTGATTGAGTCTCGAGGCGAGAAGATATTGATGATTCCAGAAAGACCACTGAGCTTGTTCTTCAGGTTTCAATTTCAGCAAAAGGTGCTGCGGATATTCTAAGCGATTTTTGCCAGAGTTCATCGCCTCTTTGAGACTAACAAAACTCAAGTTTTCATATAGGGAGCCCCAAAAACTAGCGGTCAAAATAAATCCAAGAAGAATCAGGGATAATCGCCGATAAAATCTTCGATTTCTTGAATATAACATCGCTGTCAGGCAGAAAAGAAGGCAAGCAAACAAAAATTGTTTAGTCATGATTCCCAAAATCAAAGCTCCTGTGAGTAGAAAAAGCCCGCCGAAATGCGTAGAAATTTTTAAGAGTCGATTTAAATCATTCATGATCGAAGCTCGCCAGATAAAAAGCTGAAACAAGCAGAGCGTAAGCACAGAAATCAGTAGAATTGGAAGCAGTCGGTAGAGAATCTCCATGCATGTTCTGAGGGCATCGATGGGACGATGAATCAGCTCTCGAATCAATGATTGAAACGAATTTAACACAAGTTGCCATTCGAAGATCGATTCAGAAAGAAGATGGCGAATTCCCAAAAGATGAGTCGAGACATCACCTAAGGGGGGTTCAATTTCTTTTTGCTGAAGAATCTGCCACTGAACCCATTCTGAGGTTTGGCGAAAGTCATTTTTTCGATCAAGAGGTTCGCCAAGTTCAAAGGATTTCAATGAGTTTTGAAAATCCTCTCGACGCTCTGATTGGCCCAAAATGGAGCCAAAAGCAGACAAAGATGGGACAGCCAACAGAGCGAGAATTCCGAAAATTTTAAAAAACCTAGGCATTTTTAATAGTTTAAGGGCTCTTTCACAGATCAACCAAGGCTTAATTTTTGGCACGACATTTGCATACTAGGGCGCTGAATACGTGTGTGAGCTTATTGTATGTGGATTAAAAGCTACATTTTTAGTTTTGCCTGGCTTTGCCTCTCGGTCTCGGGACTGTGGGCTCAAAGCCCTTATCGCATTGCCACTTTTGGAAGCTTATCCAATGACTCCTGTAGTGATTTTCTTTCCTATTTGGGCGAAGCTCTTTCTCGAAGTTCGATTCGGCATTTAAAGCGATCGGAGCCTTCGTCTTTTGGCGATGACCGAGCGCGGTTTGGGCCTTTTGCGATCGCCAAGTCAAAAGAGACAGCTCGCTATGTCTCTCAGCCTGAGTCGGGGCGCTTAGTTCATTACATTCAGATTCTTCCTGGAAAGCTTAAGTTTTTGAGATCAAAGCTCACAGCCGAAGAAGTGAATATTTTGCTAAATCAAATTAGAGAGATCATTATTCGATCGGGCCTAATTGAAACGGGTGAGAGTGATGCTATTTTTGGATTTAAATCAGGTCGTTATAATTTGAATGCGAGTCAGGAAAATTCAGAAGAGATTTCAAAACTCATCAAGGCGTCTGAAAATATTTTTCGAAATCTTCAAAAAAATATTTTTGAATCTCCACATTTACAAAATGGACCTTTTAACTGGCAAGTGGATCGCTTGTTAGCTCTTGGCTCTGGTGAATCTGAAATTGAAGCTGTCATTGCCTCTCGCTTTTCAACAGAGAGTTTTGTTAGGTTTTCAGAAGTTGAAGCTAAGGTCAAAGCGGCTGTTCTTGAACTGCGAGACTTATCAAGTCGATTAAAGAATATTCTTCGATCGAATGTGCATACTTCGAGGCTCATCGCAAATGACCAATTCGAGAAATCATTTTTTGATAATTTTCGACAATTTCAGAGTCAGGAAGATTTTATAGATAGTCTTCGCTCTAAAGGCCTGACGGAGGGTGAAGCTGAAGAGTTGGCTGGGGTTGCCTTTCGATTTTTTTCTTTAGTCGATAAATTTATTCCTGGAACTCAGTTTTCAAATGATTCGATTGAGCAAGTTTTTGAAGATCAAACACCACGCGATCGAAGCCCTAGCGAAGATACGAAATCGATTTTGATTGCTGATGTAAAAGGTGCTGGCTCTGACATTCTTTCAGAAACTTGGTACTCGCTTGAAGCCGCTATCGCTCCGCACATGGCTTCTAGAGAAAATTCTTTTGATGTCAAAGCAGTGATAAGAGAAATTGACATTAGCCCAGCGATTCAACGACTGCAGTCTTCACTCGATCGAGCTTTAGAGACAGTTAAAAAAATTGAAGGGGAGAATCTGATTGATCATTGGATCACAGGAGATGAAGTTCTATTTTTCTTAAAAGATGAATCAAGAGCTCATCGAGTCTCTTCATTAGAGTTAGGCAATGTGAGATTGGTCGAAGAGAATCAATCTTCAATCTCGGAGCTTGCTCCACAAGATCGAGCTTATTTTCGAGAAGTGGTCGAGCGAAGTCATAAGTTTCTTGAAAAGCAATACCCAGACCTCCCATTAAAGATGGTGAGGGCAGACTTCCAAAATGATTTATTCTCTATTCAGATTTCTTTACAGAATTCAGCGGATAAAGATCGACCAAGCGATGAACAGCTGGAGGCTATCAAAATTGCCATTTCAAAAGATCTTCGAGAGGGCTTTTCAGATTTTCAGCTTCTTAATCGTCTTCAGGTCGATTTTTTCTAAGATCAGCGACGCAGCTTTCGTCTTAGGATCTGACTAATCTCAAGTCTCATGATCCAAGCAAAAACAAAGAAAAGAAAAACGCCGCAAATCACAAGCAATAAGAGAACAAGGGCTTTGTGAATAGAGAGGCCGTGAGTGTTCCAAAGGTTATCAAACACATAAAGTTGAGAGAAAAACAGCGGCACAAACATGATAAGAGAGGCGAGGCTTGATTTCATGCTAGTCGAAGCAATTTTCTTCCAAGGAAAATCGGGATGTCGATGAATCAAGGCGACAAGCAATAAAAAGAAGTTGGCAGCCGATGCGATAGATGTCGCCAGTGCAATGCCGGGAGCTCCCATGAAATTTGACAACTGCCAAGCTCCAAAAAAGTTAATAATCAAAGCAACGACAGCGACGTAGACGGGAGTCTTCGTATCTTTCTCGGCATAAAAGAGAGGAACTAGGCTTCGAAGAAGACAAAAAAACGGCAGACCGAGAGCATAAAAAATAAGACACTGAGTGCTCACCCTCCAGTCATCGAGTTGAAATTTACCCGTCAAAAAAATGCTGGAGATCAAAGGTCCTGCCAAAGCGAGAATTCCGGCCATCGAGGCAAAGGCAAGAGATGAATTGATTGACCATGAAAATGCAAAGGTTTGCCCAAGTGCTTCTTTGTCACCTGCCGCTGCCAATCGAGAAAAACTCGGAACTGCGGCGACAGCCATTGAAGTGGCAATGAGAGAAACAGGAAGTTCGATCAACAAATCAGCATAAAATAAATGCGAAACGGCGCCTGGAATCTCACTCGCAAAAACTCTGTTGATGATGATGTTGAGCTGATAAACGCCCATTCCAAAAATCGAAGGCAAAAGAAGAACAGAAAGCTCTTTCACTCGAGGGTCTGATTTTGGAATTTCAAATTTCGGCAAACAGCCCGCTCGAATGAGGGCGGGAATCTGAATCAGAAGTTGCAATAGGGCTCCAAGAAGAATGCTGCCTGCAAAAATAAACATGGCCTCATCGGCGGCGTATTTGCCGCGCCAAAGAAGTGCTGGGCAAACAATAATCACGCTGAGGTTCAGCACGGCGGGGCCAAGAGCGGGAATGGCAAAGCGCTTCAGGCTGTTGAGAATTCCCATGCAAAGCGCCGACAGAGAAATCAAAATCAAAAAAGGAAACAAAAATTGAGTGAGTTGCACGGTGAATTCAAATTTGCCGGGGGTGTTTTGAAACTCCGGAACATAAATAAAAACTAAAAGCGGGCTTAGCAAAATGCCGAACAGGGTCACGAAGACGAGACCTAAAAAAAGCCAAGAAAGACTCTGGTTGGCAAAGCTTTTTGCTTCGGCGCCAGCCTTTTCGTCTTTCAATTGACGAGTAAAGAGTGAAACAAAGGCGGGGGTGAGTGCGCCCTCACCAAATAGCCTGCGAAGCGCGTTAGGAATCGTAAAAGCTGCGATGAAGGCATCGGCTAAAAATCCTGCGCCAAAAAAGTGACTCAAAATCTGGTTTCGAGCGAGTCCTAGAATTCGTGATAAAAAAGTCGAGGCTGCCAAAATGCTAGAGGCTTTTCCTATCTCTTTATTTTCGTGTTTAGACCGGCTCATCACTCCCCTTTTGTGACAGATTATAAAATAGGCTACAATATTAGAGGCTGCGGGAGAATGAGGAATTCGTTAGTTTTTTAATGAAATAAATGGGGGGCCTTTGATTTCTTTCGAAACAAATATATTAGTCTGGTTAATTTTTTTAAGTGCCATTGCTTTTATTTCGTGGGTGGTTTTGAGATCGAAGTCCCATGGTCGAAAATTTGATTTTCGACTGCTTGCAATAGGTTTTAGTTCTCTTTCGGTGATCGGTCTTTTTATGATTTGGCAATCTGGTTTTCTCATGCCCGATCAAACTTCAAAGAATTCCGCTAGTCTGACCTCCGAAGAATTTCTATGTGAGGAGGTTTCCGAAGAGGGCTCTCAGATCGGCGGTGTTGGTGGCGCTGATATGTCTCCAGAGACAGAGGCTTCATATGAAGCGTGGATGAGTTTTGTTGAGCATGATCTCTCTTCACTTCGCGATTTAACGACGCCACCTGAGCCCTGCGAAACTTGGGAGCTTATTTGCGATAACTGGCCGATTCCTCCGGGTTATGTGGACCCCTCAGAATGTAAAATGAAAGTGCCTACGGCTGCGTGCGCGCAATGCGGATTTAGCGCAGGAGAAAGTTATACCTCAGAGCAGATTCAAAACTGTGCTTCCGGCATGACGCCCGAGACTCTTGGTTGTGATGCTCGAATCAGCATTCAGGCGCTTTGTAGTTTCCGGCACGAAGCGATCCATACAGGGCAAGACTTTTCATCGATGAGATCGTGTGAGGCAGAAATTCCCGCCTTTGAAGACACGGAGCAGTGTTTTCGAGATTGGTGCGAGCAATGCCCCCGCAAGTGCTCAGATATTGATCGAAGGTATATTTCATTTGCGAGAGCGGCGGTAGAGTTTAATCAGTGCGTGTGTCGACGCTCTTCGATTCATCGCGATGCCATCTCCGATGATATTTTAGAAATTATTCAGTCGACAATTCACTGCAGTCTCTGTCGAGCAGCCTGTGGGCTATCTCTTCGATGTGCTTTTTTTCCGGGCGATAACTGCCAGCGACTTGAACGGCAATACTGCAAAGAACTGCCTTGGCATTTGGAGCCTCAAATGGGTCTTCAAAACTCAGAGCCTTGAGGCCAAAGAATGCCTCAAAAACCCAATTGACTTCCTGCGGGCTTAGAAGTTAAGTCCTAGGCCATATGGCCAATCATAAGTCAGCAGTAAAACGATCGAGACAAAACCCCAAGCGAGCCGCGCGAAATGCAAAAGTGCGCTCTCGTGTGAAAACCGCAATTAAAGCTGTTTTAGGGGCTTCTGGAGCTGAAGTTGATCAAAAGCTTTCAGAGGCATTTAGCGCGATTCAAAAGTCTCGAGGCGTTTATCATCGAAAAGCCGTTCAGAGAAAAATGTCTCGATTGGCAAAGGCCGCTCAGGCAAAAAAATCAGCCTAAAAAATTAGCTTAAAAGTTTAGTCGGTCAAAAAAGCAGTTCGTTGTTAGGCCCATTGAAGAAATGAGGCCGAAAATAGGCTTGCCGGTTTGATTTCTGGCAGCACTTGCTTCATCACAGGAGATTTTTGCTTTTGTGCTGAAAGTTCAAAGCTCAGCCTCTTTAAAGTGCTCTCGGCGTCCATTCCACTTTTCAACTGAAAATCAGCCCAATGACAGCGCTCAAAAATTCTCTGCCATTCTCGCGCTGAAATTTTCGGACCTCGCAGCCACTTTTGCAAAACAAAACTAGGCACTTTAACGATTTTAAGAATTTCAGCTTCCCGCCAGCCTTTTTGATGAGCGTGCTGAATCAGTCGGCCCAGGCGATAATGTCGAGCCAAAAGCTGCAAAAACACGAGCGGATGCTGGCCTCCTTCAAGAGCAAGATCGAGCTCAGAGAGAGCCTGTTTCAGGTTTTTAACCTGAATGGCATCAATCCATCGAAAAATTGCCTTATCATCACGAGGGGATTCCTCTTCATTGAAGGGGCTTTCCCAGAACTCAAATGGCCAATTTTTTGGGGGAGAGTTTTCGGATTGAATTAAAAGGTGATGAGGCCCTTTTTTTAAATCTTCCCAAAGCTTGAGAGTTGAATTGTCAGATTTTGAAAATCGATCAGCTTCTTGAATCAAAAGAACCTTTTGCTGTGAAAACAGGGTGAAAGAGCGAAGCGAGTCAACCACTCTTGGCCAGCTGACTTCAGAGCCTGACCAGGTTTCGATCTCGATTTTTTCTTTCCAAGCCAGATCCTTGCACAGAGTCGACCACCACTGACTGCGGGCTTGGTTTTTATGAACTTTAATCCAGATTCGTTTGGCGGTCATGAGGCCCCTGTGATGTCATCTTCGGGGGTGTCAAAATCAAGAGCCGAAGAATCAAAGATAAGACTTTCATCCGTTTCTTCGATCGGCATGGAGAGTAAATCATCTAAATTCTGAGACTGGTTTACTTTCACGTCTTCTTTAGTCTCACCAGATTCGGTTTTTTCTGGCAACCCCTTAGATTCAGGAGCCTTTTTAGAATCTTCCGGTGGCTCGCTCGGCTCAGTTTCTAGCGCAAAATCGGGGCGAGGCATGGGTTCAGTCAAATCAGAGACGCCTTCAGCCACGGGTTCTGGGGCCTCGAGGGGTGCTGCGTCGACCAAGGGCGGTTGAGGCGGATTTTCAGAAGGAGCCGCTTCCTCTGGGGCTGCTTCTGGCGCTGGCTCTGCCGGAATCTCTTCGGGGCTTGCTGCTGCCTCAAGTTTTTCGGAAGCCGCCTCTTCTTGAGCAGCTTCTGCAGGGGTAGCTTCTGCGGCAGGAGTTTCTGTTGGAGCGCTTTCTGCGGGAGCGCTTTCCGTTTTAGCCGCCTCAACAGGTGCTTCATCGGGAGAGGCGAGAGCCTGATTCAGCGAAGCTTCAAGCGCTGAGAGATCAGCCGCAGGCTTTTCTTCAAACTCATCGGGAGAGCTGGGGCGAGGCTCGGTTAAGCCAGCAGCAGAAGAGGGCGCCTCTGCCGTCGCTTCTGACTCTGATGGTGACTCTGCCTTGGCCTCTTGAGATTTTTCTGGCTCGCTCAGTTTCGCAGCTTCATCAGCAGGCTCTTGCGTCGGTTGCTCTGGTGCAGAAACTTCCGCTGAGTTTTCAGATACAGATTTTGGATTTTCCTCCGTAACCCGACTTTCATCTTTTTTAGGTGTGGGAGCCGTGGCCTCTTTTTCGGCGGCCATCGCTACTGTCGCCGCAGCGGCAGCCAGAGGCGCTGCATGTGGAGCCTCATCTTGAACTT
>JBMTHG010000002.1:0-47201 GCA_049436045.1 Bdellovibrionota bacterium
CAGCCCGATCAGCAGGAGCATTTTCATCGCACGCGGGGTTGATGTAGACAACCTGGCGAATATCATTTTTTAACTGATTTTGAGTCATATCGACTTGTGATCTTAAGTTTTCAGATTGGTCACTGGATCGAAGTTCGAGGCCTGATCTCTTCATATAAATCGTCAGGCCCAAGGCTAAAGAAGAAACGAGAAAAGCTGTGATTAAAGTTTCTGTGAAACTAAATCCCCGATGATGCAAAGCTTAATCCCCCTCCTTATTATGTTATCATTTTCAGAAGCTTTGATGCAGTGGGCGGCATATCGCTCTAAATATTTAAAATCATTTATTTTTTTAAAATTTGATTTCCGGGTTTACCTGCTTCGTGAAACTCGGCAAAGATTTGAGGGTGAAAATCGCAATTCGACAGATCGGTTCTGTCTGGATTTTTGTGGCTTGCCTTTTTTCTTTGCCAAACTTTGTTCAGGCGGGCTCTTTCGCCGTGAATATCGATCAAAGATTTATGAGCGACAAAAGATTCGGTGATTCGATTGGTTTTTCAGATTTCTTTCATCCAGAGTTTCAAATTGTAGGAGGATTTTACAAGTTCGCCTACGGATTTGAGCCCGTATTGAGTCTGGCCTATCTTGCTGATTCTGCGAATACTTGTGCCGTATTAGAAGATGGTGTCACTTGTGATCCAGAGCCAGGTCTCAGTTTGGATCGAATTTCTTATCAAATTTTTTCGATCGGAAGTGGAATGAAATGGAGCGCATGGTCCAGAGAATATTTTTTCATCTCTCCTTATCTTCAGCCCCAGATCAGTTACCGTTGGATCAGAACCGAAAGAAAAAGTGCGAATACTGATGAAAAAAATAAAATTTCAGGTGGAGATTTTGGATTTGATCTGTTGGCGGGGGCTTACATTTCATTTCTTCACGATCAAATTGAGATAAAAGAGATGAAAGAGGCTTGGTCGATAGACGACTTTGGAATGTCTGTTCACGTGAGAGGGATTTTAGGGGGCTTGTTTCGACATGGTCTCGAAAATATAAAAACAACTGGGGGATGGAGTTTCGGTCTTGGGCTTGTTGCGAAGTGGTGATCATCTCGGTCTACGCGTGACTTATTGTGGTTCTGATTTTTTTGGATCGCAGCATCAACCAAATCGACCGAGCGTGCAGTCCACTCTCGAAGACGCATTTTTTCAAATCACGAAGCAAAAAGTTCGCTTAAGCAGTCTCAGCCGAACCGACAGTGGAGTTCATGCTTTCGATGCCGTTTTCTTTTGGCGACAGGCCTTTGATCGATGGCCGAAGCTGAAAGCTGTAGATTTTTATCGTCTTTGGGGATCCCTAAACGCTGTTCTTCCGAATGGAATTCAGATTCGCCAGCTCGGAACAATCGCGAAAGACTTTTCTCCAAAACAAGATGTGCTTTGGAAGGAGTATCGCTATCAGATTTGGCATTCAAGACGATCAAACCCTCTACTTGAAAAGCGGGTTTGGTGGGTTTATGAAGCCTTGGATTTGCTGAATTTAGAGCGAGAGCTAAAGTACCTTGAGGGAACTCATGATTTTTCTTCTTTCTCAAAATCTTCCGCACAAGCTTTAAAAGAGAGCGGAAAATCAACGATTCGCACGATCCTTTTGACGAAGTTAAAGCTTCACCAAGATCCGGCTTTCCCAGAGGCCAGACGTCTCGAGTTGATCTTTCGGGCCGATGGCTTTCTTCGGCATATGGTTCGAAATTTGGTAGGAACATTGATCGAGCAGGCTCGAAAAAATGAGGGAAACATTCTCAAGGTTTTAAAGGCCAAAAATAGAAAAATGGCCGGGTATAGGGCCCCTGCAGAGGGCTTAGTTCTCTACAAAACCCAGCTAAAAAGAGGCGTTTTTAGAGGTCTTTATCCAAAACAGCTTCGCTATTCTCTAAAATCCATCGAGCCTCAGGTTTTGGATCGGCTTTAGGCTGATTTCACCGCATTTTCCCACTTGACCGAAGCAGGGGCAAAATCTACTTGTATGGGTCATGAAATCGAAATCTTCGACGAAAAATCGTTTTTTGGGCTGGCAGAACACCCCGATTCAGCAAGCTAGTTTTGGCTCATCCACAAGAGGTGGAAGTTACAATCATCGTTTTAAAATGAAGCACTCGACCGGAGATGTTCAAGAAGTTTCAATGAGTTGGTATTTATTAGATGCTTCAAAACTTCCGGTTGGTCGATTGGCGAGTTTGGCGGCAACTTTGCTGATGGGAAAACATAAGCCAACTTTCACGATTGGTGCAGGCTCTGGAGACGGTGTCATCATTGTGAATGCTGAGAAAGCTTTTTTCACATCAAACAAAGCCGACAAAAAACTCTATTATCGTCACACAGGATTTATGGGCGGTCTAAAAATGCAAACAGCAGGAGAGGCTTTATCAAAAGATCCCTCCAAAGTTTTGCATGATGCTGTTCAAGGGATGATGCCCAAGAATCGATTGAGTCGTTATCAATTGACTCGTTTGAAAGTTTATGTGGGAGCAGATCATCCAATGAAGGCGCAAAAGCCTCAAGAGATCAATCTGGATCAAAAATCCATTTTAAAAAATGTTGGGAAGGTAGCTTAAGATGGCCAGTCAATCCAAAGTTTATCATGCGGTCGGAAAGCGCAAGACTTCGATAGCTCGTGTATATATGCAAGCAGGGCAAGGCGAGATTACGATCAATGGAAAAGCAGCAAAAAATTATTTTCCAAAGCTTTATACCGAATCCCTTCAATTGCCCCTCAATATTGCGGGTTCAAAAACGACTTTTGATATTCGGATCAATGTGATGGGAGGAGGCAGCTCCTCTCAAGCGGATGCCTGTAAGTTTGGAATTTCGAAGGCTCTTTGTCTTCATGACGCCTCGAATCGACCAGCTTTAAAGAAGGCTATGCTTTTGACGCGAGACTCTCGAGTTGTGGAGCGAAAAAAATACGGCCACAAAAAAGCTCGAAAGAGTTTTCAGTTTTCAAAGCGTTAAAATCCTTCATTCTTTTCTGGAATTCTTCTCTCCGGCAAGATTTGCGGCTGTGTTTTGGGCTTTTGACTCATAGCTTCAAAAAAATTTTTGCATGTCAAATCTTTGTCAGGGCTCTGCAGCTTAGTCTTCATGGTATACTAATTGCATCCTCTTATGGCAGTTGATTTAAAACTCTCAATGAAACTCGGGCAGCAGATGGTGATGACACCTCAGCTGCAGGCGGCGATCAAGCTTTTGCAGATGAATCGGATGGAACTCGCTGAGACGATTCAAGGCGAGCTTCTTGAAAATCCTCTATTAGAAGAGGCCCAAGAACTTTCTGAGTTAGATCAAAAAAAGGCAGAAGTAGAGAGGCAGGGAGCTGCTGAAGACACTCGAGAGATTGAGCCCGAAAAAAACAAGGACCCAGATTTCGATTGGGAGGCCTATCTCGAACAAAGTTTTTCTTACACGGGAAAAAGTGCTGGGGGTTTAGGTTTTGATCCAAATCAAGAGGATGGTCCAGGCTTTGAATCCATGACGGCCAAGACCGATACTTTGGTGGATCACATGCTCAGGCAGTTGGCCTTAAGTGATTTAGACGAAAAAGAAACGCAAATCGCTGAAGTTTTGATTGGTTCACTCGATGAGCAGGGCTATTTGCGGGAGCCTGTCGAAGAGATTTCGAAAAGAAGTGAGTTTGATCCAGCGCAAACAGAGTTTGTTTTGAGGTTGATCCAGGAGTTTGATCCGCCGGGAGTAGCCGCTCGCGACTTAAGAGAATGTTTGTTGCTTCAGTTAAAGCATGTGAAGTTTCGTTTCAAATCTCATCAGGAGTTATTGAAGCAGTTGATTGAGGATCATCTACCTAATTTAGAGAAAAAGAATTTTAAGATTGTCGCGAAAGAGATGGATTTGGAGATGGACGAATTGGCAGAGCTCTTAGAGATGCTTCAAATGCTCGAGCCTCGCCCGGGTCGACCTTTCGATCAGACTGAAAATCCCTATATCACTCCTGATATTTATGTTCACAAGATGAATGATGAGTTTGTGATTACGATGAATGAAGACGGGCTGCCGAAATTAAGGATCAGTCAGCTTTATCGCACGATTCTCAAAACCATGCCTGAAGCAAAAAAGCTGGTTTCAAAAGCTTCTGATCTTGGATCAAAAAGTATTGAAGAAGAGCTCACTTTGTTGGCGGAAAAAGCTTCGGCCGAGGTCTCTTCAGATAAAGAAGATCCTAAAACTTATATTCAATCAAAGCTCAGAGGGGCTCTGTGGTTGATTCGCTCCATTCATCAACGTCAGCGCACGATTTATAAGGTGACTGAGAGTATCGTGAAAAGTCAGCGAGAGTTTTTGGAGCAGGGCGTGGGCCATCTCAAGCCCATGGTTCTTAAAGATATTGCGGCCGATGTTGGGATGCATGAATCGACAATTTCTAGGGTTACCTCAAATAAGTTTGTTCATACGCCTCAGGGCATTTTTGAGTTGAAATACTTTTTCTCGAGTACGATTCAGAAAACGAATGGTGATGGAATTGCTTCAGAGAGCGTCAAAGAAAAAATTAAGATTCTTGTGCGCGCCGAGGATGAGTCTAATCCCATTAGTGATCAAGGAATCGTTGATGCTCTCCGTAAGCAAGGCATCGAAATCGCGCGACGCACAGTGGCTAAATATCGAGAGATGTTGGGCATCTTGCCATCATCTCAGAGAAAGTCGTTGGTCAAAGCGAAGCGAATGAGATAAATCTAAAGCTATGAGCCGGTTTCGAAAACATCGATCAGCTTTTAGTCAGCGCTTAAGGCGATTATCTTGGATTAAAAAGTGGTTCGACAAAAATCCTGAGCCGCTAACTCTTCTATTAATGACGAAGGGTAATCTCGAGGTTGAAAAGCTTCACTTAAGCGGAAGAGGTGTTCGCAATTTAAAGTTAATCGCTGTGGGCACTTTGACCTTATTCGTCGTGAGCAGCGGAATTTTTGTTTACTTTGTTTTAAGCCTTCCTCAAAGGTCCATGGTCGAAAAAGAGAATGTGGCATTGAAACAAGAGTTGAATCGACTTCAACACAATTTAGACGGTCTTCAAGCCTCTCTCGATCGGATTCAAAGATTTAATCAAAAGCTCAGAGCTCTTACTGAGGTGGATCGTGAATTCGCAAAACGTCAGGGACCTTTAGGCCAGGGTGGTGGAGATCGCAATGAAGACGCTGAGGCTTCAGATTTTGGTGATTTTTCATTCGAAGAAGTGAGTTATTCTGGGGCGGATTCAGCTCCGGTAGTGATTGATCGACGCGATCAATTTTTGATTCAGAAATTAAATTCTTGGACGAGACGTTTGTTTCAAACGGCTGAGTTAGAGAGCCAAAGCGTGGAGGAACTTTTTGAAGTTCTCAAAGGAAGAAAATTGCAACTGGCGTCGACCCCATCGATTTTGCCGGTTCGTGGCTGGGTGACCTCTCATTTTGGCTATCGAATTGATCCGTTCTCTGGCCGAAGAGCTTTTCATAAGGGCATGGACATTTCTGCAAGAAAGGGAGCTCCGATTGTGAGTCCGGCAGAGGGAGTGGTGAGCTTTGCCGGGCCTTATGGATCTTTTGGAAATACCGTCATGGTATTTCACGGCTATGGAATTTCAACTCTCTATGCACATGCCGAAGATGTTCTTGTAAGGGCTGGCCAGAGAATCAATCGCGGAGATATTTTAGGAACAGTGGGAAATACCGGACGCTCTACGGCCACACATTTACACTATGAGGTCATCGTTCATGGTGTTCGTGTGGATCCCAGAAAGTATGTTCTTGATCGTCAACTATAAGGCATCCAGATAAAAATTGCATAAATGTGTGACTGTTAGAGGCTCTTTCGGTTAAGCTGAATTCGAAAAATGGCAAATTCCTTTCTTAAAAAGTTACTGGGGTTCACAAGCGAGCGAGAGGTAAAAAAACTAATACCTCGGGTCAATCAGATCAACAATCTAGCCGCTGAGATAGAAGCTCTTTCAGACGAAGCCTTAAAAAACAAAACCATAGAATTTAAAGAGCGACTGGCGGGCAAGGAAAGTCTCGACGATATTTTGCCCGAAGCCTTTGCCTGTGTTCGTGAAGCTGCGTGGCGATCGCTGAAAATGCGGCATTACGATGTGCAATTAATTGGGGGAATGGTTTTACATAGCGGCCGAATCGCCGAGATGAAAACGGGCGAGGGAAAAACTTTGATGGCAACTCTGCCTCTCTATCTCAACGCTCTCGAAGGAAAAGGCGCTCACCTCGTCACGGTGAACGACTATTTGGCGCGGCGTGATGCGGATTGGATGCGACCGGTTTTTGAAAGTTTGGGGTTAACGGTAGGGGTGATCGTTCACGGCCTTTCGGATGCTCAACGTCAAGAGGCCTATGCGTGTGACATCACTTATGGCACAAACAATGAGTTTGGCTTTGATTATCTGCGAGACAATATGAAAGTCACGACGAATAGTTTGGTTCAGAGAGATCTACACTATGCCATCGTGGATGAGGTCGATAGTATCTTGATCGACGAAGCTCGAACGCCTCTCATCATTTCTGGCCCCGTCAATGAAACGACAGATAAATATAAGCTCATCAATCAGGTAATTCGATTTTTAAAGCGAGACGTTCACTTCATCATCGACGAAAAAGTTCGATCTGTGCATCTGACGGATGAGGGTGTTGAGGAATTACAGCGGCGCCTGCGCATCGAAAATTTGTATGATCCCGAGCACATCGAATTAGTGCATCATGTGGATCAAGCGCTAAAGGCGCATTTCATTTTTAGGAAAGACATTGATTATGTTGTAAAAGATGGAGAGGTCGTGATTGTCGATGAGTTTACTGGACGGATCATGCCAGGCCGACGATATAGTGACGGTCTTCATCAGGCGATTGAAGCAAAAGAAGATGTTGAGGTAGCCCAAGAAAATCAAACTCTAGCATCGATCACTTTTCAGAATTACTTTCGAATGTTCAAAAAGTTGGGCGGCATGACAGGAACAGCAGAGACCGAGGAAGAAGAATTTTCTTCGATCTATAATTTGGCGGTCGTCGCAATTCCAACTCATCGACCGATGATTCGAAATGATTATGCCGATGTTGTTTTTAAAACTGAAGCGGCAAAGTTTCGTGCCATCGTAAAAGATATCAAAGAGAGAAATTTAAAGGGCCAGCCGATTTTGGTGGGCACCACTTCAATCGCAAAATCTGAGCGCTTGAGTGAGTTGCTTGAACGGCAGGGCGTGAAGCATGTGGTTTTGAATGCCAAACAGCACGAGCGAGAAGCTCAGATTGTGGCTCAAGCTGGCCAGATGGGTTCTGTCACGATCGCGACAAATATGGCGGGTCGAGGAACGGATATTGTGCTCGGACCTGGAGTGAAAGAGGCGGGAGGTCTTTATATTTTAGGCTGTGAACGACATGATTCACGTCGAATCGACAATCAGCTTAGAGGCCGTGCCGGTCGACAGGGCGATCCGGGAGAAAGTCGTTTTTATCTTTCGCTTGAAGATGATCTGATTCGAATTTTTGCCGGTGATCGAATGCTAAAGATCATGAACTTTTTGGGCATGGAGGAAGATGAGCCCATTGAAGCAAAGATGATTTCAAATGCGATTGAGGATGCGCAAAAGCGAGTCGAGGCGCAGAATTTTGATCGACGAAAACACCTTCTGAAATATGACGACGTCATGAATTATCAACGAAAGATTGTTTATTCATGGCGAAGAAAAATTCTTTTCAAAGAAGAGATTGAGTCTGAAGTTCTTGAAGTGGCTCATGAGTGTTTAGAGACGATTATCAATGAGTGCATTCCCGCTCGAGCCAAAATGGATCAATGGGATTGGAGCTCTTTAACGCAAGAGACCGAAAGACTTTGTTCAAAAGACTTAAACCTCCCGACGATAAAGGCTCAAATCGAAAGCGGAAAATTAAGTATTAACAGCGATCAGGATCTTTTCGAGGCCATGTTTGACGAGTGGCTACTTCTCTACAAAAAGCGAGAAGAAGAGCTTTCGCCGGTTATTTTGCGACGCTTAGAGCGAATGCTTCTCTTGCATACGCTTGATGATCGATGGAAAGAGCATTTGCTTGATATGGATCATTTGCGAGAGGGAATTAACCTGAGGGGCTACGCTCAGAAAGATCCTATTTTAGATTATCAAAATGAGAGCTTTCGACTTTTTCAGAATATGTTTTTGAGAGTCAAAATGGAGTTTCTAGAGAAGCTTCATCGAGTTCAAATTCAAGTTGAAGCGAGTCCCAATGAGTCAGAGTCTGAAGTCTCTGAGGAGCGAAGAAGTCGTTTGGAGTCAGAGCTGGATCGCCAACAAGAAGAGCGCGCCGAGAGGGCTCGAAGGCTGGGAGAAATTGGGGCGCGATCAGCGGAATCCTCAAAAGTGGCCGCACCGATGAAGCGATCTGAGGAAAAAGTAGGTCGAAATGACCCTTGCCCTTGCGGTAGCGGTAAAAAGTTCAAAAAGTGTCACGGAGCAAACTCCCAAGGCTTTGAGCCGAGCGCTAACGTAAAAAGTGCTGCCAAAAATAAATAATTCCAGAGTTTATCGTTAAAACGCCAAGAGAGATCATTCCTGAGCTCGTAAGAATTCTCACCCAAGAACGGCTTAGGGGGGTCAGAACGACCAAAACGCAGCACAGCATGGCATAAACAAAAAGCCCGATGGAAGCGATACTTAGCCACTGCATCAACGACATGCCCTGACTATACTTTAAAGCGAAACGCATGAGAAGAAAGTCTTGTCGGGCGTTGACAGTCGAATGAGGCTTTTTTAGCCTTCGGGCATGATTGAAACTCGATATTCCCCCTCTTCTAAGATTCGCTTAGGAATCAATGGTTTTGGCCGAATTGGCCGTTGTGTTTTGCGAGCACTGACTCAGACAAAAGCTTATAAAGAGGGTTTGGTAGAGGTGGCAAAGATCAACGATCTCACCGACGCCAAAACTCTCGGACATCTTCTGAAATATGATTCTAATCATGGTGTTTTTGCGAGCGAGGTGAAAGTTCAAGACTCGCGAATCATTTGCGATGGTAAGCCCATTGAAGTGATTGCCAGACCAAAAGCGGAAGATCTCGATTGGAAGAGTTCGGAGGTTGATATTGTTTTAGAATGTACGGGTCGCATGAAGAGCCGAGAGGAGGCCTCTGCTCATTTAAAATCAGGTGCGAAAAAAGTTATTATTTCAGCGCCGATGAAAGACGCCGACAAAACCTTGGTGATTGGTATCAACGATCAAGATTTACAGGCCTCAGATTCTATTGTGAGTAATGCCTCTTGCACCACGAATTGCTTGGCGCCTGTGGCTAAAGTTTTGGATGAAAATTTCGGAATTCTTCGAGGCTCGATGACGACAGTGCATGCTTACACGAATGATCAAAAAATTCTCGATCTACCGCATTCCGATTGGCGGCGAGCACGTGCGGCTGCTGTGTCGATGATTCCAACAACAACGGGAGCCGCCAAGGCGGTTGGTTTAGTGCTGCCTCACCTAAAAGGCAAAATTGATGGGATTGCCATTCGAGTTCCAACCCCCAATGTTTCGTTGGTCGATTTCAACGTCGAGTTAAAAAAGAAATCTTCTATCGAAGAAATCAATGCGGTCATGAAAAAAGCTTCTGAGTCAGATTTAAGAGGAGTTTTAGCTTATTCTGATGAGGAACTTGTTTCGATTGATTTTCGAGGTCGATCAGAGTCATCGGTGTTTGATGCTCCCTCAACGAATGTTTTAGATGGCAATTTTGTAAAAGTACTATCTTGGTACGACAATGAGTGGGGTTTTTCTTGTCGAATGATCGATTTGGCCTTTCTTTTGACATCAAAATTTTAAAAAGAAAGATGAGCCGAGATGAAAATTTTATCTTTAGATGATTTGCCCTGGGAAGATTTGCCACAAAAAAAACGTCGAGTTTTTCTGAGAGCTGATTTTAATGTTCCGATTCAGTCTGGAGAAGTGCTTGACGATTTTCGAATCAAGCAGGTGATTCCTACGATAGAAAATCTGCTTCAACGAGGGGCGGTTGTCGTGATTGGCACGCATCTCGGTCGACCACAAAAGCTTGGGCTCGATAAAAGATCCAAGTTAAGTCTCTTGCCGGTAGCGGAGCGTCTGACCCAGTTAATGAATCGAGATCTCATTTTTTCAGAAGAAAGTTTAGGTTCTGGAGTGAGAAAGCTGATTCAAGATTCAAAGCCGGGTGAGACAGTGATTCTTCTTGAGAATTTAAGGTTTTATGAAGGGGAAGAGGCGAATGATTCTAGCTTTGCCGAAAAACTTTTTGAGAATTGCGATGTTTATGTAAATGACGCCTTTGGAGCCTCTCATCGTGCGCATGCTTCGATTGACGCCATCACTCGCTATGCGCGCTTGAGAGCTGCTGGCTTTCTTTTATCAAAGGAGTATCAAGTTTTAGAGCAGGTTTTAAGCTCTCCGAAAAAACCTCAAATGGCAGTGTTGGGTGGGGCAAAAATCGAAGATAAGATTCAAGTGATTGAGCGGCTCATTGATAGCTGCTCGGAGATTTTTATTGGCGGTCGAATGGGTTTAAGTTTTTTAGCAGCCAAGGGTGTTTCACTTGGAGCGACCAAGCTTGAATCCTCAGCCATCCAGATGGCCAAGAGAATTTTGGCAGACGCAAAGAAAAAATCTGTTCAAATTCACTATCCTCAAGATGCTAGAGTCGCTCAGGCGATCGACGCCAAAGACTGTCGAATAAAATTGATCGATCAGATTGATGCGAGCGAAGGAGTTTTTGATCTTGGTCCTCAAACGATGGAGGTTTGGAAATCACATTTAAAAAATGCGAAGAGCATCGTTTGGAATGGCCCACTTGGCGTTTTTGAAAATCCTGTTTTTGCTCATTCCACTTTGGAGCTTGTAGACTTTTTGGTGGAGAAAAATACCGACATTCAAAGCGTCGTAGGTGGGGGAGAAACGGTGGCGGCTGTTACTCAGCGAGAAGCTTTAGAAAAACTTTATCATGTCTCTACCGGTGGCGGGGCCATGCTGGAGCTCATCGAGGGGCGAAATTTACCTGGCATAGAGGCTTTAAAATTGCGTGATCGAGAAGTGGCAGAGCTAAAACAGTTTGTCTCACTCAAATATACGTAGTTAGATATTCTTAATGATCGAACTCGAAAAAGACGTTTTCATTTTTGGAAATTGGAAGATGTCGCAAGATTTGCGCGGCTTTCAAGAATTTGTAGCGGCTTGGCCTACGATAGAATCGGAATTTTCATCCTCAGGAAACTGGTCAAAAATCGAAGCTGCTATTTTTGCAAGTTTTATTCAAATTCCAGCTCTCAGAGCCTTTCGATTAAAATCATTGATGATTGGCGCGCAAGATTGTTCTTCAGAAGCTCAGGGAGCTTTTACGGGTGAGGTTTCGGCATCTTCTTTAGCGGAGTTTGGAGCCCAAGGTCTTCTCGTTGGCCACTCGGAGCGTCGAAAAAGAGCCTCAGAGACGCCAGAGAGCCTCCTCTCGAAACTCAAAAATGCGAAAGAGGCAAATCTGCAGATCGTCTATTGTGTCGGAGAGTCTGAAGCAGAAAGAGATAAGGGCCAAGTTTTTGAGGTTTTAAAGCAGCAGCTGGCCGTATTAAACGAGCTTTTGCCAGCTTCAATTTTGATCGCCTATGAGCCAGTTTGGGCTATTGGAACGGGCAAAACACCAAGTCTGGCTGAGATCCAAGAGGTGCATCAATGGATTCAAAAGTCTTATCCCGATATTCCCATCCTTTATGGTGGCAGTGTAAAGCCAGAGAATGCTCGCGAAATTTTAGGTGTTCCAGGGGTTCGAGGCCTCTTGATCGGAGGCGCTAGCTTGCAGAAAGAAAGCTTTAAAAGCCTTCTTGAATGTGCTTTAGATTATCTTGATTCAAAGTTTGGGCATTCCAAGGCAGTTGAGAAGCCCGAAGAAAAAGAAAAAGATTCGAAGGTGAAGAAAGATTAGCTCATGATTGATTTTTTAATTTCGATGCAAATTCCATTGGTAGTTCTTCAGGTCATTATCTCTCCGCTTTTAATTGGACTGATTTTGCTTCAATCTGGCAAAAACGACGATATCGGCTCAGCACTTGGAGCTGGCGGCGGCGGGGGCACTGTTTCGGGGACGGGCGGAACTTCTAAGGTTTTGGTAAAGGCGACTGTTATTTTTGTAATCATCTTTATGGTGAATTCAATTTTGTTGGCAAAAATTTATAAAGAAGTCACTTCTTCAAGCTTCGGAACATCTGTGTCTGAGCCTTTGGCTCCTTCAGAGAACGTCATGCCTGCGCCAACAGAGGCAGGTCAGACAAATCCTTCGGCTCCAAGCTCTGGAGAAGCTGCTCCAAAAAATCCGTGAGCCTTCGTCGCTATACGACTATGAAGATCGGCGGAAATGCCGATCAAATCATTCGATACTCAGATTTAGAGCGAGAACCTCAGCGCTGGATGGATTTGCCAAGCCCCATTCGAATCTTAGGAAACGGCAGTAATAGCTTGATCGATGATCGGGGCCTCAAAGGCAGCGTTGTTTTGATGCGCTCTGAATCTGCTAATTTTGAAATTCTAAAGGAATCCGAGTCGCATTTATTAATTCGTGCCTCGGCGGGCACTTATCTTCCGAGCCTTGCAAAAAGTCTCGCTAAACAGTCTTGGTCGGGAACCGAATTTATGGTGGGAGTGCCCGGAACTCTTGGGGGCGCTATCGTGCAAAATGCAGGAGCGAACGATCAAGAAATGAAACAGATTGTCAGAGAGGTCGTGGCCCTGGATTTGGCTCAGCGAACTTTGCTGAGCTTTACGAACGAGCAATGCGAGTTCTCTTATCGGCATAGTTTTTTTAAAAATAATCCCTCGTATCTGATTCAAAGTGTGACACTTGAGTTAGCAAGAAGAGATGCCTTGGATTGTCAGGCAAGTCTCGATCGAAATCTGAATTATCGAAAACAAAAAACGCCTTGGGCGCAGGCCTCTTTGGGCTCGATGTATACTCGCTTAGAAACAGATTCCGGAATCATTTATCCGGGAGCTTTGATTGAGTCTTGTGGTCTCAAATCATTTCGCGTTGGCGGAGCTTTTGTTTCTGAAAAGCATGCCAACTATTTCATCAACTCAGGCGAGGCAAGTTTTGAAGACATGTATCGACTCATGCTTTCGGTCGAAAAGAAAGTTTTTGAGGAGACGGGTGTTCGACTTCAAAGAGAGATTGAAGTTTGGTCAGATCGACTTGCTGAGTTTGCTTAGTGAATTCCTGAAAAAAAGCGGCTAAATCGCAGAAATGGAAAATGGTTTTTATCAAATGAAAACCAGATAAAGCTACCTTCTCCCAAGAATTGATCGCGCTCAACAAAGCCCCAAAATCGAGAATCGTGGCTATTGTCACGATTATCGCCCATCACGAAATATTGGCCGGGGGGCACGACGACGGCCTCCATGTCTGGAGCGAATTTGCCATTCATATGCATGACATAGTAGGTGTGGTCTCCATTTGTTTCTTTAAATAAAGACAGTCGCTTTGGATCATACTCGGGAGCAAGATCCGCGAGAATTGATTGGTCTTCGACTTTTTCAAGTGGAAGTGGCCT
Source organism: Bdellovibrionota bacterium (assembly GCA_049436045.1). GTDB lineage: Bacteria > Bdellovibrionota > UBA2394 > UBA2394 > UBA2394 > JBMTHG01. The sequence continues at coordinate 13,564 of JBMTHG010000002.1, forward strand.
GCCATTTAAAATGACTCGTTTATCTCGAATCTCGACCGTATCTCCCGGAACGCCAATCACTCGTTTGATATAATCTTTGTCGGGTTCAACGGGATATTCAAAAACCGCAACTTCACCTCGCTGAGGGTCAGCTCTTTTGACGAGAGACTTTCTCGTATAGGGAACATGCCAATCATAAGAAAACATTTTCACAAAGATGAATTCTCCAACTTTAATCGTGGGAATCATTGAGCCGGTAGGAATATGACGGGGAGAGGCGACCACCGATCGAAAGAAAAAAGCTACAATGGCAGCAATGCCAAGAGTTAAAATCCATTCTTTAAAAATGTAGCGAAAATTTATTTTCATCTCGAAATGATTTTAGCTCTTAGTATCTGAGAAAGTCGAGGCGGATTCAATAATGTCACCTTTAAGACCTTCGTAAAATGAGGCATTTTGTTCATTCTTAAAGCGAGAAAGACGAGACTCCTTCCAGCGCTTTCCGTCAGCGCAAAGCCACTTCTCACAGCGGCCTTTGCCTCCCAGGTCTTTGGATAAGATTCGAGCCTCTGAGGATTTAAACTGAGAAGCAGACTTGCCGACGACCAAAAAACTATAAAGAAGATTTTTTTGCCGATATCCAAGAGATCGCACCAATTCCCAAAACTGATTCGGGGCCTTAAAGGCGCGCTCTTCATGACACCACTCATTGGCGGCTAAAGCAGGGCAAGCTTGTTGATGTGTGCAGGGCAGGAGAATGTTTAGATTTTGGCTCAAATAATCTCTTAACTTTAAAAACTTGTGATTGATTTCGCGAGATGAGGGTTCAATAAAAATCCACAGACTTTCTTCTGAAGCCTTTTTCATTTGCTGTTCTAACTGCTGCCAAATTGGATTGGAATGAAACTCATCATCAGATGAGCGAAAGAGAATTTCATTCCACACATTTGCCATGACAGTGATTCGAGGAGCTTGATCTTTTAGATGTGATAGAAATTCGATAGAGGCGGGCAAGAAATCTTTAAAGTATTGCATCGACCATTTCATCACCGATTGATCTTGATCTAAGCTATAGAGTTTTTCGATTTTGATTTTTTTCTCTTTAAAAAAATCCATAGCGCCTAAGGTGGCTCCTAAAGTTCCCGCGCCAAAATCAAGAAAATCAATCGAGCCAAGACTGCTGTTTAAGTAGGAATATTGCCAAAGCTCCTCCAAAACTTTTCTAGTCTTTAGGGCATTGATAAATCCAAAATATTGAGAATAGGGGCGATATCTGAGACTCGACCACTCTGGGTTTATAAACTTCTGATAAGCTTCACTGATTTCTTTCAATTCCAAGATTTCTCTTTTGGAGAGCTTTTCTTCAAAGAACCTTTTCTCAAGTTCTGGCGATAATGAAATCTTCTTGATTCTCATGAGTTGTGAAAGCCTTTAAGATAAAATGAAATGAAAGTCATGCTATTAAAGCCCAATCTTTTGCTTCCGAGCAATGGGGGAGATATTTCAATCATCGAGTATTTTAGCCTCTTTCAGACCTGGGGTTGGAAGGTCGAGATTCATCTTCTGGTGAACAACAAGATAAGAGAATATTTAGAGACTCATCAAGATTTATGGAAAGTTAAGATAACAAAGCGAGGCTATCAAATTCGAGATCTTGAGATCGATCTTCATTCTCAAGATCATATTGACCATCATGAAGTTCATCATCAGCAGATTTTTGAGGGTTTCTTTGAGAAGCTTTTGAGTGAGAGGCGGCCAGATGTAGGCTTCGGCCATTATACCGATTTTTTCGCCACGAGCAGTCTTTGTCGTTGGAATCCGAATCGTTCTTTTATTTTTCAAACAGATAATGAGTTTCCTCGCCTCGATCAGCTTCAATCTTTTAAGGCAATTCACGAGAGTTTTTCAAAGATAAAAAATTTTTTAGTGGCCTCTAGCTTTATGAAATCTCAAGTACAAAAGGCTTATCCAGATTCGAGTGTTTTTGAACTTCTTAATGTTTTAGCTATTCTTGATTCCGATGATGAAATTTCTTTTGATTCAAACCGCTATTGGACTTTTGTGAATCCAGTTCCTGTGAAAGGCAGAGATTTTTTTCTGTCGTTAGCAAAGGCTTTGCCAGAGGTGAATTTTCAAGTTGTCGAAAACTGGGGGCAAAGCTCTGATCTATCCTTGAATCTAGAAAATGTTCGAGTTCGACAGGCCGAACGAGATATTCGCAGAGTTTTTAAATCTGCGAAGGGGCTTCTCATGCCCAGTATTTGGGAGGAGGCATTCGGGCGACTTCCATTAGAGGCGATGCACTTTGGTCTTCCGGTTCTTGCCAGCAATCGAGGAGCTCTTCCGCAGACCTTGGGCGGGGGAGGCTCTGCTCTAGATTTAGATGTTAAGCTCTGGGCTGAAAAGATAAACGAAGTTGACGCTTTGCAGGAAGATTGGATCAAGCGGGCCAAAGATCGAGTGCATCAATATCGACAAGATCGCGACTTGAGTCTGAAAAATTTTAGAGACCTCATCGAAAATATTGTCAGATAACGCAGTGCTCTCAACAAAGAAATCTTCGACTTGGGCGAGAGGCTGATAAAATAAGTTATGTCTGAAGAGAAAGACTTTTTTAAAGTTCCGTGTGAGTTTCAGCTCAGATTTCGTGAACTGACTCAAGAGGAGGCGGATCTTTTTCATGCAAGCCCCTCAAGGCCATCTCCTTATTCGGCGCTTCGAACTGAACTCAAAGCGCTCACAGAATCTATCAAGTTTGGAGATCCTTATAAGACTTTGATTGAAAAAGCTTTTCAGCTTTTGATCAATATGGATCAGCGATTGGAGAGAATGGAAGAGCAGGTTTATTCTGTGACTTCAGATGTCGCAGATGATTTGGTGGGCTATCAGTGGACGATCGCCGAAATCGGAGCTCTCGGCATTCAGCTCGATAAGAAATATGTTTCGCCACAGAATTCAAATAGTATCTTTCTCTTAGACTTTATCATTCCGTCGCTGCCGGAGCAGCGAGTGATTGCGACGGCTAGTTTGAAAGACTTGGATTCGAGCTCTTATGTCTTTTTCTTCAAATCGATTCATGATGCCGACAGAGAGTTGATTCATCAATTCGTGGCATCAAGAGAAAGAGAGATTCTGCGCGATCGATCGGCACGCAAAAAAGGCGAAAACTAGTCTTCAGCTCTTCTTTAACTTGAGTCTTTTTCGCTTTTAAGATTTTGTATTTCGATGAAAGAGATCTCGATCGTTTCATGGAATATCAATGGGTTGCGAGCCGTTTTAAAGAAAGGCCTGAACGACTTTCTTGAGCAGCGAAAGCCAGATGTTGTTTGCTTGCAAGAGATTAAATGCTTTGAAAATCAGTTAGATGAAAAAGAGAAGTCGGAGCTCGAACAAGCTTATCAGCTTTATTGGCATCCTGCCGAGCGCCCCGGATACAGCGGTGTGATGAGTCTTGATCGAGGATTGGTCAAAGGCACTCAATTTGGTTTTGGCCTCAAAAAATTTGATTCTGAGGGGCGCGTGCTCATTCATGATTTCGGCGATTTTGAGCTTTTGAATTGCTATTTTCCAAATGGTGGAGCGAGTGAAGAGAGACATTTTTTTAAAATGGATTTTCTGAAAGAATTTCTTCAATTCCTAAAAAAGCGGCAGAAAGAAAAGCCTTTGATTGTGACGGGCGATATCAATATCGCTCACAAAGAAATAGATATTCATGATCCTGTTAGACTGGATGGTGAGAGCGGATTTAAACCTGAGGAGAGGGCTTGGATGGATGAATTGCACGCTGCAGGTTTTCAAGACGTCTTTCGTCATTTTTTTCCTGACCAGCAAGATGAGTATAGTTGGTGGTCTTATCGGGCGGGTGCACGTCAAAGAAATAAAGGCTGGAGAATCGATTATTTCATCGCTTCAAATCAGATCTTAGATCGAGTTTCTTCGATTCAGCATTTGCCTAAGATTCTAGGTTCAGATCATTGCCCTTTAGAGCTAAAAATTCAGGTCTAGGCTTTGAAGGCGTCGGCTTCAGGCAATGAGTTTTCTTGATATTCTTTGCCATCAAAGCTCAAAAGTCGGAATTGATTTTGAATATTCGTTTGAATATGAACCGGTCTCTTCCAGCACTTTTGAAGGTGCATGAGGGTATCTTTGGCCTTTGCCAACTGAATCTCACTCGCTTCATAGCGATGCCAAAGATAAAGCTCACCACGATTTTTATAATTGGCATCGACAACGAAAATTCGAGGGTGCCCTCGATTCGTGAGTTGAAATAAAAGCTGTTGCTTTATTTTTTCAAACTCGCGGGATGCAATTTCATACTCATCCGACTTGGGGTTTTTCTGAAAAGTAAAGAGCTTGTGTTCGGCGCAAAACTCTGGCGTTAAAAATTCGTCGATAAACATCACATCATTATAGACTTTTCTGACTTCAAAAATCTTTTGTCTTCCAAGCCCTAGATTTTTATTCCAAGATTTCTTTTCTGTCAGGTTTGGGCAGTTATCATATTCAAGACCAAATTTTCCAGTATTCCATCTCTCTTCAATATCTCTGAAGAGTTCAATTCCAATCTTATAAGGATTAAATCTTCCTCCCGCCATCGACACTGTTCCGGCATGAGAGTTGGCATAGTCGATAATTTCAGAATCTTCTAATTTATGCCGAGTCATGATGTGAGAGTGCCAATAACTTGCCCAGCCCTCGTTCATGATTTTCGTCTGCGCCTGAGGAAGAAAATAATAAGCTTCTTCGCGAATGATCTCTAGAGTCTCTCTTTCCCAGTTTTCTAGTGGGGCATATTGAATCAAAAATCCAAGAATATCTTGATCAGGTTTTTCAGGAATTCTTTTTTGTTTTTCAAGGGCATCGATGAGCTTTTGTTTTTGCTGCTCAAGAAACTCAGGTGGATTGATGAACTTATCCATATAATCTTTTGATTTAAGTTTTCCTGGACTAAGACGAGATGGATCAATTTCAAAGTTTTCTGGCATGGCACTTGCGATCTTGCCAAAGCGCGCATCTGGATCAATGAGATTATCGATCGAGAGGCAGACATCAATAAAAGACTCAACACGCTCAACGCCGAGGCGCTCCATAAAACGGCGAATCTTCACACCATGATTTGCCATCATATCGACAGCTTTTCGGTGAGTGTGAGAGAAAAACATATTGTTCTTAAAAAAATCAGCGTGTCCATAAACATGAGCCATCACCAATTTTTGATCCATCGTAGTGTTGCCCTTCATCAAATAGGCAATGACAGGATCATTGTTGATCACCATTTCATAAATTTTCGAGAGCCCGTAGTTGTAGCTTTTTGAGAGGCGTTCGTAGTCCATTCCAAATGACCAATGAGGATATCGATTCGGAAAACCGCCATAAGCGGCCAGCTGATTCATTTCATCGTAATCAACGATTTCAAAAATTGTAGTGTAAAAATCTAGACCATAAGAGACGGCGATTTTTTCAATCTCTTCTTTGTGCTGTGCAAGTTCTAGAGGCAGATCAGCCATAACTTATTTTATCGTGAATTTCTTAAAGCGTCGACCTGAAGGCCATTAATAACCTTTATTTAAGAACTCTTTAATCGAGTCGTAGATGGCCTCTTTGTTGGGAATCCTAGACGCAATGATTCTTTCGGCTGAGGCCTCTTTGCTGAAATGCTCCGTCAGATCTCTGAAAAATTGCCCGCTTCCATAGAGACTCTCGACTTGACCGTAGCAGAACATATTGACCTTAGGCAGAATCTTGTCTTTCAAAAGATGAAAGCACTTTTGAGAATCATCAGCGCTCCAATTGTCGCCATCTGAGAAGTGAAAGGGGTAGATATTCCACTCTTGCGGAGGAAAGTGTTTCTCAATCATTTCTAAACAGAGCTGATAGGCTGAAGAAATGATCGTTCCTCCTGATTCTCGGGTTGAGAAAAAAGTCTCTCGATCAACCTCATGAGCGGCAGCATCGTGAATAATGTATCGAGTTTGAATCCCTTTATATTGAGATCTCAGCCATGTATCGATCCAGAATGACTCTGCGCGTACGATTTCTTTTTGCTCGTCGCCCATAGAGCCTGAAACGTCCATCATAAAAATAATAACGGCAGAGTTGTTCTCAACAGGCTTAATTTTATAAGACCGATAACGAAAGTCTCGAGATTGGGGAATGATTCGCGGATCTTCTTGATCGTAGTCTCCCATGCTGATGTTTCTCTTTAAGGCCTCTTTATAAGTGCGTTTGAAATGAAGAAGAGATTTAGGCCCCAGCTGATGAATCGAGTTGTATTTTGTTCTCTCAGCAAGAATATTTTTATCACCCCGCGGCTGAATTCGTGGAAGGCCAAGTTCTGTTCCTAGAATTTCAGCCATCTCTTCAAAGCTGATGTCGACCTCTTGAATGTGAGCTCCAGGGGTGTTGCCCGCTTGGCCAGCACCATCTTGCGGATCTCCGGCCTGGCCCAGCGAATCGCCCTCTTTTCCATCGCCAGCTCCAACTCCTTGTTGATCATTTTTGCCAAACTCAAAGTGGGGGAGATCAATGCTCGGAACAGGAATGCTGATGTATTCTTTGCCTTTTACGCCGAGCATTTCGCCATGAGAAATATACTTTCGCAGATCTTTTTTGATCTTGCCTTTGATGATATTTCTAAAGCGAGCGTGATCGCTGTTGATTTTTAAAAACATGATTTCGTCTACGATTTATCTCTGACGTCTCCCCGAGCAAAAATAGAAGCCACAAAGTTAAGCACATCGGTAGCGCTTTCGTCACTGTATCCGAAGTTCTTCACTAATCGTGATTTAACAACGTCTATTTTTTCTTGGGTCTCTTTATCTACGACATTTGAAACTAAGCTTGTGAGCTTGATCGAATCTTTTTGATCTTCAAAGAGTTTCAATTCAAGCGCCTTATGAAGCCTCTCATTTGTTTTGTAGTTAAAAGTTTTTCCATCAACGGCGAGAGCTCCGATGTAGTTCATGATTTCTCGTCTGAAGTCATCTTTTCTTGAATCTGGAATATCTATTTTCTCTTCGATGCTTCTCATGAGCTTTTCGTCTGGCTCTTCATATTGACCCGTGAATTTATTTTTCACTTTTTCTTTCTGAGTATAGGCCTTCACAGCATCAATATAATTGGCACAAAGTTTTGTGATCGAGTCTTCATCGGCCGAAATCGCTCTTTGAACCTCGTTTTTTACAATATCTTCATATTCACTTCTCACGATGCCGAGCAATTCTCGATAGCGCTTTTTGATTTCTTCATTCGAAATTAGCGAGTGAGCTTTTAAGCCACCTTCGAGTTCATTGAGAACCATGAAAGGGTTAATCGACTGAGCTTCATTTGAAACTAAAGCGTTTGAAATCTTATCTTGAATATATCGAGGTGAGATTCCTTCAAGCGCTTCTCTTTTAACCTCTTTTCGAAGCTCTTTGATGTTGTCTTCGGTGAATCCTGGAAGAGTTTTGCCATCATAGAGTTTGAGTTTTTGAATCAAGCTTAGATTAGCTTTGCTTGGCTCCTCAAGACGGGTGAGTACGGCCCACATCGCTGCCATCTCTAAAGTGTGAGGAGCGATATGTTTTCCTTTTACACGAACTTCATTGTAATCTTTTTTGTAGATCTTGATCTCCTCATTCCACTTGGTGATGTAGGGGATATCAATCTTCACCGTTCGATCGCGAAGTGCTTCCATGAATTCATTGTTTTGCAGTTTTCGATATTCCGGCTCATTCGTATGGCCGATGATCACTTCATCAATGTCGGTTTGAGGAAACTTCTTTGGCTTGATTTTGTGTTCTTGCGAAGCGCCTAACAGATCATACAAGAAGGCTACATCTAGCTTTAGAACTTCAATAAACTCAATCAATCCACGATTGGCCACGTTGAATTCGCCATCAAAATTAAAGGCTCTCGGGTCAGAGTCACTTCCGAAAAGAGCGATTTTTCTGTAGTTTAAGTCGCCCGTGAGCTCTGTGGAGTCTTGATTCTTCTCATCTTTGGGTTGAAAAGTCGCAATTCCGCTTCGTTTCTTTTCAGAGAGCTCAAGACGACGAATTCTCACATTTTCTAAAACTTTTCGATAATCGCCGCCGTAGTGCTCTAAAAGCACTTGATAAATGAATCGACAAAATGGATTAAGTTCTCCCTCAATTCGAATCTTGTCTTCAGCAGCTCGATCTTTATTGAGGGTGTTAAGAACCTCAGCACGAACTTCTGGTGGCAAAAGCTTTAAGGGCTCTTCGTTCATGGGGCTTTGTGCTTCTAAGACACCTTCACCAAAAATGGGTTTGCCCTCAAAATAAATGGGTTCTTTGAGAACCCAGCTGTAGGTGAAAAGTCGACCAGCTTGAGTTTTTGAATAATGCTCCATTCCCTTTTTCAAAAGTCTTACGATCGTCGATTTTGAGCTGCCGACTGGACCATGAAGCAAAATCACTCGTCGCTCGGGGCCGTATCCTTTTGCGGCCGCTTTTAAAACGCTCACGAGTTTCATCAACGGCAAATCAAGACCAAAGATGGCGTCTCTGCCGTGATCGATCGGATCATCAAAAAAATTATAATGAATAATAGGCTTCTTGGCGTCGATGTACTCGCGGGTTCCGTAAGACATAATCATGTCATAGAGACGTTGATGAGCATTGCGGGCGATGCCGGGCTCTTCTTCAATCAGCTTTAGATAATCCCAAAAACTTCCCGTCCAATTCATCTCACGATAGACATCGAGATGTTTGGGATCAGATAGAATTGATTCAATTCGGGATTGAAGACCAGAGTCGCCTCTTTGCATGACGAAGTTCCTTCCTACTTTATAGAGTTCCGCTTCCTTATATTATCGCCTTTTTGTCTGTCTTCGTCAAAAAAGCCCAAAGATCACGATAGAATGCAATTGACACCAAGCTCCGGTCGCGACGAGAATCTAAGGATCGTTTAATTAGATTAATGCCTTAGAAAAAAAAGGCGCAAAAATTGGGAGGAATTATGACTAAAGCTGAACTCGTTGCCCACCTTGCTAAGCAGCAACCTGAACTTTCAAAGAGAGCCATTGGAGAGCTTCTTGATGGAACTTTTGAATATTTAGCGAAGGGCATCAAAAAAGATCGCCGCTTTACTTATCCTGGATTTGGAACCTGGACGATGAAAACACGAAAAGCTCGTAAAGGTGTTAATCCTCAGACTGGTCAAAGAATTACGATCAAGGCTTCTAAGACCTGTACTTTCAAGCCCAGTATTGATTTCAAAAAAGCTTTAAATCGTTCGAAATAAGCTTTCTGTATTCATTTCAAAAGCCCCCCTCCACGAGGGGGGTTTTTTTTGCTCGAAAAATCGAAAAGCTTTGAATAGGCTTTGCCGCGATGCTTCAAGTTTTCTGCGATTTTGATGGAACTATTTCTGAAGAAGATAGCTTAAAGCTTTTGTTCCATCATTTTTTGCCCGATCAGTGGCCGGCCTTGCAGGCCCAAATGTACTCCAAAAAAATTTCAGAGAAAGAGGCTCTTTCTTTAGCTTTAGAACTAATGCCGGTTTCGCCAAAAGAGGCTCGTGATTGGATCTTAGATCGAGTGAAGTTGGATCCGAGTTTTTTTGAGTTTGCGAATTGGTGTCGAAAGCAGGGTTTCGATCTTCAAATTTTGAGTGGGGGCTTTGATATTTTCATTCATGCTTTGTTTGAAAGAGACATGATCTTTCACCAGAAAGTGACTTCAAATCAGTTAAGAGATGCCCATTCTTGGAACCTACGAAAATCTTCGGATTCTCGTGACATTTGCGAAGACTTTACTCATTGCAAGTGTGCCAGCATGAAGCAACTCACTCGACCAGATGCAAGCTTGGTTTATATCGGAGACGGCTGGACGGATTTTTGCCCGGCCAAAAAGATGGAATATGTCTTTGCCAAAAAAGATCTGAAAGATTTCATGAAGAGATCAGATAAAAAATTTTTTGAGTTCTCAAACTTTTTTGACATTCAAAAAACTTTGGAGGCTCTTCTCACTAAAAATCAAATCGGTAGCCTAGGCTTAAGCGATGAATCTTCGATTTTGATTGAGCCTCTTGAAGCTTGAATCCTGCGCGATTGCCCTCGCCACTAAAGCTTTTTGATAGGTCTTCAAATCGGTAGCCGAGAATAATCTCCTGATCTTTTAAGCCGAGGCTTTTTAAATCCCAGGCCAGACTTCCACCATACTGAAGAAGCATTTTTTGAGAATTGGGAGTTCCGGTTTGAATGATACCCTGTTCCGTTGATTGAAGTGGACCTTCACTAAATTGATAAAACAATAGAAGACCCAAATATCCCTGAAGGCTTAAGAAATAGGGGGATTGCAGTTTCGGACGAAAGGCAATCTCGCCGTAATAGCCAATATTGCTGAACAAAATTGGCTGAGCGAGATTTTTATCTCTGAGCTGATTCACGCTAAAAAGATGCCACTGAAATCGAGCCGCTAGTTCAGGCTGAAGAAGCCACTTTTTGATTTGAAAATCGCGTGAAGCAAAAATTTCGACAGACAAGCGGTGCCATTGGGCTAAAGCATCAGCCGCCTCAATTTGGGCATTATTTCTTTTCACATCAGCTTGAAGAGCGCTGACCTCATATTGAGCACGCGCCCCCGCATCGACAGAGCCAAACCATCTCCGAAAAATCGAAAACCCAAACTGAAGGTCGATTCCTTCTAAACTATAATCGATCAATGGAATGTTGGGGTAAGCCCCACCAACCAAAGTAAAAACTCGCTCTTGATATTGTTGCCAGCCCAGATCAAATTCTAGGGAATACTTCCACTCCTCAGGTGACTTTGTTTTTTCTGTCACAGACTCGGTGGGAGTGGTTATGAGTTCAAGGCTATCTACTTTTTTTAAAGTGGCGGGAATCTCAATTCGCTGCTGACTTTTTTGGTCTTCGAGCTCTAAGGCTTCGGTTTGAACAGCTTCTCGTTCGAGCGAAGGGGTATAAGACTGTTCGGTCGATCGCGAAACCTCTGTTTGTGAGCTAAGATCGCCTAAATACTCTTTTCTGATAAAGCCTTTAATAGGGTATTGATTCTCAAGAAAATACTCGACTTGAAAAAATTCTGCTTCCTCTCCAAGCACTTTTAGTTTGTCGGCTTGTCGAACCAGCAAGAGCACGCGAGCCTCATTACTGGGTTGGGCTAAAATCTGAGCGACCCGACTTTTGATCTGAGTTTCAAAGGGAAAGCTTAAGATTGGGGCGCTCTCTTGAGATTCCATTTTTGTTTCAGCAGCCTCAGTTTGAACAGCAGCCGACTCTTCAGAGGGCGACGGTTCCTCTTTAGAAGATGGTTCCTCTACGGAAGATGGCTCCTCCACGACGAAAACAGTTTCGGCGAAACTTAAACTAGAAGCGATAATCAAAGCGAAGCAACAGTGAATGTATAAAAATAGTTTTTTCAAGAGATGCATCATCCTCACTCATGAAATCATAGCCAATTTGGCCCGAGATATTCGAGCGAAAACGATAAGAAAGGCTTAAATTTGCATAAAAATCTAAAGACTTTACCCGAATGGGATCTTGCGAGGAGATAGAGCGTGCGATTTCACGCTGACTTCTAAAGAATTGAAAGTTGCCCTCGATGAAGTATTTCTCATTGGGAATCCAAGAAATATTCTGATTCAGGCTATAGAAGCTGGATTGAAATCTCTTTTGATAAGAGAGGCTAGTGTCGGTGTCGATATTTTTTGGCCAATTGAGCCGAAGGCCAAGATCACCTCCATAGGCGTTTTTCTTGTTGATGAGCCCAAGATTTTCCTCTTCGGGCTCTGAGGGATCTGACTCGGGTGTTGGATTTAAAAAGATTTTATCAGAGTCAAAAGTTCGTCTTTCATAGCGCCCAGCAATATAAGGCTGAGCGAAGCGATTGATTCGATACGAAACTTTTGTATCTACTCGGTAGCGATGAGATTGATCCAGGCGATCTCCCACTCGCTCTCTTTGAAGGCTTCCATCGTCTGTGAGGTATTGAACAGAAGAGGCTAAGAGATAGCGATCGATGCGAAATTGAGAAAGACCAAAATTTAATATCCAATTTTTGCTGGGGCGATAAAAAGCTCGCAAGCTAAGGTGGCTGCTGGATAAAGATTTATCTTTTATCGTGGGCAATTCAAGATGTGAATAATGAAAGAGACTCAGTTCAGGAATCGGAGTGAAATGGCTTCGACTAAAAAGACTAAATCGATTTAATCCGCCCTTAAAAGTTTCGACATAAAGATTTGAATCAAACAAAAATTTCACCTTTGAATCTTCAGCGAAGTCGGGAATGAAGTGAAAGGGAATGCCAAACGCAATTCTTTCATGGCTCAGATGTTTTGTGCGCGGATCAGGAGCCAAGCCAGCATAAACTCCTAAGGTCTTCGATTTTTTCTCATTCCAAGCCCAGTCTGTTCTTAAGCCATCGATGATAATGCCGCCCTCTAAAGATTGTCTTCCCAGCCTGGCCTGAAATAGCTGATTTCCCAATCGGAAGTCTTTCTCAGCGTAGAGATCGTTGAGATGAAGTCGATATTTTTTGCTTCCATAAAGAGTTCTAGAGTTCAGCAAATGAAATCTAAAATCGCCATCGATGAAGGCTCGAAAGTAAGAGGATTTAAACTCTGCTTTTAAGCCAAGGCTTTGAAGAAGAGTGTTTCCGCTTTTAGTATCTTTTGCAGAAACTCCCTCGCCATCAGAGCTAATGATTCGCTCAGCGATGATCTCATCGCCTTGAATGATTCTCTCAACACAGCACTGACCATCGGAGCAAGAGACATCATCTCTTTCTTTGCCATAAGCCACAAAGAGAGGTTCAAGATCGGCGATGTTCTCGGCGTCGCAGTTATCTGTGTCATAAACCTCAAGCACACTCACGCTTGCGAAATTGTCAGTGAGAAATAGCATCCAAGCGTCAGCATTTCCCTTCAAAGAATTTTCAGCCTGAAGAGGTCTGCTGAAAAGTAATCCGAAAGCGATGATCAAAAAATAAAAAAACCTCATGGGAGAGCACTCCCTCGCCGGATATTCCAATCAATCGGAACATGACAGTTTTCACAGTTGGCCACATTTCGGCCCGAAGCATTGCTGTGCTGAGGAATATGGGGAACAAATGAATCGGAGTGACAAAAGAAGCAATCACTTGGAAGACCTTGGTAGATATTGTTCACATGACAAGAAGAGCACTCTAGATAGCGATGAATTCCAGTGAGTCGAAAGCCCGTGGTGTTATGCTGAAAGTGAGTGGGGAGCCAAGATGTTTGATAATGGCAATCGCCGCAGGTGTTGCCCATCTGCCCCAGATGGATATCATCTTTCTCATGGCACCAGGCACAGAACTCTCCAGTGCCTTGAAGATTGTTGTTCGTCGCATGACAGTCACTACATTCGAGTTGGTCGTGAAAACCTTCTAATTTAAAAAAGCCAAGATCATGCACCTTCTCTGCGTACTCAAGCTCAAAGCTATTCGTGCTATGACAGCTTTCACAATTGCTTCCCATTTCACCCTGATGAACATCATAGTGGCAATTCACACACTCGGTGGCGAGTTTTGCGCCAGCAATAAGCTTCACTTGATAGTCGCCCAACAGATGATTTTCGTGACACTTTTGGCATGATAGCTCTGTATGTCTTCCCGTGAGTTTCCATCTTCCGATTTCTTCGTGCTTAAAAGACTTTACTTGCTTGAAGCCTTCGGTCACGTGACAGCTTGAACATTCATTTGACATGGCAGAGCCATGAGGATCGGCATGACAGGATTGGCAATTTGGATTGTCATTATTAGCCGGCATGTTTTTAAAAACCTGATCCACATGACAAGATAAACAAGCCACTTCGCGATGCTCTCCCGTGAGCGCGAAGTCTGTATTTTTATTATGATCAAATTGAATCCAAGAAAAGCTAGTCGTCACATGACAAAAAGAGCAGCTTTGATCAATCTCACGCTCGGGGTGAACATTTCGATGACAATCAGAACATTCATCAAACTTGAGATTGGTGTAGCTTCCGGTGAAGTGACACTGTTGACAGTCAATCACCATATGTTTTCCATCAAGCGGAAACTCAGTCTTGGCGTGGCGCTCTAGATCAAAAGAAGAATCATAAAATTTTCGAGTGGGGGAGTGACAGCTTTCGCAGCTTTGATCTGCGAATTGACCGTTGTGATAATCGCCGTGACAATCTGAGCACTGATCAAATTGATCTGCAGGAACTTTGAAACTTTTTTTGTCTTGATAATGGCAACTCTCGCACTCAACGGCTTCATGATATCCCTCTAATGGAAACTTAGTTTTGCTATGATCAAATCCATTGGCTGCGATTTGGCCCTCTAGCAAGAGATGATCCCACTTTCGATAAACGCTGTGGCAGTTTGTGCACTCATTTCCAAAGGAGCCTTTGTGAGGGTCAGAATGGCAATCGGTGCACTGATCAAACTCAAGTGGAGCGAAAGTGGTGACTCGCTTCGTTTTTGGATCGGGTTCATGACATTCGGAGCATTCTACTTTTTTGTGCAAGCCTTCAAGTTTATAGCGAGTGGTGTCGTGATTGAATGGCATTTTCTTTCTGAGGCGCTTCCAATTCTCAATTCCTGTTGAATGACACTGCGTACACTCCAAAAGCTTTTTGTCTTTGAATTCGTGTTGGTAGTCATCTTGATGACATTCATAGCAAGTGGTGGGCGCGTTGAGATACGAGCGGGTTTCTGTTTTTGCTTTCGTCTTGTAATGCTCACGATAAGTCGTGTGGCAGTCATAACATTCCGTTTTGGCGTGTTGGCCGCGAAGAGGGTAGCCTGTATCCTTTTCGTGATTAAATTCATCGAGCCAGTTTTCTGGCGCAAAAATATCAAAGTCTAAACCTTCATGCTCCATATGACATGAGGAGCATTCGGTCTTGCCGGCGTGGTAACCCCAATTTTTTTCAATTCGAACTTTTATGTCGAGGTGACAATCCATACATTTTGCATTGTCGAGGTCTCCGCCCAAGGTATTGATGTGACAGTTTGAGCAACCTTTTAGTGTGTCATACTCGGCATGACTTTTTGAAAGAGGGCCGGGAGATTGAGTGATCAGTTTTTTTAAGAATTCCTGAGCCTCCAACTGAACGGGCAGTTGAATAAAGATCAGCGCAAAAACAATCTGAAAAAACCCTCTCATCCCCAAGTCCATATTTTACGAGAATTGGGGCCGAATCACATTAAAAATATTGAATTAAATCAATGTCTTGATCATGGTTTTTGCGGCGCCTGATCAAGATCGGCAAAGCTTGAGCTGAGTCTCGGTAAAAAGGGATGAATGCTTGCACACAACTCCTTGTTAAAGGCTGTAAAACCCATTGTTGGTTTAGTTTTGAGAATCTCACTGATACTCATCCACTCCGAGCGATTCACTTTGAGCCGAATAAAAGGCACGGCTTTTTCTTCTCGCGTCCAAATGACACGAAGCTGAGCTTGAGCTGGAGTTTCATTTTGTTTGGCCTCTTCAGGAGTTTTCTCCCAATAAGGTGAAGAAGGCTTATTTTGATGCAGCAAAGCAAAAAACGAGAAATCAATTTCATCAATATCAGGATTTTCTCGAAAAGCCCGAGCAGGTGGAAGCTCTTCTCGATTTTGGCGCGGCGTGTTTTTTCCATAAAGAAAAGCGTGCAGAAATCTGCAAAAGATCTCTTGGTCTGGAATTACATTTTTTGTGACGACGGAGTCTTCATACCAAACAGAGGTCTCCAGAACTTTTCCTTTTTTGCGAACCCCTTCTAGAGAATGCCGTCTCTCTTTGTGAAGAGAGCTAAGCGCCCAATAGTTTGCTAGATCCTTTTTCTCTTTTGCGGAGGCCGTATTAAAAAAGACGAAAGCCAAGAGGAATACAAAGAAACGCATAACTTCATTTTGGCTGACTTTCTTTCGAGTCTCCAGAAAAAGCTTTAAATTTGTGAATTGAGTCTCGATCACGAGAAAGCTGAAAGTCTTGGAACTGTCTAATCAGTTCTAAAAGACTTGATTCAAGCTGCCAGATTTCTTGCAAAAGCTTGAGTTCTAAGCTTTCGATTTCTTCTCGCCATTCTTCACAAAGACATTTCATTCTCTTTCCTCCAGTTTCTCAAAAAAGTTTTTAAGATTTTGACTCTCAGTATCATTCACCTGATTGACACCAAAAAACTTAGACCACGTCAGAAGCATCTCGACCCAAAGGCGTTGCTGCCGAGCATTTTTGAAGGCCGAAAGATCAATTTCATGAAGTTGAGGTCGATTTTTTTCTGCCCATGAAAGACGTTCGCAAATTTTTTGAAACTCAAACTCGGGGGCTTGTGGCTCATCTTTGAAAGTCCACCACAAAACTCGATGAAAACGCTCGAGCAGAGGCTCAGATAGCCTCGCCTGATAAGAATAAAATTGAGCTGAGCTACAAACGCAGGCCTTTTTTGATCCATGCTTTCCGCAACGACAGGGATTCATGGCGGCAAGCAGTTGAATATCTGCCGGAAAACTTTTCTTGCCGCCTTGGCGATGGATGCAGAGTTTTTTTTCTTCGAGAGGCTCGCGAAGAGCTTCTAAAACATTGCGCTGAAACTCGGGCAATTCATCGAGAAATAAAATACCACGATGGGCGCGGCTGATGGCTCCGGCATAGATTTGACGATGACCGCCTCCTACAATTGAAGCCGCAGAGCTTGTGTGATGAGGGGCTTCAAATCCTCTTTGAGACAAATCTTTAAATTCAAGGTTTTTAGTTTCAGCAGGAGAAGAATATTTAAACTTTTCTGACCAAAACTTTGGCGCGAGTGGCCGCTGAAGATCTTGAAGAGCATGACACCAGGAGCTCTTTCCCACGCCTGGGCTACCGTTAAGAAGAACATTCCATCGGCCTAAGCTGGCGAGCGACCAAAACAAAAATTGATCATGGCTGCCACGCATTTTATTCCAGCGCGTTTGCAATTTTGGATCGGGCCATGACGATCGAGATAAATCAGAGCTGACTTCGATTGTAAAAGCTTCTTTTGGCTCTAAGAGCTCAGCAGCGCTATCGCAAAAATGCACTTTGCTTTTCAAGAAGGGCAGAATCTTTTCGAGATTGTTTTTGGAGTTTGAAAAAAAGATTGAATCAGCTTGGGATTCCTGAGCCAACAGAACATGGCCAAGAATCGATTCTGTTTCTCTGATTTTTCCGTTGAGCTCCAGTTCACCCCAGAAAAAATATTTTTTTTCGATAAGAGGAATGTGACCAAGTACCTGCAATATTGCATGAAAAATTCCAAGGTCTAAATGACTGCCTTCTTTTGAGAGGTCTCCCGGCTTGAGATAAACTAAGACTTTTTGATTGGGTAATTCGATTCCCACTTGATGAAGGCTAGCCAAGATTCGATCTTTGCCCTCCCGAACCATATTTTGAGGAAGGCCAATAATATCGAATCGGGGAAGTCCTTTTCGTAATAAAACTTGAATTTCTATTTCTTGTAAGCCATGGGAGGTGTAGCAAGTCGTCCAGGCTTGAGCGAATGATGCAGTCATCTCGCACTGAATTGCAAGATTCTAGGTAGTCTTAAGTTCGCCATTTAAGGCCGCCTCGAGATGTATCCGAAAAAAAAACACGAAATTTTCGAAAAAAAAGCCCGAGTGTCCAAGCTCGGGCTTTTTAGGGTGTCCACATTTACACAGAGAAAGATATCTTACACAAAGTAAAAACACACAAAGAAAAAGCGTCTGTTATTTTGAACTTTTGTTCGAAGACCAAAGAGATCCACGAGAAGGAATCCTAACAAAATTCACTTGTGATCGTCTGTTCGGCTCTTCTACCACTGATTCTATTCCCTCTGATTCTGTCGAGGCTGTTTCTGCATTAGAAACCTGAGTTTTGATTTCGACAACTCCTTCATCTTCTGCAGGGCGCGCCAAAAGATGGGGAACTTGATCGGCCGCATCGGCCACTTCATTCGAATTCTCGACCTTCCCTTCTGCCGAGCTGGCTTTCCTTTGCTCGTTAATCTTATCTTTAGCTTTTCGCAAAGTGGCTTCGAGACTTACGATTTTTTCAACGAAGCAATCTTCATCAAAGCTTAAGTTGGCAGCTTCTGTTTTTGGAAAGAGCTGTGACAAAGTCGCCATCATTCCGATTTGAGTTAACTGCTGCTTTTCAGACGAATCTCGCAAGTAATCAAAGAGCTGAGCTTGGCTGGCTTCGAAAGACTTTATTCGGGCATGCTCAAGTTCCATTTTTTCTTGATGGCGCTTCTCTTCGCGTTTCTCTCTTGCTTCTTCTCGTTTAATCATTTCTTGTTGAAAAGCACTTAGGCCTTCAGAGTTTCCTTTTTCTTTTCCAGGAACGCTACCTTCTGTATTGGCTCCTGCTGTCGATTTAGTCTTTGGAGCTAATGCCTGGCTATTTGAAGCGCTCGAGTTTTGAGCCGCATTTTTTTTAACATCTCTCGGTGTCGCACAAGCAATAAAAATTTGAGATATACCGACGATCATTATTAGATTTACTACTTTCATTGTTAATCCCCCTTTAAGATTTTTTTGATTTTTAAAATTCTTTAGATTTTTTCTGGTCATCTCTGACTCTCTGTAGCTGTTTCGAAAATCACATTAAGCCCGCTTAATTCAGCCGCCTGATGTGCATTGGCAATCAAACACTCAACATCCTCATCGATTCGCGGAGGGGCTAGTTTGGCACCTCCATCTTGTTTTTCTTCTGAGGCCGATGAGTTTTTGAAAAAGACGATTCTATCGGCCTCTGAATTTGCAGATGTTAGAACTAATCGGGGAGCCTCTGCATCCACTGAAGATGGCTCTGAATCGACTGAAGTCGCTGAAAAAGTTGAAATTTCTGCTCGTGGTGAGCTCACTGATCCAGAAGAGCTTTCTTTTTCTTCTCCAGTAATAGAGCCGACTAGAGACTTCGTATTGTCGATGATCTTTTCACCTTTTTCGAAAATCGATCCGTTTAAAACCGAAGCAAACAAAAGCATCATTCCCATGCCTTGAAACTGACTCCAGGCATCAGAGCGAGTGAGTGGTGCGCCCGCATAAGGGCTATTCGCTCTCGGAACAAAGCCAGTGTTGGCTTCCGAATTCCCTTGAATTCCAGAATTTTGCGAATTTCCAGAGTTTGATGATGGTAAACCAGAGTTTGAATTCGCGCGAGACTTGCCACGAGATTCGGCATCTTTGGCAAATTTTTCTCCCGCCGTGATTCTTGGTCCAGCGTCGCTACGGTATATGGTTTGATCTGAAGCTGGTACCGTGTTGGAACTGCAAGCAACTAACAATGGACTCGCCACTATGAGAAGCAGTGCAGTTCGCTTAAATTGAGCGAACATAGAGACCCCCTTTTTGTTTAGTTCAAAGAGAAAGCGCTAGCGTTGACGAATTCAATCGCTTCAAAAAATTTTAAAATTTTCTGTGGTTGGCTCTCGAATTTGGACAGTGAAAGACAACCCAACTATTACTCAATCCCTTTGTGCCTATCTTTGACCTTTGAAAGTCTAGAATAAGCCGTGGCCTTCATATGCAAAGATGATGCCAAGCAGAAACAGGCGCTAGGTAGCTTTTTAAGCCGTTTTGAGAGGGGTGGGCGAGAACTCGCTCGTGAAACTAGGGGTGAAGATGTCCCAGTTCAATGATTTCAACAAAAAAGCCCCTCCGACGAGAGGGGCTTTTTTTGACACGTAATCAATCTGCCACAAAAGCAGATCGAGTGATTAAGATTTCTATTAAGATTCTTTTCGCTCTGTAAACTCAGCATCGATGATCTCATCAGAAGATGCACCAGATTCCGAACTTGAGCCCTCAGAAGCGCTACCAGAAGCAGCGTCTTGAGCTCCAGAAGCTGAAGTTTTATACATCTGCTCTGCGAGCTTATGATTTGCTGAAGTCAAAGCCTCTGAAGCCGCTTTGATATCTTCTAATTTCTCGGCTTTCATGGCCTCTTTAGCTTTTTCAAGAGCTTTGCTTAAATCGTCTTTTAGAGCGGCGTCGATCTTGTCGCCTTGTTCATTCAATGTTTTTTCAGATTGAAACACAAGGTGATCGAGTTGATTTCTTGCGACCACAAGCTCATGACGTTTTTTATCTTCTTCTCGATTCGCCTCAGCATCTTTAATCATTTGATTGATTTCATCTTTGCTTAGGCCGCTTGAGCTTTCGATTCGAATATTTTGCTCTTTACCCGTGGCTTTATCTTTTGCAGACACGCTCACAATTCCATTCGCATCAATATCGAATGTCACTTCAACTTGAGGAACGCCGCGAGGTGCCGCTGGAATTCCCTCTAAGAAAAATCTTCCTAGAGTTCGGTTGTCTCGAGCCATTTCACGCTCTCCTTGAAGAACATGAATCTCAACACTCGTTTGATTGTCAGCCGCTGTTGAGAACACCTCACTTTTTCTCGTAGGAATCGTTGTGTTTCTCTCAATGAGCTTCGTCATAACGCCACCGAGCGTCTCGATGCCCAGTGAAAGAGGAGAGACATCGAGCAAAAGAACATCTTTCACGTCACCTTTGAGAACGCCAGCCTGAACTGCTGCGCCGATCGCCACAACTTCATCAGGGTTCACTGATTTATTTGGCTCTTTACCAAAAAAGTCACGAACCGCTTGTTGAATTCGAGGAATTCGTGTGCTTCCTCCAACAAGAATAACTTCGTTAATCTCACTGGGTTTTACGCCAGCATCTTCAATCGCTTTTTTGCAGGGCTCTAAAGATTTTTTAACCAAATCTTCGATCAATGATTCAAACTTGCTTCGAGTAAGTTTGATATTGAGATGTTTAGGCCCTGAGGCATCAGCTGTGATGAAGGGTAGGTTGATTTCAGTTTCAAGCGTCGTGGAGAGCTCAATCTTTGCTTTTTCAGCTGCTTCACGAAGACGCTGCACAGCCATTTTGTCTTGCGAAAGATCAATGCCCTGATCTTTTTTGAACTCCGCAATCAGCCAGTCCATGATGCGAACGTCAAAGTCATCTCCACCAAGGTGGGTATCACCATTGGTTGATTTTACTTCAACGACATTATCGCCAACTTCAAGAATTGAAACATCAAAAGTTCCACCACCTAAGTCATAAACCGCGATCAGCTCATCTTTTTTCTTATCAAGACCATAAGCGAGAGCGGCCGCCGTTGGTTCATTAATGATTCTCTTCACTTCGAGACCCGCAATTGCACCCGCATCTTTTGTTGCTTGTCGTTGCGAATCATTAAAGTAAGCAGGAACCGTGATCACGGCTTCTGTGACCGGCTGACCCAAATAATCTTCAGCGGCTTTTTTTAGTTTCATCAAAACTTGCGCCGAAATTTCTTGAGGGCTGTAATCTTTTCCTTGAATTTTAAATCGAGGATCGCCTTTGTCACCTTTGACAATTTCAAAAGGAACTCGGCTCGATTCTTTTTGACCTTCTTCGTATGATCGACCGATAAAACGTTTTGCCGAAAAAATCGTATTTTGAGGATTCGTTACGGCCTGTCGTCGAGCCACTTGGCCGACTAATTTAGAGCCGTCTTTGGTAAACGCCACCACCGAGGGAGTCGTTCGTCCGCCTTCTTCATTCGTGATGACCTTGGGTTCACCACCTTCCATAATTGAAACCACTGAGTTCGTGGTTCCTAAGTCAATTCCTACACATCTTCCCATTTTAATAGTTCTCCTTTATAAACTTTTTTGGCCGAAAACCTTTTAATCTGGTCTATTGGCCTTGGAGAGACAGTAATTCATAAAGCGAGAAGGTCAACCTTGCTTACTTAAGAAACTTAAAAAAAGTCGATGATCTGTCTACGGATTGGGCTCTGAATCACTGCCCACAAGCCGAAGTTCGCGGTCATATCGGCGATCTAGCTCCGTTAGGCGTTTTAGACTGAGCTCGGGCTCATCCGGTCGAACGGGAGTTCCTGAAATCAAAGCCTGCCAATACGCTTTAAGACAGCCACCAAGGCTATCACTTTTGAAGAGTCGCTTCCAAAACCAAACGAAATCATCCACGACACCTAAGCTTAAAGGCGTAAGTATAATTCCAAAAATCGTGGCAAAGGCAATTCCCCAGCCAAGAGCTAAGGCCATTGGTTTTAGAAAAGCATCTCCACCGCCCCAGCCGTAAGCTGTCGGCATCAAACCTAAGACCGTGGTCGAAGAGGTAAGCAATACGGCTCGAAGTCTCTGAACACTTCCCTCCATCAGAGCATCAAAATAGCTCATTTCTTTGGCCAGAGAGTTGATTCGATCAATCAAAACAATGCCCACATTCACCGCCACCCCCACGAGGCCCACCACACCAAAGAGAGCCAAAAAGCTTAGTGGTCGATCATGCAAAATGAAAACAAAAATGACACCCGCCAAACCCATGGGAATCGAAGTGATCAAAACAATAAAGGGCTGCCAAATATTGCCTAGCGTGAGAATGACAATGAAGAGCACGCCTGCGAGAGCCAAAAGCAAACTTTGTTTCAAGGATTCAAAGCTCTCCGCGGTATCTCTATTTTCGCCCAAGACTTCGATCTCAAGTCCAGGATACTTAGCCTTCCATTCATCAAAGTAGCCCGCCAAAATTTTATTGGCCTCTTCGGCGGTTCGAACAACTTGCTTGTTCTCTTCTTCAGGCTGTTTTTGAAACTTTTTAAAGAAGGCTTTAAATTTATTCATCGCGCCTTCGACTTTTTCGGCTTCTTCTAAATCTGCATAAACTGTCACGACTCTTCGTGTTTGGTAGTGATTCACACTATAGAGACCACGACTTGGATCTTGAGCATTCATCATAGAGAGAATCGGCGCTCGCTCTCCAAATGGAGTGAGCACAGTCATCTTCTTCAGGCTATCTTCTGGAATTCCATCTTCATCGATTTTTACTCGAAGACTTGTTTTTTCGACATCGCTTCGAATTTCACCGAGAAGGGCACCGTCTACGGCCATCTGCAAACCAAGAGCAAGAGAGGTCGGGTTGACCCCAGTTTGGGCGGCTTTTCTAAAATCAATCTCATAAATCGACTGAGTTTTTCCGAGAAGATCGGTGTCGCCAATCGATTTTATTCCTTTCATATTTTCCAAAACGCCTCGAGCATCTTGTTTCACTTTTCGAAGTAGATCGAGGTCTTCATGGGCAAAATAAATATTCACGGGGCGACCCACGGGTGGGCCTGCACCGGCAAGCTCTACATAGACATTATCCATACCGCTAATTTTCTTGGCCTCGGCTTCAATCTCATTGGCGATTTGATTGATGTCTAAACTTCTATCGACCTCAGGCACCATGTCGACCGTGATAAAGGCATAGTTGCTTCCGGTTCGTCGCGACTCTCGACCTTCGGTTTGAATCGCTCCAATTTTCGTGGAGAAAGATAAAACTTCTGTTTTTGGATACTCTTGCAGTTTGAGTTCAATCGGCAAAATCTTTTCAGCCATGTCTTTTAGAGAGAGCTCAGTCTTTCCCTCAAAGATGACAAAAAAAGTATTCACCCCATCTCGCGGAAATAATTTGAATTGTCCAAAAAAGTGATAAGAGGCAAGGGCTATCAAAAAGAAAGCGATTCCAGAAACTCCGACAAAATAGCGGCGTCGCATCGCCCAGACGATGAGACCTCGATAGTAATCTCGAATTCTTTCAAAGGGATGTCGCCTTTTCGCATTCAACTTTGGAGCATTTGCAAAATCTCTCATGTGATTGGGCAGAAGAAAAAAGGCCTCTAAGAGCGATACCAAAAGACAAAGAATCACAATCGAGGGAATGAACTTCACAAACTTTCCAAAAATTCCAGTCATGAAAACGAGGGGTAAAAAGGCGAGAACGGTGGTCATCACAGAGCCTAAAACCGGTTTTAAAACTTTTTTCGTGCCCTCCACAGCGGCGGAGAGTTTATCTTTTCCTTTTTCGAGTTCTGTAAAAATAGATTCCGAGACCACAATGGCATCGTCGACGAGCATCCCCAAGACCACCACGAATCCAAACATCGTCAGTAAGTTGAGAGAGAAGTCGAGTGGCGGCATCAAGAGCACAGCACCCAAAAACGAAAAAGGAATTCCAATAGCCACGATCAGGGCAGTTCGCCAATCCAAGGCGAGCAGAAGCATCAAGAAAACAAGAATCCCTCCAATCATCACGCTTGAGGCAAGAGCTTTGAGTCGAGCTTTCACAAACACGGAAGTGTCGCGGCCATAGCTCACTTGCCATTTTTCGTTCTCAGGAAGTTGCTGATTCACTTGATCTAAAAACTTTTGAGCTCGTTCTTTAACGGCATCAACGATCAAAATTTGATCAGCGCTTTCTTTGGTCACAATGCCCAAACTCAAAGAGGGTCGACCTTTCATGCGGTCGTATTCTTGCCGCTCTTGAATGTCTAAACGAATATCACCGAGGTCTTTCACTCGAAAAACTCTGCCATCAACATTCGCTCGCAAAATGACATTTTGAATGCGATCGAGATTTGTTAACTCACTTTCGATGCGGTAGCGAACGGCACCATCTTTTTTTACGATTTCGCCAGCGGGAACAGCGACATTTTGTTCTCGAAAGGCTTTCACAATCTCGTCGATTGAAATTCCAAACTGAGACAGTTTTTCGGCTGAAAAATTAACGATGAACTCTAAGTTGCCCTCATTTAACTGCACTTCACCTACGCCTGAGACCTCTTCTAACTCACGCTGAAGCCGCTTTGCCATTTCGCGAAGTTCCAGATTAGGTTCATAATCAGAGCCAACCTCTCCGCCCTTTGAAAGATTTATCTGTAACTTGGGATTTCTTGAGGTTTTTAGCTCTTGAACCAGGGGTCGATCTGTAATCTCAGGAGGCAAATTTTGAACTCGATCAACGGCGCGTTGAACTTCAGTAACGACTTCATCTTTATCGGGATAATCGGGCTCGATCACGATTGCGATGTTAGAAACCCCTTCCGTCGAGGTGCCAAAAATATCTCGAATGCCAAACACTCCCTTTACTTCTTTTTCAATGGGGTTTGTTACAAGTCGCTCGACTTGTTCTGGCGAAGCCCCCGGAAAGACCGTGGAGATATTCACCACATCAAAATCAATGTTTGGAAAGTCTTCTCGTGGCAGATTTTTCAGAACCACGAGTCCGACAATCACCACAAAGGCTGTAGTTAAATTTGCAAAAAGAGATTGTTTAAAAATTGAATTCAAAGGTCTTTCTCTCTCAAAGCGCAGGTCTTTTTTTAATGATGGATGGCATCAAAACTTAGCCTGATCTCCAATATAGAATAAATCTCTGAGAGCTTTAGATAAAGGGGCAAGACTATGAATTTCAGAGGCCTATACTTGTGTCACAAAAATCGTGCTTTCATTCATAAAGCTGTTTAAACTTCTCTTATGTTTCCGGTTGTTATTCCTGTCGCAGGTGTAGGAACGAGGTCGCTGCCGGCCTCGAAAGCGATTCCTAAAGAAATGATGCCTCTTTTTGATAAGCCCATCATTCAATATATTGCGGAAGAGGCGGTTGAAGCGGGCGTCAAAGAGATCATCTTTGTGACCTCAAAAGGCAAGACAGCCCTTGAGGATCATTTTGACGCGGCCCCTGAGCTTGAAAGTTTTTTAAAAGAAAAAAACAAGACAAGCTTGCTCGAGGAGGTTCAGCGAGTCTCGCGAATGTTAAAAGTTCAAAGTGTCAGGCAAAAAGAAGCTCTCGGTCTGGGTCATGCGGTCGGGATGGCGTCTGGAATGATTTCTAGCTCTCATTTTTTTGTGATGCTCGGCGATGAAGTGACCGATTCAACGCCAAATAGTTTGCAACAACTGCTTCAGGTCTATGAGTCTTTAGGAGATCAAAGAGAAGAGGCAGGTGTTGTGATGCTCATGTCGGTGCCTGACGAAGATGTTTCAAAATATGGAATTTGTGAGCTGCAAGATAGAAAAATCCTTCGATGCGTTGAAAAACCTAAAGCTCATGAGACCAATTCACGATGGGCGATCACTGGGCGATATCTTTTGCCCCGAAAAGTTTTTGAACATATCGAAAGCTCAAAGCGAGGAGCTTTGGGAGAGATTCAGCTCACCGATGCGCTTGATGCTCTAGCGAAAGAAGGAAAGCTCTATGCCTGCCAGTTTCAAGGCTTGCGTTTAGATGCTGGCGATCGGCTCGGATTTTTGGAGGCGAATCTACATTTTTATTTAAAATCCTCTCTCCAAGAGGATGTGAGAAAAATTTTAAGAAAGTATCAATAGAGGTGAACTCATGATTTTAAAAGTTTTATTGCTAGCATCTTTTTTTCAAATGGAGGGAACTTGGGAGCCGAGAGATTTAAAAGTTCTTGATGAGGCAAGATTGCGAAAAACTTTAGAGCAAACCTACGGCGAGTTTATGCCCGCACGACCTTCGGTGTGGAAGGTTTCGATTGAAGGAAAGACAGAGAATTGGACTTGGAATGGCTATTCATTTGAGTGCCCAAAGACAGAACCTGCCTCGCCAAATCTTTGCGAAGAGTGGACGCCCCAGAGCTTTCGTTGGTTTTTGTCGGGCCAGAAGTGGCTAGAGCCCTGGATTCAAATGCGAGCCGATTCGTTTTTTCTGGGGCGTCCCGAAATTCAGGCACGAGATTTAGATAAGGCGGTCGAGGCGAGTCTTCAAGAAGACTCTGAGATTGACCCCAACGCGCCAGAGGAAGATGAACTTGAGTTCATTCCAGAGTGGGAGGCAAATCGGATGGCTTCAGAGCGTTGGAATTGGACAGATCTAGAGGGTAAAAATTCTCGATTCTATATTTCTCTTCGAAATCAATGGATCGAGCGAGTTGATCCAGACTCTCTCTCCTCTGAATACTTAAAGTGGGAGCGAAAGAAAAAATGGTCAAAGCCAACGCTCACGAAGCTCGTTCTTGATCGAAATGGAAAGCGAGTGAGCTTTGAGTTGGTAAGAGAGATCAAGCCCAACAAGAAGAAAAAATAAATTTAAAGTTTTCGGTTTTTAAACCGCATTTTCCGGATTTCTTCCTCGTTAATTGTCGAGCCTCGTCCTTTTAGTCGGCTTTATGTTTGGGAGCTCAGTTTGCACTCTCTTTGAAAGAAAAGGAGACAAATATGAGATTTCAATCAATTCAAAATCGAAAAAAACGAGTCGGCCAAACTTTAACAGAATATCTGCTGCTTTTATGTTTGATTGTCGTGGCTTCAATTCCGATTGTGGGCATTTTATCAAATGTTCTTCGAGATCAGTTGAAGGTGGCGTCGGAGCGACTGGGTGGAGAGACCGCTGAGTCTAACAGCAAGAACTATCTGAAACCCGCCAGTGGAAAAGTGGTGAGAGGTCTCGATGATTTCTGGAAGCAATAAAGCTCAGATTTTGATCGAGTTTCTTTTAACTCTTGGGCCCTTGATTTTGACTCTTATCTTATTTCAGATGGCTCACCGAGCTTTCGAGGGTGTTCGTGCAGATGCTCGAAATTATTGGGAATTTCGAAATTCGGCCGTAGGGGGTGACGAAATCAAGACTTGGAGATAAAAGCTTCCACTCTATGTTGGCGAAAAATGAAGGCTCCATGGAACTCGCGTTTGAGGGCGGTTTAGCTCAGATTTTTAAAAAATCAGCCGGTGATACTTTTCGCGCTGAAAAAATACTGCTTCCTCAATATCAAGGATTGGTTGAGTTTGAAAATCTTCAAAGGCGCGAGTTTGAGATTTTAAGCCGGCTCAATCATCCGAAAATATTAAAATGCTTTGAGCTAAACTTAGAGAGCCCAAAGCCGGGCGTTTTCACTCATGTTCTAGAATTGGAATGGATCGAGGGCCTCTCTGTGCGAGATCTTATTTTTCAAGCGCGCTCTTGGAATTTAGAAGATCGAAAAAGTCTGGCCTTCAACTTTTTGAGACAAAGTTTAGAGATTTTTTCGTACTTAGAATCTCAGCACTTGATTCACTCTGACTTGAGTCCAGAAAATTTCATTCTCAATCGAGAGGGCAAACTTGTTTTGATCGACTTTGCCTCTGCCTTTTTTGAAAATGATCCACCTTCAAAAAATTCAGCTCAGCTCACGGGTAAGAAAAGCTATCGAGCGCCTGAGCTACGTGAAGATGAAAGACCGACCTTTGCCGCTGAAACTTATAGTTTAGGCCGCATTTTTGAGGAGATTTTGGGACCAAAAAGTCTTCAGGATTCTCAGATCAAAAATTTGGCACACCAACTGGTTTTTGATCGACAAGCAGTTCAGATCAATCAAATTCCTGAGGCCACCACAGATTTTTTTCAGAAAATTTTATGGAAAGACTTGAGTTCAAAATCGCTGAAGCAGGTGACCTCTAAATTACAATCGGCAGGCTCATGGAAATGGTCATATTCTTTTTTGCCGATGATTTGGCTTTCTCTCTCAAGCCCCATCGAGATTCGAGCAGTGAGTGTGAACTCTATGCCTCCGACGACACTTTGCATCGAGGCTTTGAGTGTTTGTCATCAAGATACTCCGATAAAAAATATAAATTTAGCTCTGGGAGAATGGAGCGCAGAGTTTTTCTCAATCGGAGATCCTGATCAGAAATGGTCAAGAATTCTTAGCGTCAAACGGGATAAACCTTTGAAGTTCTTTGAAGACTTTCGCAATACTGTTAGTCTTAAAGAGTGACATCTATCATTCATCAAGATGTGAAAGACATCCGAGGTCAGTTGATTCTCAAATCCGGTTCAGATGTCATTGAGTGGTCAAAGAAAAATATTTTTTCAACGGATCACCAAAAAAAGAAGACGAAATTCAAAGAAGCCGCCTTTTTTGTAGAAGATTGTGAGAGTATTTTTGGTCTTGAGCCTTACAAACGGGTTTTAGAGAATTGGACTCCTAATTTTCGAGAGTGGCTTGGTGAAATCTGGGCGCCCTCGGTTTTATTTGAAGAGCTTCGATTGCTAAAGACCTTCGATGTTTATTCTTATCAACATGTCTTGGTGGTATCGGTGGTGGGAGCGCGACTTTTAGAGATTTGGATTGCCGCAACGCCAACCGTGAAGCGAAGTTTCATGGCTTTGGTCTTTCACCGCTTGGGCAAAACTCGTTGGATGGCGGGCCTTGCTCAGAAATCCGAGGAGCTCGATCAGGCAGAGCGTCGAATCATTTTGGAGCAACCCCTCATTAGCTTTGTTTTAAATGCTCATTATTGGGGCGATGCCAACCATCTTTGTGCGAAAGTCGCTCTTCAGCAGCACGAAGATCGGCTCGGAAAGGGCTATCCCCTGCAGATCAAAACGAATTCCTTGGTTCTCGATGTGTTAAGAATGTTGGATCGTTTTGACGCGATGATCTCTTCTCGTCCTTTTCGTTATCAAAAGTTGAGTCCTCGGGCGGCCCTCGATGTAATCAATCAAGATGCCCAAGATGGCAAAATGGAGGCCGATGTTCTGAGAGCCTTCACGGATCTCATTCGTAACGAAAAAATCAAAGACTATAAAAAGCTAAAATTGGGCAAGATCGGCAGACCAGAATAAAAAGCTATGCTATGTTTTCTCAAAGGAGAAAATCATGGCTCAGGCGACTGCCCGATCAAAAAAAACTAGTTCAAAAACCAAAAAAACTTCGACCGGAAAAAGCGGTGATTCGATAAAAAAACGCTTAGAAAATTTGTCGATCACGGTGATTAAAGCTGAAAAAGATGCTGAAAAGAGAATTCAAAAAATTCTCAAAGTCACTGATCAATATCGAAAGGATCAAATGAAAAAAGTTCATCAGCTGATTGCAGAGGCAAAAAAATTAAAGTCATCAGATTTGATGAAGCGTGCTACCAAGATGCGATCTGAGATTGAAAAGACGGCGAACACCGGCTTAAAAACAATCTTAAAAAGTTTGAATATTCCCTCTCAAACTGAGATCGAAAAATTAAAGGCGCGAATCAATCATCTAGAAACTGAACTCAAGAAAAAAGTTTAGGCCAGTTTCTTTTTTGTTTGAGCTTTGAACTAAATCTTTTTTAATTTTTTGAGACTGTGTAGAAAGCTTTGACATGAAAAATTCTCAAGCGATCTACGTTGTCGATGCCAGTTCGTTTATTTTTAGAGCTTATTATGCTTTAGCGCCCCTTTCTTCAAAGGGGCGACCTTCCCATGCCGTCGCGGGCTTTGCCTCGATGCTTTTAAAGCTGATTCGCGATAAGCAGCCCTTATCTTTGGTCGTCGTTTTCGATTCAAAAAAGCCGAGCTTTCGAAAAGAGATTTTTCCCGATTACAAAGCCAATCGAGAGGTGCCGCCACCTGATCTTTCAGGTCAAATTGAGGCTGTCATAAAAATGTGCCATCAGGCGGGGCTATCTTGTCTGCAAGAAGAGGGCATTGAAGCAGATGATTGGATTGCGACTTTTGTGCGGCGTTATGAGTCGGCTCATCCCGTGGTCATTGTTTCTGCCGACAAAGATTTAACTCAGCTCATTGATGAACAGGTGTCGATGTATGATACTTTTCGTGAAAAGATTTGGAGCGCCAAAGAGGTTGAAGAAAAGTGGGGAGTTCAGCCCTCTCAAATGCGAGATCTGCTCGCGCTGACTGGAGACACTTCAGACAATATTCCAGGCATCGAGGGAGTGGGGCCAAAGACAGCCTCGAAGTGGTTGCAAGATTTTAAAGATATTCAGGGGATTTTTAAGAATCTCTCAAAACTTTCTGAAAAAATGCAGGCGAAGATCGGCTCCTCTAAAGAAGCTCTCGATCTGAGTGTGAAGTTGGTGTCGTTAAAAGATGATATGAAGCTTCCATTTAAGGAGCTGCCAGAGCTTCATATTCCACTTAAAAAAGAGCTGCGGGATTTTTTAATCGACTGGGATTGTCATCGAATCCTCGATCAAAATTCAGATTTGCTTGGTGATGGTGAGATTCGATCGGCTTCGCTCAATACAAAAAAAGAGTCTTCGATAAAAAAAATTCTCGTTGAGTCTGAGGAAGATTTAAAGCGCTTAGAAGCTGAGATTTTAAAGGCAAAGTTAATTGCCTTTGATTGTGAGACCTCTTCTTTTAATCGAGAGGAAGCCGAGTTGGTGGGGATCTCATTTTGCACTCATGAGGCTGAGGCTTGGTATTTGCCCTATCGTCACGGAAAGTCTGAGATTTCAGAGAAGGTAAAATTCGATTTTCTCGAGCGCATCTTTCAAAAAAAAGATCTTCGCTTTGTGGCTCACAATTCAAAATATGATTTAGAGATTTTCAAAAAAGAAGAAATTCCAAATGGCTTTTTTTGTCATGACACGATGATTCTGTCTCATCTTTTAAACGCCGACAGAAGGTCTCATTCTTTAGACAATCTAGCGAAGGACTTTTTGAACGAAGAAAAGGGTGATCTGAAAAAGCTTTTGGATGGAGAGCAAAACTTTGCGAGTTTAGACCTGAAGGTGGCCACCCAATATGCCGCTCAAGATGCAGCTCTTACTTTTCAACTTTTTGAGCTTTTTTATCCGAAGATAAAGGCAGAAAAAGAAGTTTTTTGGCTCTATGAAAATGTCGAGCTACCTCTAGTGCCTGTTTTGGCAGAGATGGAAAGAGCCGGCATTCTTTTAGACACGAAGGTCTTGAAAAAACTTTCAGAAGAGATGCACGAGGATCTTTCGCGAATTCAAAAAGAAATTTTTAAAGAGGTCGGGTTCGAGTTTAATATTGGTTCGCCAAAACAACTTCAAGATGTGCTCTTTGAGAAGTTGAAATTGCCAACGGGCAAGAGAACAAAAACGGGATTTTCGACAGATGAAAAAGTTCTGTCTGAACTCGCGATAGAACATAAAGTTCCTCGGCTGATTTTGGAGCAAAGAAAGCTAGCGAAACTGACCTCGACTTATGTGGATGTTTTGCCGGAGCTTGTCTCAAAAAAGGATCATCGACTTCACACGCACTATCATCAAACGGGCACCGCCACTGGCCGACTCAGCAGCTCAGAGCCTAACCTCCAAAATATTCCTGTCAGAACCGAGGCGGGAACAAAAATACGAAAGGCTTTTGTTCCTGAAAAAGGTTTTGAACTTTTGAGCGCTGACTACTCTCAAGTAGAGCTTCGTTTAATGGCGCATTTCTCTGGAGACAAGACGATGATTGATGCCTTCAATCGTGGAGCCGACATTCATTCCGAAACGGCGACTGCGATTTTCGGAACGGCGGATCAAGAGCATCGCTCTCGGGCCAAGGCGATTAACTTCGGGGTGATTTATGGCATTTCATCTTTTGGTCTCTCTCAGCAGTTGGGAATTTCTCGCTCCGATGCCAAAGATTTTATCGATTCTTATTTTGATCGCTTTCCAAAAGTGAAAGAGTTTATGGACTCGGCCATCGAAGTGACTCGAAAAAAATTATATTCTGAGACATTGTTTGG
The DNA here is from genome assembly GCA_049436045.1 of Bdellovibrionota bacterium. Classification (GTDB taxonomy): domain Bacteria; phylum Bdellovibrionota; class UBA2394; order UBA2394; family UBA2394; genus JBMTHG01. The sequence goes on from JBMTHG010000002.1 coordinate 45,745, forward strand.
AAGACGGCGACCTCTGCCTGATATCAAGAGCAAAAATCCAAGTTTGCGGCAGATGGCCGAGAGAATGGCCATCAATGCACCTCTTCAGGGAACGGCCGCCGACATCATGAAGTGGGCCATGAATCAGATCTTCAGGGCTCTAAAATCTGCCAAGCTTCAAAGTCGGCTTTTGCTTCAGGTGCACGATGAGTTGATTTTTGAAGTGCCCGAAAAAGAGCGAAATGAGCTCGAGAGCATCATAAAACACGGAATGGAAGACTTATCGAAGACTCCGATAAAGAAGCTTAAAGTTCCTTTGGTGGCTGAATTGGGCCATGGAAAAAGCTGGGCCGAGCTTTGATGGCTGATCTAATTCGGGCCCAAAAAAAATCAGAAAAAAAAATTTAAAAAAATCTGATTTATCTAGTTGATTTCAAATCGCATCTTGGTGTTCAACAATAAAACACAGGGCCTGAACACTCAGGCTTTTTGTTCTTTGAAAGTTAGATAGTAGTGAAACCTCGATTAATTTCGAGATCTTGCGCTTAGTTACGCTCTTATTTGAGAGCAAACTAAGTCGAACACAATTTGCGTGATTCGGCCAAAATATTGAGCTTTGCTTCGGCAAAGCTCAACTCTTCAGAAATTTAAAACTGGAGAGTTTGATTCTGGCTCAGAACGAACGCTGGCGGCATGCCTAACACATGCAAGTCGAGCGAGAAAGTCCTTCGGGATGAGTAAAGCGGCGCACGGGTGAGTAACACGTGGGTAATCTGCCCTTTAGTTTGGGATAACTCCTCGAAAGAGGAGCTAATACCGGAGAGACCACAGAGACATCAGTCTCAGGGGTTAAAGATGGGGACCTTTCGGGGCCTATCGCTAGAGGATGAGCTCGCGACCTATTAGCTAGTTGGTGGGGTAAAAGCCTACCAAGGCTGTGATGGGTAGCTGGTCTGAGAGGATGATCAGTCACACTGGAACTGAGACACGGTCCAGACTCCTACGGGAGGCAGCAGTGGGGAATTTTGCACAATGGGCGAAAGCCTGATGCAGCAATGCCGCGTGGGTGAAGAAGGCCTTCGGGTTGTAAATCCCTGTCGGCTGGGACAAACGACTTTCTGGTGAATAATCAGAGAGAGTGATGGTACCAGCAAAGGAAGAGGCGGCTAACTCTGTGCCAGCAGCCGCGGTAATACAGAGGCCTCAAGCGTTGTTCGGAATTACTGGGCGTAAAGCGGGTGTAGGTGGCGTTGTAAGTCAGATGTGAAAGCCCTGGGCTCAACCCAGGAAGTGCGTCTGATACTGCTTCGCTAGAGTGCGATAGAGGAAGGTGGAATTCCTAGTGTAGGGGTGAAATCCGTAGATATTAGGAGGAATACCAATGGCGAAGGCAGCCTTCTGGATCGCAACTGACACTCAGACCCGAAAGCGTGGGGATCAAACAGGATTAGATACCCTGGTAGTCCACGCCGTAAACG
>JBMTHG010000003.1:0-44138 GCA_049436045.1 Bdellovibrionota bacterium
ACTGTCGCCGCAGCGGCAGCCAGAGGCGCTGCATGTGGAGCCTCATCTTGAACTTTTGTTTTTCTTTTAAGCAGAGAAAGGCCTTTCATCATTCCCGCTTGAAGAAGGCTTGGCCACTTTGGAATATATAAATTGATCAAAAAAGCAGCCAAGGCCAGAGCATTCAGAACGATCATGATCCAAATGCTAATCGTCCAGAAACTCTCTAAACTTTCTTTGGGCATCACAGCGGGTGCACGTTTGGTCACAAATTCAGAAGAAGCTGTAATGAGAAGCCCAAACACCACTATAAGACTAGGTTACCTTGTTCGGGGCTGGCAAGAAAGAGGCTTTAAATCGTCTATAAAATAATCTCACTTTTTTTGGCGTATTTTTGTATAACAGCCTATGACCACAGCCGATATTCCGCTCTCATTGACCTTTGATGACGTATTGCTAGTGCCTCAAGCGAGTGATTGTTTGCCCTCGCAGGTGAATCTTCAAACAAAAATTTCTAGGCAGTTTGAGCTGCGCATTCCGTTGATATCAGCCGCCATGGATACGGTGACTGAATCGAAAATGGCCATTCGATGTGCGCAAGAAGGTGGCTTGGGTGTGATTCATAGAAATTTATCGCCAGATCGACAGGCCGCTGAAGTTCATCGGGTGAAAAAGTTTGAAAGTGGAATGGTCGTGAATCCAATCACGATTGGACCCAATGAGACCTTGTTAGAGGCTCGAAAGATTATGGATCAGCATCATATTTCTGGGCTTCCGGTTGTGGAGTCTGAGAAATGTGTGGGAATTATTACCAATCGCGATTTGCGATTTGTAGAAGACATGAGGCAACTCGTTTCAAGTCGAATGACAACTCAACTCATCACGATCGAAGAAGGAGCGAGCGCTCAAAAATCGAGAGACCTCCTAGGCAAACATCGAATTGAAAAACTTTTAGTTGTGGATTCATCGGGGCGATTGAAGGGCTTGATCACGATCAAAGACATCGAGAAAACCGCAAAATATCCAAATGCCACCAAAGATGAGCGAGGAAGCTTGCGCGTGGGCGCGGCCATCGGAACGGCTGCGGATTTTGAAGAGCGAGCGGAGAAGCTCTCTCGCTCAGGTGTCGATGCTCTCTTTTTAGACACGGCTCATGCACATTCAAAATCTGTTCTCGAAGTTTTAAAGCTATTAAAGAAAAATTATTCTCATATCGCTGTTGTCGCCGGAAATGTGGCGACGGCTGAAGGGGCAAAAGCTTTGATTGATGCCGGAGCAGATGCCATCAAAGTGGGTGTCGGCCCGGGAAGTATTTGCACGACTCGCGTGGTGGCCGGAATCGGTGTTCCGCAACTTTCAGCGATTATGAATTGTCGAAAAATTTGCGAAGAGGCGGGTGTCGCGATGATCGGCGATGGAGGCATCAAATATTCTGGTGATGTGGTCAAGGCCTTGGCTGCGGGAGCTCAAGCCGTGATGATCGGCTCGTTGCTGGCGGGCACAGACGAAAGCCCGGGAGATATTATTCTCTATCAAGGGCGATCTTATAAAGAGCACCGTGGCATGGGTAGTATTGAGGCCATGCGAGAGGGCTCTCGAGATCGATATTTTCAAGCTGACAATTTAGAAGCCGAAAAGTTAGTGCCCGAGGGGATCGTGGGGCGAGTTCCTTATCGCGGCAGCGTTTCGTCGGTGATTTTTCAGCTCATGGGCGGTGTGAGATCGGGTATGGGATATTGTGGAGCTCGAGATATTTCTGAGCTTCAGAAAAAAGCAAAATTTGTTCGAATCACGGCGGCGGGCTTGCGTGAATCTCATGCTCACGATGTGATTGTGACAAAAGAAGCGCCGAACTATCAGTTAGTTTAATTCATGGAAGCTTGTTGGATCATCGATTTTGGCAGTCAATACACTCAGTTGATTGCGCGAAAACTTCGTGAGCTGGGAGTTTTTAGTGAAGTTCTTTCACACGAAAAGTTTAAATCGATTTCTTCGATCGATAAAAACGTTCGAGCTTTGATTTTATCGGGGGGGCCGGCAAGCGTTTTAGACGCTCACGAAGAGACAGACTTTCCCTGGAAGAAAATTGAGATTCCGGTTTTGGGAATTTGCTATGGAATGCAACTGATGGCTAAAAGTTTTGGCGGCCAGGTGAAGTCAGGTTTAGCCAGAGAGTATGGAGTTCACGAGATTCGTTTTGAAAACTCTCGTTTGGCGACTCAAACTCAATCGACGAAGACTCAAGCCACAAAAGTTTTGATGTCGCACGGTGATCATGTGGAAGAAGTGCCTTCTGATTTTTTTGTCACCGCGCGCTCTGAATCTGGAGTGATCGCTGCCATGGAGCATGCATCAAAGCCTTGGTTTGGATTTCAGTTTCACCCTGAAGTTCATCATACGGAACTTGGCACGAGCTTTTTAAAAAAGTTTTTAGAGCTGTCGGGATTTCAGTTTGATTGGAAGCCCCAGCATATTTTTGATGAGATCCGCGAGGAGCTTCAGAGAAAATTTCCAGAGGGTAAAATTTTGTGCGCTTTAAGTGGTGGGGTTGATTCGACTGTTTTGGCAGTTCTTTTGAATAAGATTTTTCCCGAGCGCGTGCTTTGTTTTTGTGTCGATACGGGCCTACTCAGAAAAGATGAGATTAAAAATTTGCGGCAAATGTTTGAAGATGAGTTTCATTTTCCGATTGAGATCATCGATGCGAGTTAAAGATTTTTATCGGCTTTAAGTGGAGTAGAAGACCCAGAAGAAAAGCGAAGGCGAATCGGTCATTTGTTTATTGATATCTTTCGAGAAGAGAGCCGTGCTCATGCAGACTTTCAATATTTGGCGCAGGGCACTTTGTATCCCGATGTCATTGAAAGCACGAGTGCGCATGGTGGGGCGACGGCCAAGATCAAGAGCCATCATAATGTCGGGGGCTTGCCTTCGGATCTCTCATTTGAATTGGTGGAGCCTTTTCGAATGCTCTTTAAAGATGAAGTCAGACGACTCGGTGAGTTTTTGGGAATTTCAAAATCTTTTGTTTTGAGACAGCCCTTTCCTGGGCCGGGCTTGGCGGTGCGCGTGGTGGGTGAGGTGACTCGTGACAGACTTGCGAAGCTTCGAGAGGCAGACTGGCATCTTCAAGAAATTTTAAAAGCTCGTGGGCTCTATCAGAATTTATGGCAGTCTTTTTGTGTATATCTGCCGTTAAAATCGGTGGGTGTGATGGGAGACGCCAGAACTTATGAGGAATGCATTGGCGTTCGATGTATTGAATCTGAAGACGGAATGACGGCGCATGTCGCAGACATTCCTGGTCCTGTGCTTCACGAGATTTCGACTCGAATCATCAACTCTGTCTCAGGAATTAACCGAGTGGTTTATGATATTTCGTCAAAACCTCCTGCCACCATCGAGTGGGAGTGATTCAAGTTGAGCGCGCATTTATAAATATTCATGTGGTTTAGTTAAAACGAATTTTTCTGTAACTATAGATGAGGGCGAAGAAGAATGCCGAGAGCGGCGTTCACTTGATGCCTCAGCAGAGCTGGTCTGTAACCCTTTGTTATGAGCAAGGGTCGTCGACCGAATACTTTTCTGCAACCTAGGAGGATAATTTTGCATACTTCAGTGCATAATCGAAGTCCAAAAGAAACGTGCTGTTCAGTCTCTTAACAAATCGATAGTATAGGGCTGAAATTTGATCAAGGAAGATGAGAAATGAAATGTTATGGCGAATGGAAAGCTAGAAAGTTTTTTTATTAAAGGGCGAGAAAGATAATGAATATTGAACAAGCAAAAAAAATAGTTATTCAAGCCATATCCGAGGCACTCGAAGGTAAAGTGGCGATTTCGGAAGAGATGGAGCTAATTGGTGGAGAGTCCTTATTGGATTCAATGAAATTAGTTGAAGTTTGCCTTGCTTTGGAAGACTTGGCTGATGAGCATGGGTTTGAATTCGATTGGACCTCGGAGGCCGCTATGTCTAAATCTCGCAGCATGTTCCGAAGTGTTGCGGCTCTTGCTGAAGAGTTTGCAAGTCAATCGGAGGGCTAAGTGATTATTGTAACTGGTGCGAGTCGAGGACTAGGGAAAGCAATTTCTGAGCGGTTAATGAATAAAGGTGAGGAAGTTATTGGCCTAGTCAGATCGCCAGACGGCCTAAACATTGCCGCTATTGAATGTGACATAAGCGAGTACTCCTCGGTTAAAATGGCTGCTCGCGAAGTTAAGAAAATGAAGAAGCCCATCAAAGCATTTATCAATGTCGCTGGTGTTGCATCAATGAATATGGCTGTCACTACTAATGAATCGACTGTTCAGAAGCTGATTCAAACGAACCTCGTTGGAACCATCTATTGTTGTCAGCTTTTCGCACCATTAATGATACGTCAGAAGCACGGCAGTTTTATAAACTTTTCAACTATAGCTGTTGCACTAGCCTTAAAGGGTGAATCTGTTTATGCGGCTTCAAAGGCGGGTGTTGAATCATTTTCCCGTACGTTTGCAAGAGAAATGGCTGACTTTAACATTAGAGTGAACTGCATTGCACCAGGGCCCATACGTACAGACCTTTTAAGAGGTATAACGGATTCACAGATTGAAAAGATAACGTCTCAGCAAGTGATTTCAAGACAATTCCAAAAGTCAGATGTCTGTGATTTGGTCGAGCTGTTAATCGATGAACGAGCGGCCTCGTTAAGTGGGCAAGTGCTCAATGTTGGTGGTGTTTGATGAAATTGATAGATAAGCTTAAAGAGCGTTGGAACGAAATTGATTATCCATTTTTAGTTCACTCAACAGGTTCTTTACGATTCAGTGAGATAGCAGATCAAGAATCTGTAGATTTATCTGAAGTAAAGAGCGGTGATGTTGTAGCTCTTATCGGAGATTTTGATCCTCAATCAATTTTAACGTTATTGGAACTCATAGATAAAAATGTGATTCTTGTACCCCTTACCCTAGGCACTCGATCACAACATGAATATTTTTTTGAATCAGCATTGGTTGATGTGGTGATTGAAGGTGGTTCGGTTAGGCGCTTACGGCATAATAATAAACATGAGTTTATTGATAAATTGCGCTCAGACAAACATGCTGGCTTAGTGTTATTTTCAACAGGTACTACAGGTAGGCCAAAAGCCATTTTGCATGACTTAACTCTGTTTATGCGGCGCTTTGAAACTCCGCGTCCCACCCTAAAAACGATAAACTTTTTATTGTTTGATCATATCGGCGGTCTGAATACATTGTTTCATACTTTATTTAACAAGGGCACGGTTGTAGCGCCTAAGTCTCGGAGTGTTGAAAACATCTTGGCTGCGTGTTCCGAGCACAAAGTCGAGGTGTTGCCCACAACTCCCACATTTCTTCGAATGATGTTAATGAGTGGTTTGATTCCAGATAGTGTGCCAGAGACACTGCGTATCATTACGTATGGCACTGAGCGCATGGATCAACCCACACTCGATGCGCTATGTGAATTGCTTCCGAATGTAGATTTTAGGCAAACCTTTGGAATGTCTGAGCTGGGCATAGTTCGTGTCAAAAGCGAACAGCGAAACAGTCTGTTTATGAAAGTGGGTGGTGAGGGTGTTGAAACAAGAGTTGTAGATAATGTGCTTGAGATCCGTTCGCAGACGCGAATGCTAGGTTATCTAAATGCAGAAAGTCCTTTTGATAGCGATGGTTGGTATAACACTAAGGATGTTGTAGAGGTAAAAGGTGACTACTACAAAGTCACTGGACGTGTCAGTGATGTTATTAATGTTGGTGGACTTAAGTTCATGGCTAGTGAAGTTGAACGTGTTGCGCTCACCTTTCCTAATGTCTCACTAGTCAAAGCTATACCTAAGCAGAACCCAATTACTGGGCAGCATGTAGAGTTGCTTGTTCAGCCGACTAGTGAAGACGATATTGAGAAAGAAGCATTGTTGGCTTTTCTTAAAGAACGATTACAGCCGCACATGGTTCCAAAAAGAATTCGTGTTGAGAGTGTTGCTGTTGGACATAGATTTAAAAAGGCTTAATTATGATTAGTTTTCATGAAGTTACAGCTGATGATGCTGAGCGTATTCTGCGATGGCGTATGTCTCATCGTGTCACTAAGTTTATGAACACTGATGTTGAATTTAATCTCGACAATCAGCGGCAATGGCTGGAATCAGCTTATCAGAAAACACATTATTATCACTGGATCATTAAGATTGAAGGTAAGCCAGCTGGGTTGATTAACGTGTGCGATTACGACCCAGTCAATAAGACATCTTCTTGGGGTTTTTACATCGGTGATGATGACTTAGTAGGTTACGGCGCATTCATACCACCGATGCTTTATAATTTTTTGTTTTATCAACTTGAGGTTGAGAACATTCAAGTTGAAGTCTTTTATAACAACCTTAGTGTGATAGGACTTCATCAACTTCATGGCTATAAATTTTTGCCAAGTAAGGATCGTGTCATAGATAAAAATGGTCGAGAGATTCTACTCGTTGCCATGAATCTATCATCAGCTGATTGGGCAGGTAATAAACGATTTAAGAAGCAGATTGCTGAGTTCCCAACAAGTATGTGGGAATCCAAACCTATTCATCTAAAAAATATAGTCGCAGACTAATCTTTTCTTATGATTTTTTCACTTGAAAAAATTTGTGACAACGATGTTCATATTAACGTTTTGTATGGCTTGTTAAATTCGAGAATTCACAAAATAAGTCACAAGAATATTCCATCATTAGAAGAGCATAGCAATTTTGTTAGGAATCATCCTTATAGAGCTTGGCTTCTTGTGCAGGTTTTGGATGAAGAATTTGAGCCGTTGCCTGAGTTAAAGTCAATGAGAGCCGCACAATTCTCTATCAATGTAGCTCCTAGCAATATCAATTTAATTGAGGCTTTAGAGCAATATGGTTGTAAATGCTCACAAATTAGCTTCTTCCTTAAGTGTAGTAACCCAACGCACATATGCCGCTAAAAAAACAACCGTTTAATGCTGACTAGATAGAGATATACGACGAAGGAGTTGTGTATAAGCGCGGCGAGTATTGGCAAATGCGTATGTGGTTAGGCAAAGAAAAGAAAGACGCACGGTTTAGCTTACGCACACGCAATAGAGATGCAGCAATAGATAAAGCGAAAAAGGTTTATCACGAGCTATTGGCATTAGCTGGACACAGCAATAAGGCGACTACACAACGCTACATTGACTTGCGTCCAGCAGTTATTAAAGCTGCGGTTGAGTTAGTTTGATTAGATTGCCAAATAGTTCAAAAAAGCTTGCGCTTTCCTGTTTAACGTATTTGGTAATCTGCGAGTATTGTATTGAGAGCCAACTTCAGCATTGTTCCAATGGTAAACATTTGTCAAAAGTCCAAATAAGTATCTGGCGTCAATGAATATTTGGCTATGTGGAGTAGGTAGAGTGGATGTGCTATCCATAAAGGCGATATTGTTAGAAGCTTTTTTATTGGCATTTATGATGGCACATTGGTCATTGGGAAGATTGAAGCAAAAATAATAATCTTCTTCACATTCAGATTTAGTTATCGCATTACGCGTGGCGGAAACCAGTAATCTTTTTAGCGGCAGTTGGGATATCTCTTGTTCAGAAATGAGGCGTTCATAATCCATTTTCTTATTCTTTATTTCGTCAATACACTTTTGTATACCAACCTCGTCGTATTTCTTAGTTCTAATACCGATAGGTTTTAGTGTGCTTGTATTGATTTCTCCTCCATTGTCTGCCAGAACAACAGCATTACTATCAAACTCTAAAACTTCAACTGGGTCTGCTACACCTCTTACAGCATTTAAATGTGTAAGTTTCCCTCCTAACACATATTTGCCAGCGAATGGAATATTTACCTTCGCATCCATTTTGTGAATAAGTGTTTTATATCTTTCAAAAAAAGATTTTTTCTTTTTCTCTGCCTCTGAATATAGATTGTTATCTGTTGCATCAAAATAAGTTTGCGGATACGAGCCAGCCCCCGTGTAACCGCAAAGTAAAATATCAACTTCCCCAGCAGCATCCTTTAAGGTTTGCCTCATCGGTTCATCAAAAATAATATCATTAGCGTTTACAAGACAATGCGTTTTATTTGTTGTCTTGTATTTGATAACTATTGCTGAATCTATGTCTGACAAGCTGCCAGTGCGATGTGGAATAATTTGTAACTCAGTATTGCCTATGGTTAGTGGCTCTTTAAGTATCGTTGCTTCAATACCGTCTGCTCGCATCTTTCCTGCCAAATGGTTGGGGTTATGGTCTGCGATTAGAATCTTTTTAAAGCCATATTTTTCAAAATAACTTTTAAGAAAATCACTATCGTAATGATCTGGATGGATGTGGGAAATATAGATATAGTCAACATCACCAATACTATTTAGAGGATTATTTATTTTTGGATACTGATACCAACTTCCATCATATATTCCCTCGGTAAACCAAGGGTCGTGAAGTATTACTAAATCGGGTGTTTGGGTAATGACGCAAGCAGAGTAAATATAGCGAACGTTTATAGAATCAGAGGTGTGATTTGTATCTTGCGTAAGTTTAGTCATTACCATTCCAAAAAGTTGTCGTAACCTCTTTCATTTTACGTCTACGTCAAAGCTTTGAGAAGCGTTTTTGCTTTTTGTCGCGCACCATATAAACATAAGCGTGTAAAATCAAATCAGCGAAACAACTTCCGAAGAGTAGAGTGGTTAAACACGCAATGGTAAAGTTATACAAAAGTTACACAGCAGACTTAGGCTGCGTTGTAACCCTTAAAAATGCTAGATTTTCAGCCAACGTTACTATTGAGTTGGAGTGATGTGATTTGGGCTTCAAAAATTTTCTTGTGGTCTAATTGAAAGGCTTAAGAGAAAATCTTTTTAACTTATGATTCCCTATGGTCGTCAAGAAATTCTAGATGAAGATATTGAAGCTGTGATTCAGGTTTTAAAATCTGATTTTCTCACGCAGGGGCCTGCCGTTCCTCGCTTCGAAGAAGCGATCAAAAAAGTGACTCATGCCAAATATGCCATCGCGATGAATAGTGCGACCTCAGCTCTTCATGCCGCTTGTGCCGCTCTCGATTTGAAAGAAGGCGATTGGCTTTGGACTTCGCCAAATACTTTCGTGGCCTCTGCCAATTGCGCAAGATACTGCGGTGCTCAAGTTGATTTTGTTGACATTGATTCAAAAACTGCAAATTTGTGTGTCAACCAACTGGAAAATAAACTCAAAGAGGCCAAGGCTAAAAATCGTTTGCCTAAAATTCTTATTCCGGTTCATCTTTCTGGGCTCTCCTGCGATATGGAAGGGATCGCTCGTCTTACGCAAGCTTACGGCATCAAAATTATTGAAGATGCTTCACACGCGATCGGAGCAAGTTATCGCGAGCGACCTGTGGGCTCTTGTGACTTTAGCGACATCGTTGTTTTTAGTTTTCACCCTGTAAAGATCGTGACCACGGGTGAGGGCGGCGCTGCCGTCACGAATGATGCGAGTTTAGCCGCTCGCATGGCTCGATTTCGAACTCACGGCATCACACGTGATCCCTCTGAAATGAGTCGCGAGCCCGATGGCCCCTGGTATTACGAGCAAATTGATTTGGGCTGGAATTATCGAATGACTGACATTCAGGCGGCTCTTGGCGTTTCTCAAATGCAACGCTTAGAAAAATATGTTCATCGTCGAAATGAATTGGCAAAGCGATACGATCAACTCTTGAAGGAACTTCCCATTCAAAGGCCCATTCTTCCGACGGACTCTTTGTCTTCATTTCATCTCTATGTCGTTCGAGTGAGTTCTAAAAATCATCGAAAAATTTTTGAGGGCCTGCGCTCTCGAGGAATTGGAGTGAACTTGCACTATATTCCGGTTCACTTTCATCCTTATTATCAAAGTTTAGGATTTAAGAAGGGCCAGTTTCCTGAGGCCGAGCGATATTATTCAGAGGCCATCAGTCTGCCTTTGTTTGCACAAATGACAGAGAGTGAACAAGATCAGGTCGTGGCCGCTCTAAAGTCAGAATTGGAAACCTAAGAAAGTTATGAAAGCGAAAATCGCTTTTCGAGTCGACGCCTCTCTAGAAATAGGAACGGGTCATGTGATTCGATGTTTGACCTTGGCCGAATCGCTTCGACATCAAAACTTTGCGTGTCTTTTTATCTGCAGAGAAAAAAAATCTCATCTTAAGACTCTGATCGAGTTGCGCGGGTTTGAGTGCCAACTTTTGCCAACTGAAACCCCTGAAGACGATGGTTCTACAACTCATTCGGCATGGCTTGGCGTTTCGCAACAAGAAGATGCGGCCCAAACAGAGAGTATCTTAAGAAAAATAATGCCCGAATGGCTTATCGTTGATCATTATTCTCTCGATTCCACTTGGGAAAATAGGCTTCGAGCCTTTGCCAAAAAAATAATGGTGATTGATGATCTGGCCGATCGTTCACATTCTTGTGATCTTCTTCTCGATCAAAATCTCGGTCGAAAAGATCTAGATTATGATTCAAGATTAGATAATGGCTGTTTGCGCTTGATCGGGCCCGACTACGCGCTTCTTCGCCCAGAGTTTTTAAAAATTCGAGATCAAAGTTTGCTGAGAAGAGGCGATGGAAAGCTAAATCGCATTTTGATTTCGCTCGGTGGGGCTGATCCTAGCAATATCAGCTCTAAAGTTTTAGAGCTTCTCGCTAAGACAAAATTGCCAGTGACCACGAAAATTCACCTCGTTCTTGGGGAGCTCTCTCCTTGGCGCGATGAACTTCTAGCCCAAGCCTCTCGAATGCCCTTCGAGACAAAAGTTCTTGTGGGCGTTTCTGATATGGCCTCGCTCATGGCCGAGGCTGATCTTGGCATTGGCGCCGCGGGCACGAGTTCGTGGGAGAGATGTTGTTTAGGGCTTCCGACTTTGCTTGTGGTTTTGGCTCAGAATCAAAAGCTCGCGGCAAAAGCTCTCAGCGATTGTGGTGCGGCTTTATTGCTTGGCGAAAAAGAAAATTTTCAAAATGATTTTGATAAAGTTTTTTCAGATCTTTTAAAGCCAAATCAGCTTTCTCAAATGTCACAAGCCGCAGCTCATCTGGTAGATGGCCGAGGAACCCAGAGAGTTATAGAAAAAATACTTTCTCTGTAAGAATGATGAATTAATCATTCTGATTCATTCATCAGAAAATGCGCTCCAGCTTACGGCTTCACCGCGTGAGACATCTTTTGATAATTTCTTTCCAAGGATTTCATCGAAATGCTTAGGAGCTAATCCGTAGCCCGGACGAATTCGTCGAATGTCTTCTTTCGTGATTTGAGCGCCGGCTTTTAAATCTTTTACAAAATAAAGTGATCTTCGAAAAACTTTGCTCTTTGATTCAGTCTCGGGTCTTGAAAAATTATCTTTGCCAAGAGAAAGCCAGGCTTTTCGTGTTGTTTCGACGAGTGACTTCAACTCATGAGGCTCAATTGAAAAATCACTGTCAGGGCCTTTTTCGCTGCGGTCGATGGTGAAGTGTTTTTCAATCGCGACAGCACCCAGAGCCACGGCGCCAATGGCGGCAGTATGATCGAGTGTGTGATCAGAAAGACCGACTTCAACCTGAAACTGCTTTTTAAGGCTTAAAATATTTCGAAGCTGCGCCTCTTCCGTGGGAGCCGGGTAGCTGCTGATGCAATGAAACAACAAAATAGAATCTGCGCCAGCCGATCGAGCGGCTTCTACCGCTTCACCAATTTCGGTTTCAGAGGCCATGCCCGTGGACATCAAAATGGGTTTTTTTGTTCGTGCGGCTCTTTGAATCAACGGAAGGTCTGTGAGTTCAAAGGAGGCGATTTTGTAGGCAGGCGCATCTAAACTTTCTAAGAGCTCGACGGCACTTTCATCGAAAGGAGTAGAAAACAAAGTCACATCAATTTTTTTTGCAAAATCAAAGAGCTCCTGATGCCAAGCGAAAGGGGTATAAGCCTCTTTATAAAGATCATAGAGTTTGTAGCCGTCCCAAAGTCCGCCTTTGATCATGAAATCGGCTTTGTCGCAATCAATCGTCATCGTGTCGGCTTCATAGGTTTGAATTTTAACGGCATGAGCCCCGGTTTCTTTTGCTGCAGCCATTGTCTTTTTTGCGCGCTCGATCGATCCGTTATGATTTGCTGAAACTTCAGCAATGATGAAGGGTTCGTGAGAGCTGTTAATGATTCTATTTTTGATTTTGAACATAAATTTTCTCTGATTGATAAAACTTATTTTACCGCATTGGGGCCCGAAAGCTAGCTTAAGTCTTTTTATCCAAAATTTTTCGCAAGCGAAGAACCTCTTTAGAGATTTCAGAATCCCATCCAGAGAACTCTTTCGGCAAATCGGAGGTTCGATGAAAACTTCCCTTTTCGGATTGTGCCACAGGTTTAAATTCCATAGCGATGATTTGATCGAGATTCTCGATGAATAGTTTTTCCATTTCAAAAAAAAGCCGCTGATAAGTTTGTGAAAATGTTTTCTCACTTTCATTGAACTGAACAAGCTTTTGATAGAGTATCGGGCCGGTGTCTATGCCCTCATCTATGAAGTGAATGCTCACGCCACTTGGAGTGCCTTCAAAAAACGACCAAAAGTTGGAGTGTGCGCCTCGATTCCAGGGAAGATACGACATATGAAGATTGATGATGGGAGTTTTCGCTTCTTTAATTAGCTTTTGATGAAGAATGTGCCTGTATCCAAAACTGATAATCAAATCATAAGAGCTCAGTGAATTTATCTTTTCAGAGGTTTGCCAAACTTCACAGTTTTGATCGGCTAGAATGTTCGGGAGTCGAGTTTGTGTTTCATCGTAACCCAGAAACAAAATCTTTCTCGCGGGCTGCGGGATAGATTTGAGCAAGCGCGGTACAGTCGCAATTTTCTCACTGCTCATTGCTAAGAATCTCCAAGCCTGATCGAAAGACTCGTCAACATCCCCTAGGAATATCAGCAGCTTAGTTTAAAGACACGAAGAAGCTCGACAATTTAGAATCTTAGGTCTTTCTTCTGGGGTGTGTAAAAATTACATTGACCAAGGTCTTGGTTTTGGGCATCCTAAAACTTAGTACAGCAAGCGTTAGAGAAAAGCTTTTTGAATGATTTGGTTGGAGATTCTTCAAGACAATGGGGGGGGAGTTTCAAAAGCCGAATTTATGGGGGGCTGATAAAGTGGTTCCTGGTGGGGACCCGAGCTAAGGCTGCGATGAGATGACCCGATGGGGTAGTAGAGTCATCTTGTCGCAGCCTTTTTTTTACCCAAGTAATTTATTTAGATTTCGGAGCTTGAAGGGGCAAGAAGCCCATAGGCGCAATAATCTTTTCAACATTCACATTCTCTCGGCCAACGATCTGAACTGTCACGTCTTTGAGATAAGTTTTCATGACTCTTTGAACATCCTCAGGACTCACCTTCGCTAGGCGATTGATAAAGCTATTAGAGTTTTCCCAGCCAATTCCAAAAACTTCGTAGAGCGAAAAAATAGCGGCTTGAGAGGCTCGAGTTTCTCGCCCAGAATACCAAGACGAAAGAAATTTTCGCACCTGCAAATCTAAAAGCTCGGGCGAGACCATTTCGACTTGAAGCTTTTTAACTTCATCAAACATCACTTTTACAGCTTCTTCGAGCTTGGTAGAGCTCACATAAAGACTGCCCGAATTGATTCGAGAGTTTCCGAGAGAGGCTCTCACGGCGTAGGTGAGCCCTCGTTTTGTTCTCACTTCATCAAAAAGCCGATTATCTAAAATCTGAAGAGCAATCGCTAGAGCCGGATAATCTTCATGAAATAATGCTGGCGCTCTAAACTTTGCCAAAAAATAGGTCGTCGGAGCATCAAACTTTTCAAAATATACTCGGCTTTCATTTTTTAATGCTTCAGTGACTTCAGGCGTGCGAGTGCCGCTCTCAAATTTAGAAAAATATTGCTCGATCAGCTCAGTGCTTTCTTTTTGAGAAAGTTGACCCACGATTACAAAAAGCAAATTAGATTTTCCAAAAGATTTTTGGGCAGCCGCCACAATGTCTGATCGGGTGATTTCGGCAATGCTATCTTCATAGCCCGTTGGGCGACGATAGTAGGGATGATCTCGGTAAAATGATTTGTGCATTAAAAGCTGAAGCAAAGAATCAGGATTTTGTTTTTCACTCTGAAGCCCATGAGCGGCTTGAGCTTTTAACAAATCGAGCTCGCTTTGTTCAAAAGAGGCCGCTGACATCATCTCTGCCGCAAGATTCAAGACTTCAGGTAAAAATCTTTTCAGAGATTTGATTTCAATATCCAAGGCGTCATAACCCGCATCAAAACTCAAAGTGGCACCCGTTCGAATCAGAATCTCATTGATCTTCTCTTTGCTAAATGACTTCGTGCCTTTATAGAGCATACTCGTCATGAGGGCTAAAGTTCCCGCCTTGGGAGCAAGATCAACTCCTCCAAAGCCGCTGATTTGAATCGCTACAATTTCACTTGAGATATCTTCATAGGCAGGAGTCTCATGCAAAATCACGGGCATTCCAGCGGCGCTAAAGCTGCGGGTATTTTTCGTGAGGTCAAAACTTTGTGCTAACATATCGCTGGATCTCCCCATCATTATCAGTGCGAAAAAAAATAGAAGTTTCATCAATTTCATTTTCAAAATTCTCATTTCTGATCTGTTGAATCAAATTTTATGAAGTCTCCGCTCTCTGGAACTAAAGCCCCAAGAACATAATTTTGATTTTCAATATAGCGACGAATAGCCGCATCAATGTCTTTCAGGCTAATCGACTTCATTTCAGAAATGTAATTTGTATAAAAATCAAGTTTGCCCGTGCTCGTCCAAACAGAAGCCAGCGCCAAGGCATATTTTTGCCCGACTTCTCTGTCGAAGGCCGTTCGAACTTCGATCGAAGTTTTTGCAAGCTCCAGTTGCTCCTCTGTAAAAAATCCTCCAGCGGAAATTTTTTGAAGCAGAGCTTTGAATTTGTCGTAACCTGCCTGAGCTTTCTCAGGGCTGGTATCCAAGCTAAAAAACAAGGGGCTGGTATAGCGCTGCGACCACACATAAAAATAAGCGCTGGTGGCTAAGCCAGAGTGCACCAATTCTTTTTGAAACTCTGAAGACTCCATGCCGAGCATTAAGCTCATCAAATCTAGCGCGATGACCTCACGGTTCTCTAAATTTAATCTCGGGCCTTGATAAGCTTTCACAATGCTCAGCGTTTGAACGGGAGCCCGTTTGATAAAGACCTTTGTCTCTTCAAGAGGGGGATGTTCAGGGATCGGATTTTCTTCAAATGGATCAGCCGATTTTTTCCATGGCCCCCAATATTTTTCAACTAGCTTGAAAGTTGATTCCGGATCGAAATCTCCCACCAAAAATAAGGCTGAGTTGTTGGGGATATAAAAGCGATTTTGAATCTGTTTCATCTGCTCTTGACTGGCCGCCGTGATGACTTCTCTCGATCCGATCGTATTTTTTCTTGAGAAGTAGGTAGAAAATAAGCGCTCAAGAATATCTTTTTGATAAAAAACCTGAACAGGTGAAGCCTCATAACGGTCGAACTCTCCAATGACCACCTGTCTTTCTTTCTCTAACTCATCGGCCAAAAACTTTGGAGAAATTGTGGCATCCGCCATGAAGCCTAATCCAGGCTCTAAATATTTCGTTTGAATCGTAAAGAAATATCGCACAGATTCCGTTGACGTATAGGCGTTCATATTTGGGCCGAGCTCAACACCCATTTCATCCAAGGCCTTCATAAATTCAGCCTGACTCGGAATCTTTTCATTCGCTTTAAAAAACATATGTTCATAAAGATGGGCTAATCCATCGATGTCTGGAGTTTGAACATAAGCCCCGTTTTTTACCGCTAAGAGCACCGTAATCATGGGGATGTCTTTTTTTGGAAACATATAAACTTCGAGGCCGTTGTCCAAAGTCTTCAAAATTATGTCAGATTGCTGTTTGATTTCGGTCATAGGGCTCCCTTGAAAACGAGTTTCGGATGTCGGGCGAGAGGCATCACTGGAATTTTCTGAATTTTTTGTGCTACAGGCTGTACTTAAGGCGAAGAAAGCAATAATAAAAAAATTCTTCATGAGGCGCGCTCCATATGGCTGATAGTTTAAAGATAAATACCGTAACTGCAAGGCAAATCCCCGCGATTTCATTTTCTCTTCGCGAGGTCTTAATTCACTCCAATCCCCCGCTCAATGTGTGGCTTAGAGACTTTTTGAAGCTTCATGAAAACTTGTCAGAGCAAGATTTTGAGAAGCTTTGGTGGAGCTGGCGCTCTCAAAGAAATTCGTTAGCGGCGGCGGGCGAGTTTTCAGGAGACGATCGAAATGAGTCTTTAAAAAAATTTGTTTCAGAAAACTTTCCGACTTCAGCGCAAAAGTTTGATGAGGTTTACCGCGCTTCGATCAAGCTGGTTTTTCCGCAGTATGTTGAAGATGTGCTCGTGACACTTAAAGAGCGCGGATACCGTCTAGCCTGCGTCACCAATGAGCCCGAAGCCTCATTAGAATATCTAAAAATGTTTCGACTCTTAGATTTTTTTGAAACTCTGATTTTGGCGAAAGAAGAGGGCCATCCAAAACCAGAGAGCCGAGCATTCGAGCTTCTTATCGAGGAGTTACAGATTCAACCAAATCAGTTGATTCATGTAGGCTCTCAGTTTGCTACCGATGTTTGTGCTGCGCGTGCGGCGAATGTGGCAAGTCTGATCTATGATCCCTTGAAAGAGGAATTAAAAACAATAGAGTTGCTTGAAGCTGCTCCAGAAAAGAAAGTGATTTCAATTTCAGAAGTCCGGCAAAATCGTTGGAGTGAAAATCTTCGAGTCATTCAGAAGTTCGATGAGTTGTTAGAGATTTTTCGATGAAACCAGCCGTTGTTTTGGTGTCGCCGAAGGGAGATGAAAATCTTGGCGGAGTCGCCCGCCTCATGGCTAATTTTGGCCTAGAAGACCTTCGATTGGTGCAGCCGCGCTGCGATTTGCACTCAGACGCTTGTCGAAAGCGAAGTCTAAAGGCGCATCACTTGATCGAGAATGCCAAACTCTTTGATAACCTCTCTCAAGCCTTAAGTGACATTCAGTTCGCCGGCGCATTTTCGATGATGCCTCAAAGCGTTTCAGCGCCAGTTTCAACTCTTCCTGATTTTTTTGTGGAACGATCTTCTTTGCTTAACACCCAAACTTCTGCGCTTGTCTTCGGACGAGAAGACAATGGTCTTGAGGCAGAGGAACTTTTAAAATGCAACGAGATCATTTGGATTCCCACCGCCGATGACTTTCCTTCAATCAATCTCACCTCTGCCGTCGCCATGGCTCTTCAGCTTTGGTTTTCAACTCAGCAAAAAATTTCAATTCCACAGCGAGGGGATTTTCAATTGCCGCCCAAAAAAGATGAGGAAGTTTTTTTTCATTCGCTTCGCAATCTTTTAGAAGAAATTGAATTTATGAAAACAGACTCCGATCATATTCTCGATGATCTTCAAAACATGTATCGACGAGCTGCGATTTCTGATCGAGATTTAAGAATTTTGTTTGGCGTGATCTCTGACATCGGGCGTCATTTAAAGAAGCAGATCATTTCAAAAGCCTAAAAGTCTTTGCAAAAAAAGTTACCTTTCAAGCTTCATTGCGCAGTGCTTTGGCGCAGTGCTACAATGATCGTTAAGGGCGATCTGAAGCGGGGGAGGAAAGCCGGTTTGATTAGAAGTTTAGTTGTTTTTGTTGGCCTGTTTTTTGTTTTGTCGTCGTCTCACGCAACGACCGTAGTCGATGTGGGCATCAGCGCGTTAAGTCGAAACGCTGTAGAAATTTATCGAGTAAAAGTTTTAAGTTCGTCTTACCAAACCTGGAACGCCAGCGTGTGGACGTCTCATCGTGTTCAAATTCTAGAAAATATCAAGGGTGATGCGGCATCTGGGGAGGTCGTTGATCTGCACTTGCCCGGAGGTGTTGACGGTGAGAGAACCGTCAAGATCTCCGGCTTGCCGCAGATTTTACCTGGCAAGGAATATGTGGTTTTTTTAAGAGATCGTGTGGGCCAATCAAGTCTTAATCGATTTGCTGATTGGTCAGCCTATTTGGTGTCTCGAAACTCCGAGGAGGATCGCTTTGTGATCGCTGTCGGGGCGAATGAGGGACGGCTATCCAATCAACAGCAATCTTTTCATGCGGTTAAAGCTTCGAAAATCTGGAGTTACGAAAATTTTTTAGAAGAAATTTATTGGAATATTGAATAGCGACTAAAGAGAGGGTGGGCGCTTTGCGATTTTCTTTTTTTACATTTGTGATTCTTTTCCTTCTCGCGGAGGCGACGGAGCTGAGGGCGTTCACAGTGATCTCAAACGCCGGTCGACCCGCGGTCTGGGCTGATCGGTCGGTCACTTATGAGCTCTACAATATTCCCAATAATTTTAAGGATCCAATTCGAGACTCGTTTGAAGCCTGGAGGCTCATCACGGGTGTTGATTTAAGCTTTACAGAGGTGAACTTGGGGGGGCCGAATGGTGCTCGCCAAGGTCGAAACTTCATCCGATGGGTCGAATCGGGTTGGAGCCAGCTTTCGTTTCGACCTCCATCAAATGCTCTGGCTGTGACTCTTTCGTCTTTTAATTCCGTCACTGGCGAAATCAATTATGCTGATATTTATTTTAATGCGCAGAATTTCGATTGGGCCATCGTTGAAAACGAAGACGACTTAAGCTTCATTGATGTTCAAAACATTGCAACTCATGAGGTGGGGCATATGCTTGGCTTGGACCATTCCTCCGTATCTTTTTTTGAGTCTGACCCTGATTTGTATGAAGCCACCATGTTCTATGCCTCGGGGCGCGGTGAAACTTCTCGTCGAGAACCGAAGGTCGATGATGAGAGAGGAATAAGAAGTTTGTATCCCTCATCCCCAACGGCAGCTCCCACGATTGAATTAGTCGAGCAGATCGAGTTGATTGGTGATTACGCCGTTTATCGAATTCGCGGCGAGAATTTTAACGAGCTAACAAGCTTCGTGCTTTCGACACTCGATTACAGTTACTACGACGTGGTGGCACGCTATCGAACGATTTTTTCATCAACAGAGGCTGAAGTAGAGTTCGATTTGGGAGGCTTTGACGCCACAGAGGCTACGATTGTGGCCTTCAATCATCCCGAGAGTCTTTTTAATTATTCTTTAAACCTCACCACAGGTCAGGCCACCGCCAACTCAGTTTCACCAAAATCGGGAGGGGGCTGCAGTGCTTCTTCTCACGGAGGTGCTGATTCCAAAACTTTCTTTTTCTTTGCGAGCGCTCTCTTGGCCTTGATGATGCTTCGTCGAAAAAAAGCTTAAAAAACGAATGCTTGCCAATCGATTTCAAGCCTCGATACTCTTAAGGCATGTTTGGAAATTCACATTGGAAGCAAGAAGTGAGTCATGCTCTTCAGGAGCTCAACCAAAAAGTCAGCGAGCTCGAAAAGCAACAGGCTGATCTAAAATCTCAAAATCAACGATTGAGCATGTTGCTAAAGAACGTGGCTCGAAAATTGGCCTTAAAGCTCCCCATGTCACTGGAGTCTTTAGATAAGGGCCTGATGTATGATCTGATTTTCTCAGAAGAGCTAGAGGCTTGGCTTGGCATGGCGCAAGACGGAATCATCATTGATCTTCGACCCGCAGAAGACTTCAATCGAGATGCGATTCCAGAGGCCGTTCAGGTTTCTGTGGAAAAGCTTCCACAGAAGATGGAGGGTCTCTCGAAGCACCAGCCCATTCTTTTTGTGTGTGAAAATGGAATCAAGAGTGTTTCGGCCTGTGAACTTTTTGCCGCTAAAGGATTTGCCTTTCTTTATGTTTTAAAGGGCGGCATGGCTCACTTTGAAGGAAAGACAGTGCCGAATCTTGAGCATCAAGAAGCTATTGCTCAAGCTTAAGACTGCATTTGCTCTCGAATCAAAGATCCAATTTTTTCGATCTCGTGATCTGATTGTCGATCCAGCTCTTGCTGATATTCGGAGGAGTCATTTTTTTCCAAGAATTCTCGAGTGAATTTTCCCGACTCAATTTCTGATAAGATTTTTTTCATGTTTTCTTTTACCGAATCATCGATCACTCGATCCCCGCGAGTGACATCTCCAAATCTGGCCGTCGGGCTGATTCGAGAGCGCATTCCTGAAATTCCGTGCTCCCAAATCAAATCGACAATGAGCTTCAACTCATAAAGAGTTTCGAAATACGCAGTTTTTGGATTGTAGCCAGCTTCCACCAGAGTTTCGAAACTTTTTCTAAGGAGGCTGCTGACACCTCCGCACAAAAGAGCCTGCTCTGAAAACAGATCGCAAATGCATTCATCTTTAAAGCTCGCCCAAAAAATAGCTTTCGGATGGCAACCGATTGCCAGAGCGAGTTTTTCAATCTCTCGTTTTTCTCCGGGGCCGATCGGATTTTTTTCGGTGGCCTCATAGGCGAGAACCCCCGGCAGTGCTTTGGCTGTTCCATAGAGTCGCTCCAATCCAGAGGCCGCCCCCTTTGGAGCGATCAAGATGTGTGCGGGCCCTTGTGGCTCAACAGGAATTAGCTGAAAGCTGGTTGAAAAGCCGTGTGCAAAAACAATCCATCGAAGATGGGCCTGCTTTAGGAGGTGTTCCCGATAAAACTTGGCCTGAGCCTGATCGGGCAAATTCAAAAAAACAACTTCTGATTTTTCGATACATTCTTCCGGACTCATTGGCTCGAAGCCATCTTTGACGGCTTGATCCCAAGATCGACCTGGCCGCAGACCCAACAGAAATTTAAAATTTGATTTTCGAAGATTCAATGCCTCCGCTCTTCCCTGCGAACCATAGCCGAGCAATCCGAGTTTCATGGGGGTTAAATAGCATTGTTTTCAATGAGTCTCCAAGGCCAGCTTGAGAAAATCGCAGACTCATGGCATGGATGAGCCATGTCACAGACTCATTCCAAGTCATTGCATTTTGCCTTTCAGCAGATTCCCGAGGGCGGATTTGAGATTCACTTCGAAGAGGATTTCTCAGATCTCGTTTTAGGGGCTTTTGATGATGATCAGGCGAATCTCAGTGAGCTCAAAAAAACTTTCTCTCAACCCATCGTCGGGCGGGCAACAGTCGTCAAAGTGGCCTCGAAGGTGGATATTAAGGGAGGCTTTAAAACTCGAATTTCTGGAATTTGTGATCGATGCATGATGCCCGTTGAAAAAGACATTTCGGGGCCCTTGGAGTTCTTTTTGATGCCTCAAAGCCAGTTTTCAAAGCACGATAAGCCCGGTGGCAAGGTGATTCATGGCTCCACAAAAGATTTAAAACCCTCAAGACATCGTTCTTCATCCAAATCTAAAGTGCTCACCGATGCTGAGGGGGAGCATGAGGACGTTAGCTTTGGTGCTTTTGATGGAAAAGTCGTCGATTTGCGGCCTCTTTTGCGTGAGGAGCTCATTTTGGCCCTCCCCATGCGGTTTTTGTGTTCAGCTGAATGTAAGGGGCTCTGTTTGGAATGTGGCCAAAATCTCAACTTGGGGCTCTGTGCGCCGGGCTGTTCTTCTGTGGGAATCGAGCTTCTCGAAGATCGCCCGAAGGCCTCAGCCCTCAGTCATGTGTTAGAGCCGCTTAAGCCCTAAATTTTTAATCTTAATTCGTTGTGCTTCTGAGTTTGATTCGGTAAGAATTTTGGTTTCTCCGTGATCGAAAAATGGAGAGATTTGAGGTGAAATTATGGCTGTACCAAAGAAGAAAACGTCAGCATCAAAAAGTAAAATGCGAAGAGCCAATTGGAATGTGAAACTTCCTGGTCTCTCAAAATGTTCCAACTGTGGAAGCTCGATAAAGCCCCACAAAGTGTGTCCGTCTTGTGGTTACTACAAGAAACGAGAAGTGGTTCGTAGCGAAGTCGCTTGAAAATGAAAATGAGAATCGCGCTTGATGCGATGGGGGGGGATTTTCTAGCGGCTCCGAATCTATTGGGAGCTTACTCAGCACTTCTTCGTGCTGAGGATGAAAAAGAAGATCTGCAAATTTTTTTATGTGCTCCTCAAAAAGAGCTCCGTGAGAGCCTCTCACAAATTCTAGCCAACAAATCAGATCAAAAATTAGACTTTAAATTCGAGACCTCTCGCTGGGAGGCTTGGGAGCGAGAGCAAAAGATTGTTTTCGTGGAGGCCGAAGATGTCGTGGGAATGGATGAAAGCCCATCGGCGGTTGTTCGCTCCAAAAAGAATTCGAGCATGGCGAAATGTTTTCAGCTTGTGAAAGAGGGGCAGGCAGATGCAGCGCTTTCAGCCGGAAACTCTGGGGCGATGATGGCCTATGGCATTGCAATTTTGGGTCGACTTCCGAGCGTGAAGCGGCCAGCGATTCTTTGTCACTTTCCCTCTCAAGAAGGCGTTACGGCTTTGTTAGACTCTGGAGCCAACGTCGATTGCACGGCTCTTCACCTAGAGCAATTTGCTTGGATGGGAAAACTCTACGTTCAGGCGATTTTTGATAAGCCCAAAGTGAAAGTGGCTGTTCTCAATATAGGTGAAGAAGAGGGCAAAGGAAACGAGCTCGTTAAAGAGGCTCATGAGTTGCTCAAAGCCAAAATGCCAGAAGAATACATGGGCTATGTCGAGGGTCGAGATCTTTTGACGGGTCGAGCCGATGTCATTGTGTGCGATGGTTTTGTGGGCAATGTCGTTTTGAAGACAGCTGAGGGTGTGGCCAAAGCTGTGGGGCGAATTTTGAAGCAAGAGTTTTCAAGAAGCACAATTTGGAGCTTTGGAGCCTGGCTCGCTCGCGGGGGCTTCATGGCCATGAAATCAAAGCTAGACTATCGAGAGTATGGCGCGGCTCCTTTGATTGGCCTGCAAGGGCTCGGGCTCATTGCGCATGGCTCGTCTGACGCGAAAGCGATTTCGAGTGCTATTCGCATGGCAAGTCACTATGCGAAACAGGGTCTGATGGAAAAACTAAAAACACACTTTTCAGCTCCCCAAATCGAAGAGAAGCTGGCAAAAACAGAGGCATGAGTTTTTTTCGTTTAGATGACAAAGTGGCATTGGTGACTGGGGCGAGTCGAGGCATTGGCGCTTCGATTGCAAAGCGTTTGGCAAAGGCTGGTGCCACAGTGATCATCAATTTCAAGAGCAACCAGAAGCAGGCTGAGGACGTTCTCAAAGAAGTTCAAAAAGACAGTCCAAAATCACAGGTTTTGGGCTTCGACATTTCTGAAGCCGCCGCGGTGGATGCTGCGGTTGAAAAAATTCAGGCAGAGTTTGGGAGTATTCATATCGCTGTTTGCAATGCAGGATTAGCTCGCGACGCTCTTTTGCCGCGATCTACTCCCGAGCACTTTGACGAGGTGATTCGAACGAATCTGCTTGGAACAATCAATGTCGTCAGAGGTGTTTCTCGCGCGATGATGAAAAATCGCTATGGGCGAATTATCTGCATGGGCTCTGTCGTGGGCGAAATGGGCAACAAGGGTCAGTCTGCATATGCGGCCTCCAAATCGGCGCTTTTTGGATTTTCAAAATCCGTAGCCAAAGAGCTCGCTTCTCGAAATGTCACCTGTAATGTGGTCTGCCCTGGATTTATCGAGACCGAGATGACCGGAGAGCTCTCAGATCAGGTGAAAGCGGCCTATTTGCAAAACATTCCGCTCAATCGCTTCGGATCAGCCGAAGAGGTGGCGGCTTGCGTGCATTATTTGGCTTCTGAGGAGGCCTCATATATTTCTGGGACAAAGATTGACATCAATGGTGGACTTCTCATGCAATAAGAGAAGTCAGAGCAATTAAGGAGAATAGATATGGATCTAGAAAAACAAGTAACGGCACTCATCAGCAAAAGCCTCAAGATAACAGAAGACAAAATTAAGCCTGAAAGCTCTTTTGTCGATGATCTTGGAGCTGACTCACTCGACATCGTCGAGTTGGTGATGGCGATGGAAGATGAGTTTCAAATTGATATTCCAGACAAAGACGCTGAATCGATCAAAACAGTTCAAGACGCAATTTCTTACATTGGTAAGCACAAAGCGGCCTAATCTCGCTTATGTCGCGAAGAGTTGTTGTCACAGGCTTTTCAGTTGTTTCTTCGATTGGTGTTGGATCGGAGGAAAACTGGCGAGCCTTGATCGAGGGCAAATCGGGCGTCGATAAAATTACTCGCTTCGATGCGACTGACTTTAAGACGCAATTTGCGGCTGAGGTGAAAGACTTCGATCTTGAGAAGTTTGTGCCAGCAAAAGAAGCTCGCACGATGGATCATTTCATTCACTATGCGATTGCCGCTGGGCAAATGGCTGTCGATCATGCCGGGCTCTCATCCCTTAATGAAGTCGAAAAACAACGTGTGGCTACAATCGTAGGATGCGGCCTTGGGGGTCTGAACGAAATTGAGGATGGAAAAAAAACCATCATGGAGCGAGGCCCGTCAAGACTCTCGCCTTTTTTCATTCCTAAGTTGATTTCAAATCTCGCAGCGGGCCACTTGGCGATTCGCTTTGGATTTGGGGGCCCAAGTTTCTGCACAACCTCGGCCTGCTCAAGCGGTGCGCATGCGATTGGTGAAGCTTTTCGAATGATTAAAAACAACTATATTGATCGAGCCGTGACAGGTGGCACGGAATCTACGATTAGTGCTCTTTGTGTGGCTGGCTTTAATTCGATGAGAGCTCTTTCAACTCGAAATGATGCACCTCAAAAAGCTTCACGGCCCTTCGATAAAGATCGAGACGGCTTTGTGGTGGGCGAGGGCTCAGGACTTTTAATTCTTGAGGAGCTAGAGCTCGCCAAAAAACGAGGGGCGAAAATTTTTGCGGAAGTTATCGGTTATGGGGCCAACTGTGACGCCTATCATATGACCGCACCATCTCCTGAGGGCCGCGGTGCCGCTGAGGCGATGAAGTTAGCTCTTGAAGAGGCTAAGATTGATCAGGAAAAGATTTTAGCGATCAATGCGCATGGCACTTCGACCGGCCTTGGAGACGTAGCCGAAACTCAAGCCATCAAGAAAGTTTTTGGAGATCACGCTTATAAAATGAAAGTGAGCTCAACGAAGTCGATGGTGGGGCATACGCTTGGAGCGGCTGGTGGAATTGAAAGCGTCTATGCGATTCAAGCTCTTCAGCATCAGGTGGTGCCTCCAACGATCAACTTGGATAATCCTGATCCCGAATGTGATCTCGACTATGTTCCGCATCATGCTCAAGATTGGAAGCATGATTATGCGCTTAGCAATAGTTTTGGTTTTGGCGGCACAAACGCGAGTTTAATTTTCAAAAGGTTTGTCGATTGAAGCTCTTCATCGGAGCGGATCACGCGGGCTTTGATTTAAAAGAAGCTCTTAAAAAGAAACTTTCGGGCACTCTTGAACTCATCGATCTTGGCACCGATTCAACGGAGTCTTGTGATTATCCGGATATTGCGGCGGATCTATGTCATGAAGTTTTAAAAAATTCCGATTCACTGGGTCTTTTAATTTGCGGATCAGGATTGGGCATGTCGATGGCAGCGAATAAGATTCATGGAATTCGAGCGGCCTGTGTTTCAGAGCCGATCTCGGCGGGGCTTTCGCGAAAACACAATAATGCCCAGATTCTTTGCTTGGGGGCCCGAATCATTTCTGAAGATCAGGCTTTAAATTGTTTAAATGCATTTTTGAACGAGTCTTTCGATCATCAACATCAAAGGCATCAGCAAAGAATTGATAAAATTTCAAAGCTTGAAGAAAACTACTAAGCTCAATTTAAGCTTCGGCATCTTGAAGAAACACGCTAGATTACTCCTATGAACGATTCAGTTTTCGGTCTCATTGATCAAGAAAAAGAAAGACAGCTCAGTCAGCTTGAGCTGATTGCTTCAGAAAATTTTGCTTCTGAAAATGTTCTTCGTGCCACGGGCTCCGTGCTCACAAATAAATATGCCGAGGGCTATCCCGCTAAGAGATACTATGGGGGCTGTGAAGTTGTTGATGAAGTTGAAGAGATCGCGCGCCAACGATTGAAACAACTTTTCTCTGCCGAATCTGTGAATGTTCAGCCTCACTCTGGATCGCAAGCGAATATGGCAGTTTATTTTGCCGTGCTTCAACCCGGAGATTGCATTTTGAGTATGGATTTGTCTCAAGGCGGGCATCTCACTCACGGAGCTTCTGTGAATTTTTCAGGGCGACTCTATAAGATCGTGCACTATGGTTTAGATCAAAAAGCTTATATTGATTATGATCAAGTGCGAGACCTCGCGCGTGAGCATCGTCCTAAACTGATTGTGGCGGGCGCTTCGGCTTATTCACGCGTGATCGATTTTAAGGCTTTCAAAGAGATTGCGGATGAAGTTGGCGCAAAAACTCTAGCCGACATTGCGCATCCTTCAGGATTGATCGCCGCAGGTCTGCATCCCTCTCCGGTCGGACTTTTTGATTATGTCACATCAACAACGCACAAAACTTTAAGGGGCCCACGGGGCGGAATCATTCTCAGCACGGCAGAAGCAGCTAAAGCTGTTGATTCGCGCATCTTTCCTGGAATTCAGGGCGGGCCGCTCATGCACGTGATTGCGGCAAAGGCGGTTGCATTTGGGGAGGCTTTGGACTCTCGGTTTAAAGTTTATGCTCAACAAGTCATCAAAAACGCACAGGCTCTTGCGGAGCAATTGCAAGCTGAGGGTCTCAGTGTTGTCAGTGGCGGAACCGACAATCATTTGATGCTCATTGATCTGCGACCTTTTGAAATCACGGGTCAAAAAGCTGAAGATGTTTTAGGAAGAGCTGGAATTACAGTGAATAAAAATCTGATTCCCCAAGATCCACAGTCAGCGCGTGTGACCTCAGGTATTCGCCTAGGAAGCCCTGCTTTAACGACTCGAGGCCTTTTGGAACCTGAAATGAAGTCGGTGGGCCAATGGATTGTTAAGGCTCTCAAGGCCTCTGAAAATGAAGAGAAATTACTTCAAATTCGTGAAGAGATTCGGGATTTTTGTGCTCAATATCCTCTTTGGACTTGGCCAAAAAACGCATGATTTTTAAAGCCTCCGCGTTTTGACAAAAGCAATGACACGAACTAAGGCTAGGAATCCATGGGTTATCGTCGAATGGCGCGCGAAGCGGCACTAGGTTATCTTTATCAGTCTGATCTCGGGTTACAAACACGAACCGATAATCCTCAAGTTTTTGCGAAACACTTTGAGATTCCCGATGACTCTCGCGAGTTTTTTGTGAACCTCGTTCAAGGCGTTCTTAAGGAGCAAACTCTAATTGATCAAGAGCTGCAAAGAGTCTCTGAGCATTGGAAGCTTCAGCGAATGGCTCGTGTGGATCGTGTGGTTTTAAGAATGGCGGCTTGGGAGCTGATGTTTTCAAAAGAGACGCCTTTTAAAGTGATTCTTGATGAGGCGGTTGAGATTGCTAAAAAGTTCAGCACTTCAGAGAGTGCATCTTTTGTAAACGGGCTTCTTGATGAGTTGGCCAAAACTTATCGAGCTGAGCCTGAAAGCGCTCTGAAATAAAAGGCTTGGCGCCTCTGATCAATTGAATTTATTCTAAGTTTTGTGGTGATTTTTAAAAAGATTCCAGAAGAGCTCGACGGATTCGACGGCGATCTTGTCATTTCGATTGTAGGAAAAGATGAAGTGCCTCTTCGAGCGACGAACGCGTGGTTGGATTGGCGACTTTATGGAAACCTCGGAGAGTTGGTTTCTCGGCGCGTGTTTCAGTCTGAGGTGGGTGAACGATGTATGTTGCCTACGTATTCAAAGTTCAAGTTTGATCGTCTGATTTTAGTGGGTGGAGGGCATCTGTTTAAAGAGTCTTCTCTTCCCGATTCAAAACAAGGTCGAGAGCATTGGTTTGAGATTTTTAAGCATGTCGAAGAAATTACTCGCTCACTTAAGGTTGAAAAATTTGGCTTAAGCCTGCCGCGATATGAAAACAGCGCTCAAGAAAAAGCCCTGCTCGAAATTTTGAAATCTTCTAGTCTGCCAGAAAAAACATTTTTGTTTTTGTGTCGCGCGGCTAGTTTTTCAAAGGCCTTAGGGGCTTAGCGAATCACATTGATTCTGTTGAAAATCTTAAATCTTCCTGCAAAATTTCTTCCAGAAATCACAAAAGCTTGATGATTATTATCGATCAAATAGTGAATCCAGCTTTCATCTTGGTGTTTCCAGATTTGAGATTCGACGCCAAATTCTCGAAGCTCTAAGGGGAGGTCTTGGTTTGAAATTTTCTGCCCTCGATTTTTGAAGTCAGACAGACCTTGGGTTTGCAAGTGAGCTCTTTCTGAAATGATCTGCTGATCTCTGATCTGCTTGAAATAATCATCCAGCTCAAACAAGCTTCTCGAAGAGACTCGACTGAGACCAGCCTCAGATTGATGGAGTTTTTGTAAGACATCTTTCATCGACTGATCGGCCGTTAAAAACCGTGATTGCAAGTGAGAATAGCTCTCGGGAGTGGCAAGAGCTGAGTCAGTTCGATCGGTCAAAAAGCCTCGGCGCTGATGAGAATATCGAGTCCAAAAATGCTGCCATTGAAGCCATTGATCTCTCAGCATCAGATAAGAGTCGACTTGAAGCCTTTGAAGGGCGATCGAGCTTTGAAGCTGATTTTGTTGCAACTGGTTTCGCCACGAGACACCTTGAGTCAGTGAGTGCGCTCGATCAAAAACTGAAATCCAAAAATGACGATAGCCCTCCACAGGTAAAGAAGCCTCTCTTAAGCTTGTGATTTGAGAAAGACTTTCATCCAAGAGTTTCAGAATCTGTGTCGAGAGCTCAGAGAGATTTTGCTCTCTTCGCGAGATGTTTCTCGAAGAAGAAGCTTTTGAGCTTTTTTGTGCGAGTAAAACTTGATCGATTAAAATCTCCATTTCGTCTCCAAGCTGAAGAAGTTTTTGATCGATCTTTCGTGACTGAGTTTCAAGTCTTGAGATCTCACTTTTGAGTCGAGGCAACACGTCGCCAAGCGAAGCTCGCTCTAAACCTTCAATTTTTGCTTGAGCAGTTTTTATATTTCGATCGAGTTGCAATAGAGATTTGCTTCGACGTAGCTTCCAGTTTTGAAGCTCGAATTTGATGCGTTTGACCTGGGGCAATTTAATCGGAAGAAGACCATACACTTTAGCCCCCATTCGAGCTAAGAAGTGCGCGCCTTGAGTCAAGCGACCCCAAATTCCGCGATTTTCAGATAGCCATCTGGCTTCGAGTCTCAATAAGCGGTGCCAGGCATTTTCTCTTTCGACCCAAATCTTAAGGCGATCTTTAGGCTGAAGAGATCGGCGAGCCCAGGTTTCTAATTCTGCTCGCTGTAAGTCTTTGATCGCGCTGGCTTCGAGTTCGAGAAGTTGATCTCGTTGACGTTTAAATTTTTCAAGATGTCGATGCTGTTGCCCCATTTGTCTTAAATGGATAACGCGACTCCAAGGTAGAGCGAGTTCGAGGCTTAAAGCCCCCGCTCCAAAGCTCAAAGCTTCAGAAGAAAACTGACCCAAATCTCGAAAGGCCCACAATCGCTCTGAGGCGTCGGCCGGAAAAACAAGGGATTTGCTCACGCGCCCAAGATATTGAAGTTCTTGAGCAGCCCATTGACCAGGTGTCCAAATCAATTGATCGACGGGCACTTCATACCAAGACTGTGAATGATCTTCAAAAAAATAGGCAGAGCCGATTCTAAGACCCGCATCTCCAAACAAAACGCTAAAAACCAACTTGCCACCGAGACTGCGAAAAACCAAATGAAAGGCCGAGCCCAAGAAAAGAGCGGGAATCAGTCGCGCCGGATCAGACACAAAGCCGTGCGCAAAGGAGCTTAGATAAACAAGAGGGGATGAGTAATCAGTTTTAGCTTGTTTGTTTTTATCAAACAAAGTCTCTTGAATTCTTTGAAAATCCTCTTTCGTTAACTCAGCACCTGACTGTTCTTCGATAAAATTTAATCTTCGCCATTCATTTTTTGATTTTTGCCATTCAAGACTCCAATATTCTTGGCTCGGAAACAGATGAATCATCAGAGTATCAATCAACCATTGCGGATAATGGCCGTAGTCAATCTGCGAGCGGTTTTCTTCAATCGAATCGGCCATATCAGCTCGAATTTGAGAACTGCTCGATACCACCTGACCATCCATCAGCTCGACTTGTGGGGCATCATGAGATTCTACTTCAAAGTCGACAATCTCAAGCAGTCTCAAGCACAAGTCATCTTCAAACTTTTCGAGTTCGGCAGTGTTAAGAGATGAGATTTGATGCAGACGCTCTTGCCAATAGATTCTCTCACCCACACTCAGAGGAAGCCTCCAAAGAACACGCTCTTGTTCAAAAAGAGGAAGCTGCCGAAATTTTTGATCAAGAAAAATGAAGGAGTCTTCAAGCGTTAAAAAAGGAAACAAGGCAACAGCAATCAATGGTCGAATGGCCTCAGGCAAATCCTTGTTTTTTAATTTTCCCTCTGTTCGCATGAGAAAGAGTGCGTCATTAAAGCGTTGTCGATCACGATCGGTCAGAGATTCGCTCAACTCGATATAATCTTTAATTTGGAAAAAAATTTCTTGAGCGGTGAGGCTAGAGGCCGATTGAAATCCCGACCATTGATCGCTCATGAAATTTTCGAGCCACACGTGTCCCGACATCTTCCATGTGTCTTCTTGAGATTTGATCCAAAGATCTTCCCAGCTTAAACGCCACTGCGCTCGATGCGAGGCCAAATACAGCTGCCAATAAAAATCTATTTGGTCGCTATAATCACTTCGATCAAGCCCCAACGAGCGATCGGTAGAAACAAAATGATTTCGAAATGCGGCCTCATCGAGCGGTAAATGTCGATCAAGTCGTCCCAAATAAAGATAATCGAAGTAAGCACTTTCTACGGATTCATCAGAAATGCCAAAAATTTTTGCGGCAGCAGCATAATCTTTTTGATTTAAAAATTTTTGATCTGCGATACTTTCAAAAATTTCCTGATCTCTATCACTGATCGATTGCAGGCGATAAAAATGTTTTCGATCATCCGAGTTTAGGCCTGCCAAAAATTGCGAATCTGCAAACAGAGGAAATCGAATCATTTCTTCTCGAATTTGAATCTGAAGAATTAAAGATTGAAGAATGTCGATGAACTTAGGGTCTTGCAGGCGGAGTTGTTCTTGATTCACTTCATAGAGCTGCGGAAGACGAGACGAGTGATGGCTTTCAAAGTTCTGACTTAATTCCAAAAGGCTCACCGGAAAATAAAACAAATAATCGAATTCTTCTGAAAGATGGCTGGGATCTAAGTTCAGCTCTGAAAAATAATCAAATAGATCTTCTAAGCGAAAGCGCTGCTCTTTGAGCAAGCCGCCATCGGGAACTCCTAAGACATGAAGCTGACGCCAATTTTCTTTGAAATCCAATATCTGAGATCGAGAGAGTTCAGAAAAGTTTTGGGCCTGAAGATCTTTTAGAAAGAAAAAAAATAAAAACAAAATCGCCCAAGAAAACCTCATCCAATTATCAGGAATTAGGCCATCTTATTGGCTTTGTCGAGTTAAGGCCCGCAAGTATTCCAGAGCCACTTGGCTTGTTTTGAGGTCTCTATGCCATTGAAATTTCAACAGTTTTTTGATTTCCGTCGATTTGATTTGCTGATCGAAAAAAGCGCGGGCGAGTTTTTGACCGAAGCCCAGCCCCTTTTGATGAATTGAATCCCAAAGGGGGTCGTTTGTCTTTTGCTGTTTCGGAGCAGATTTTGGAAGCATCAGCGATTGAACAAAAGTGCCGAAAGACTCGTGAAGCACAGCGATGTTGTGCATTGATCGAGAATCCTCCAAATCATCGAGCGAGGTTTTTTGAAGACTGAGCGAATAGAGATGCGCCGTCTCTTCTGGCACTTGCGTCCAGTGGCTCACATAACCAAGCAAGGGCCGCCGATGAAGAACTGCACCGCCTCGACCGAATTGAATCTCATGAATGAATTTTTTCTCATTTTCTGTTCGCTGAGACAGACTGCCCTTCGATTCTTTCGAAAGAAACAAATAGAGAGGAGGCCGACGAGTTTTCAGATGAATGAAGTTTGTTGATAAAAAACTCCAAACAAAATCTGAAAACTCATCAATTTGTTTTTGCGTGTTCTTAAGCTTGAGCTGCCACATATTCAAACAGCAAGCGCACGGGAACTCCAGAAGCTCCAGGAGCCCCTACGAAATCCCGAGGGCTATCATACCAACCGCATCCCGCAATATCGAGATGAGCCCATGGCACTTGATTTTCGATGAAGTGTCTCAAGAAGATGGCGGCTGTGCTGGCTCCGCCGCCTTTGCCCTTGCTGATATTTTTGAGATCGGCAACTTCTGACTTTAGAAGATCGGCATAAAAATCATCAAAGTCGGGCAGAGGCCAAAGGTTTTCGCCACTCACTGCCATGGCCTTCATCAAATCAGACTCTAATTTTTTATTATTCGTGAATAGTCCGGCTGCCGCATCACCGACCGCCATGGCGCAAGCTCCGGTAAGAGTTGCTACATCAACGATGGCTTTGGGTTTGAAATGAGTGCTGGCATGAAAGAGCGCATCGCCAAGAATGAGTCGCCCCTCAGCGTCGGTATTGAGAACTTCAATCGTCTTTCCATTCGCCATGGTGATGATATCTCCCGGGCGTTGAGCTTTTCCGGAGGGCATGTTTTCTGCACTCGGCACGATGACGATCAAATTCACTTTTAAGGCGAGCTCCGTCACAATTTTAAAGACTCCCAATACGCTGGCCGCACCCGCCATATCGTATTTCATCGTCTCTTGAGCTTGAGGGGGCTTCAGTGACAAACCTCCGGAATCAAAAGTGATTCCCTTTCCAACGAGAACGACTGGCTTATCTGTTTTTTTCGCGCCCCAATACTCGAGTTGAATCAATCGCGGAGGATTGTCAGAACCTTGACCTACGGCCAAAATTCCTCCGTAGGAGTTTTTACTGAGTTCTTTTTCCGTCCAGACCGTCGATTTAATTTTCGTTTTTGATTTCGACGAATGGCTCATCTTTTGAGCCATTTCCCCCAAAACTTTAGGAGTAAGATGTCGAGGAGACATCGAGATGAGATAGCGAGCGAAATTGACTCCAGACGAAATGGCAGCGGCTCGATTTTCAGCGCCAAGCAATGATTTTGTCTCACGCGCTTCTGGGGCGATAAATTGAAAATGAATTTCTTTCGAGGCTTCAGATTTTTTGGCCTGAGATTGCTTCATTTCATGATATCGAAACTGAAAGACTCGAGAGCCGATTTCAAGAGCCTCTAGAATTTCTGAGCCTTTAAGCTTTGGCAAACTGGGCAGCAAAATGGCCACATTTTCTTTCAAATTTCTTTCTTGTGCAGCTTGAACGCATTTCGCTCCTAGGATTCTAAATTTTTGAGCACTCAAAGCTTGTCGGCTTCCGGCTCCTATCAGACAAATTCGCTGAGTCGAGGGATGTCCAGGGGTATACAAAATCAGGCTTTCTTTCCATTTTCCGGAAAAATCCTTTTTTAAAACAAGCTGAATATATTCTTGAAGAGCTTTATCTTTCAAAGTCCCGATGATTTTTTTTGAGTCATCAACGAAGACGATGAGGGCTTCAAGATTTTTCATTTGGTTAAGAACAACATGATTCATGAACAACTCCTTTTAAAGGCAGGAGATACACCAAAGAGTTTTGAGAGTCATGGGTTGATTGAAGAATTTTCAATTCCAGGAGTGAGGTCGTCTTGAAGCATGTCTGAGAAGTGAGAGGCATTTAGCAAAATAATATCAACGCGTCGGTTTTGGTTTCGACCGGCGGGTGTTAGGTTGTTTGCCACGGGTTTATAGTGAGCGTAGCCCATGGCGGTCACTCTTCGGGGGCTCACACCAAACTGATCGATCAAAAGCTTTGTCATCGAGGTAGCTCGAAGTACCGAGAGGTCCCAATTATCATAAAAACGATTTCCGATCACGGGAAGTGAGTCGGTGTGACCCTCAATTGAAATTAAGCGATCACTTTGCTTGATGACATCTGAAACGATAGAAATCACAGGATAAAGCTCGGGAGGAATTTCAGTGGAGTCTGGCTCAAAGAGATAGCCGGCCGATAAACTGATGACAACTCCGCGTTCATCAATTCTCAGTTTGATAGGGCTCGCTTCATCTTGAAAAACAACGTCGAAGCCTTGAGTATCGAGAGCCTTTCTAATTTCCTCGATAATCTCTTCGTTCGTGATACTTCGTTTCACCACAAATCGTCGGGCTGATTGCTGCTGGCCTTTGAGGCCCGCAATATCTAATTCCATTTTGATTTTGCCGCTTTTCTCTCCTAAAAATGCTTCATTGAGAGCTTCGCTTAAGGCTTTGATTTTTGCGGCATCACTTTTGCTCATCGAGTAGAGAACAACGAAAAACGCGAAGAGAAGAGTAACCATGTCAGCATAGGGAATAATCCAGCGTTCGTGGTTTTCATGCTCTTCATGTTTTTTTTTGCCCAAGACTAGACCTCTTCTTTGGCATCTTGATCAACGATAGCAAGCAAGTGAGATGAAATGATCGTGGGAGAGGTGCCTGATTGAATATCTTTTACGCCTACACGAATCATTTCGTAATAAAGGCCCTCGTGATGGGCCATGGCTTTAAGCTTACTTCCCAGGGGCATAAAGAGAAGGTTCGAAAAGCCCACTCCATAAACGGTCGCGATAAAAGCCACGGCAATTCCTGGTCCGATCGCATCCGGATTACTCAAGTTTTCCATCACGTGAATCAAACCCAAGACCGCTCCTAAAATTCCAACGGTGGGGCAATAGGCTCCAAACTGAGTATAAAACTTAGCCGCCAATTCATTTTCAGTAGCTCGATGTTCAATGCGCGATTCTAACATTTGAGAAACGAGATTGGGCTCAAGACCGTCGACGGCAAATTTGATTCCCTCTTTAAGAAGAGGATCTTCAATGCTATCTTTTTGTTTTTCGAGAGCGAGTAGCCCGTCTTTTCTCGCAATGCTTGCGAGATTACAAATCTGCTCAACGAGCGCATCGTAGTCGTGATGAGAACCTAAAAACGCTAACTTCAATCGCTTCAGGGCGAGCATGGTTGCCGTAAAGGGAACATCCAAAAGAGTCGCTCCTAGGGCTCCCCCCACAACGATCATAAAAGCCGGTCCTCCCATGATCGATTTCATGTGGCCACCCTCTAAGATCATTCCCGTAAGAATCATGCCCACGCCGAGTGGCAGACCAATAATACTCCCCTTTTCCATGTTTCTATTTTAGCAAATTCACATGAGGATTTTTGAAAAATCGCTCTCCGACGCGATGCAATTCTTTGACTCGGCGCTGCTGAAAATCTGGCGCATCGAGTAAAGGATTGCTTGTAATTGAAACTAGTGGGAAAATTTTGTTGGAGAGGGGATTAGATTGCTGCGAAATCGCATCGCTGTAGATTTGGGAACAGCCTATTCAATTGTTGCTGACTCTTACTCAGAGAATTTTAAACGTCTCGCCTCAAGTGTTGCGGTTGAAGAAGCCACTCAAAAGCCGATCGCCTTTGGAGATGAAGCAAAACTCATGTCAGGGCGCTGCCCACCCGGGATTGAAGTGATTCGTCCCATGCGAGACGGCGTGATCATCGATTTTAAGATTACCAATTCATATCTGAGCTATCTCGTAAAAAGCATCGATCGCTTTCCCTGGTTGTTTAAAAAAGATGTTTATCTTTGTATTCCTTGGGGGGCGACTCATGTGGAGGTGAAGGCCTATGTGAAGGGTTTGAGTCGCTTTAACCGAAGAGTTTTTCTTGTGAAGGAACCCTTCGCAGCAGCTCTCGGGGCGGGCAAAGACATCTTCTCTTCAAAGCCAATGACGATCGTCGATATGGGCGGCGGAACAACCGAGATCGCCACCTTGTCGGCGGGCTTTATGTTAAAGGCAACTTCTTTGCGCTTGGCGGGCACTAGCTGTGATCAAAAAATTATGGACGGGCTGAAACGCCTCTATGATTTCGAAGTGGGTGTCTTAATGGCCGAAGAGCTAAAGATGGATCATGCGAGTGTATGGCCTCTTCAAGAAGATTATTTCGTCGAAGTAAAAGGTTTTGAGCGTCAAAGCCATTTGCCAAAATCTCTTTTAGTGTCGACCGCTGATTTGCGCTCCTTTTTAGAGCCCTTGGCCGTGCGAGTAGAGAATGCGATTGTTGAACATGTAGAATCTCTAAGTTCTTATGCTCTCGATGTTTTGAAAGAAGAGGGCTTGATTTTAACGGGGGGAACAAGCCTTTTAAGGGGCTGGGCTGAGCGCCTTGAAAAACGTTTAGAATTGCCAGTTCGCTTGGCTCCAGAGCCTCTTTTGAGTGTGATACGAGGTCTTAAAAAAATGATCGAAAGGCCACGCGACTTTAAACGCATCGTTCAGCTTTCGATGGAAGTCTTTCGTTGATCCGATCTGATCTGAATGATACCGATTATAAGAAAATGAAATCTCAACGCCAGCATAACCGCTCCAGACATTCACGAAAAAAATCATGGCAGTCTCGATCGCCAAAATCTAAGAGACAATATCAGCAAAAGCTGGAGTCTCTTGCCGGAATGGCCAAAGTCAAATTGAGTGTCGACTGGATGGAGGGCTCTGAAGATGACTTTAGCTATTTGCCCGCGCTTTTTCATTTTTTCCCCGAACTGACAGATAAAATTCCATGCTTGAGTCTTCGATCATGTGAGGAGGCGTCGCTGCCAACAAGACTTCAGAGATCCCAGCATTTGTTTGGTCAAAACTATGTCTTTTGGAAGGAAGAAAATCTCGATGCTGATTTTCTCACTGAAAATGTCGCCAAAAAAATGGAATTTATTTTGGGCTCTTACACGAATGATTTGAAAGAGGGGCAAAAAGTTATTATCTCAGGCTTCATCGACAATCCTTATGTCATCGACTTAGCAACAGCCGCTTCGGCAATGAAATTGAAGCCGGAACTTTTTTTTCTAAAGTCTAGAATTTCAAGGCCTGAACTCATTAAACTTTTGCAGCTTCAAAAAGCAGGAGTGCGTTGTCGCTTTTTTGAATCAAAATCCTCATTAGAATGGGCTTTTAAACGCCAAAAATTTTACTCCTATTTTAAATCACGAAAGATTTTGGATTTTGGTGGTGACAACAACTTGGGGGCTCTTGGCTATTTGAGTTCTCTTTTGGAGTTAAGCCAGCAGCCATTGCCTTCGTTTGATATGATTATGCTGCCGATTGATTCGGGGATCAGTTGGCTAGGTCTCGAGCTGGGGCGGCAGCTTCTAGGCTGGGAAGACACAAAGATTGTGGGCTTTAGCACTCGTCATGAAGTGGGAGAGCTTAAAGTGAGACTGGCAAATGAAGCGCGTGCTTTGATTGAGTTTTTGCGGCCGATGATGGACGTATCTTGGTTTCGTGAGTTTGATCTCTCTTCGATGATGATTTATCCCGCGCTCGGGCAAGACATCGAGAAAAACCTGAGATGGATGAACCGCTTTCAAGAGTTAGAAGGCTTTGACATTGATTTGTTGAGAGTCGCTCCAGCTCTGATGGAGGCGGCAAACTTCTTAAGAGTCAAAAAGCTCAACGATAAAAAAATCCTCTTCTGGAACACGGGCCAACATGTGGCGGCTAATGAAGAGGTTATCGATTTGAGCTCTTTGCGCCTTGCGCGAGCCATTCGAGATTGGCCAAAAACACCTGATCTAAATGCCTTGATGGGCGCCTTTTAAAAGTTAGATTTTTTGATTTAGTGATCCAGATCAATAATCGTATCCGGAGGAAGCAGGTCAGCTTCGGGACGACCAAGATAAAAGCCTTGACCGAAATCAATGTCAAAAGATCGAACCACTTCCAGCTCTTCTCGTTTCTCTATTCCCTCGACAAGAATCTTCGCATTGATCTTTCGGGCGATGTCGGTGATTGCTTTGAGCAGTTCTTGTTTCACGCTATGTTCATGAATGTTTCGGATGATGCAGAGATCCACTTTTACAAACTCTGGTCTGAGATTCGCAATCGCTTCGAGGCTGCCGTAACCAGAGCCGATATCGTCGACGGCAAGGCCAAAACCTCGCGCTGAAAAATACTGATGTTCTTTTTGAAAGAGAGCGTAGTTTTCAATGGCGACTCTTTCGGTGACTTCAAACACAATGTTACTTCCGGCAAGTTTTGAAGAAGATAAAAGATGATTGAGTTCTTCTCCTCGAAATTCCGGGTCATGCATCGTGTTCGGAAACGTATTGATAAAAAGCTTTTGATCAGGGCAAAGATTTCTAATGTTTTGAAGAGCCTTTCGGCGACAAAGTCGATCGAGCTCAAATGAGAGATTAGTTTTATCTGCCACTCCAAATAGCATCAAAGGACTTTCCATCGCCGTTCCTTTTGGACCGCGAGAGAGAGCCTCGTAGGCGAAGATTTTGCCTGTCTTTAAATCCACAATTGGTTGATAGAGAGTGCGAATATTTTCTTCGATGATGATTTCTTTTAAAGATTCATGAACTTTGATCATGAACCGATCACCATTAAATTTTGCCAAAGATTTTCCCTGCTCAATCAATCGATAAACCGTTCTCTCTTGAGACAAAAGAGGATTGAACACGGCATAAGAATAGCCAATATCAGCTTTGAGAATTTTTTTAGTGTAAGGGTAAGTCAGTTCAAAAATGCGAGCGTTGAGTTGCTCAGAAAATCTCTCAATGATTTGCTGAAGATTTTCCATTTTTAAGAAGCTTGTATACTCTTCTCGTTTCGCCGACAAAAATAGCAGAAAGTTTTCATCTCGTGGATGCCGAATACTCAAGATATCGTCTTGGCGAATGAGCTTGCCCTTAAGTTCTTGAATCGACGCAATCGCTTCTCTTAAGACTTCAGAGTAAACCGAGTGGCCATAGTCATATTCGATTTTACATAGGTCACTGGCATCAATATAAATCAATCCAAGAGCTCTTTGTTTGACGAGCACTTCTTGTAAATCTTGCATGTAGTGAAGAAAGCTATAAAGGCCAGAAGATTCATCGAGATGAGGCGACGATGACGAAGCAGACATCAAGGGCTTCTTTGAAGCCGGCGGTTTAAAATCAATCACTGAACCTTCCCCCGATTCCCAAAACAGGAAACGATTTTTAAAATAAAAAAGCCCACTAGGCCTTAACCCCTCACCTTGGTCTCAATCAATTTTGATGAAGCCCAAAAGATATTCTAAACGATGCTTGAATCTTTTGGCAGTCCCACCCTCATCCTCACCTAAAATTTTAAGTATTTGATCCGATGGGGTCAAACGAGTAGCATGAGCTGAGAGTTTTTTTTGAAATGATTAGCCATTCTAAAAGCTTAGGAGCCAGTCGCCCGAAAGTTGCAAGAGTTTGCATAGCGTCAGTGCTCTTGCAACTCGTTGCGGCATTTGCGATCGCTCAAGAAGTAAGCCCCACCGACAGCACTCAGCTATCACTCACGAAGTTGTTAGAGCTGGCGCAACAAAATGTAGACCTCAAAAAACTCAACCAATCTTCTTTAAAGCAAGCTCAACTAAGGCTCAGTCAGGTTAACGCAGAGCGATGGTTAAGCACGTTTGATTTACAAGTTCTTTCAGGAGTGGTCCCCAATGTCGATGCTAACGCGGCCGTCGCCGCAAAAAATGCCTCTGATTTTCTTTTCAATCTGAAATCCAATGACTTAGAGAATGATTTTTCCTTCACGGGTTTGGGGCCTTTTGTTCAGTTAGAGGTCAAAGCAATTCAGCCGCTCTACACTTGGGGGAAGATTTCAGGTTACGAAAAAATGGCCAGTGAAAACATCTCTTTGGTCGGAGCTCAGAACCAATCTCGTGTGGATGAGATTCGATATCTCACCAAGAAAGCTTTTTATAATCTTCTCTTTTCTGTCGAGGCCATCAATGTGCTCTCGGAGGTTCAAGAAAAACTTCAAGCGGCTGAAGACAAGCTCGAGGAGCTTTTGATCAAAAACTCGAAAAATGTCGAAGAGCAAGATCGACTAAAAATTAGAGTTTTTGCCTCAGATGTGGCCAACCGTCTTTTGGATGCTCGCCGGGGAGAAACTCTCTCGAGAACGGCTCTGGCGGAGCTTACGGGCATTCGTGGAGACTGGAAGCCTATTCCTGAGCAGTTAAAGCCCGAGCCTGTGGATAATTTGATCAAAGAAGAGGTGATTCGAACCGCCATTTCGAAAAAGCCCAGCATTTTGCAACTCGATCGCTTGATTTCGATCAAAAAGGCAGAGAAGCAGGTCGCCCGCTCTGATTTGTTCCCCAGTATATTTTTGGCCGGCGAGCTCAACTACGCTTATGCTCCTGGCCGAACCGATGTCAAAAATCCCTATTTGAATGATCCTTTTAATCGATTTGGCTTCGGGGTGGCTTTGGGCTTCAAACAAGATTTGGGTCTTTATCGCAGCCTCAACAAAATGGAGCAGTTAGAGACCGAGATTTACAAAAACGAGGCGCAGCGCCAGCAGTTGATCGCTCTCACGCGACTTCAGACCGAAGAGCACTACGAAAAAGCAGCCAATTCGATTGAAGGAATTCAAATCAATGAAAAGGGTTTTCGTGCTGCACGAAGCTGGCTCACCTCGACAGCGCTTTCTTACAATTTGGGTACGGCCTCCACCAAAGACGTTCTTGAGTCTTATGCGGCTTATTTTAAGGCTAGGCTCGATCTCATCAAGAGCATTTTTGAGCTCAATATGGCTCTGGCCGAGCTCTCTAGGGCCGCCGGCATCGAGGCAGTGGCGGGCCTCAACACGCCATCTCCATCGCTTTAAGTTTTTGACGCCAAAAAGACTTTGCACATAAATGTCAAATTTGTGTATGACCTTGCTCATCCATAGGTCTGAAAGGTAAAAATATCCTTTCTAAGGAGAGCAAAAATGAAAAATTTGAAATTAGCCATTGTGGGCGTGGGAAACTGTGCCAGTTCACTCCTTCAGGGCATTGAATATTACAAAAGAGCCAGTGCTGATGAAAAGAGCCGACATTTAGGGCTCATGCACTACGATGTTGGGGGATATCTTCCAGAGTCTTTGCAAGTGGTAGCGGCGTTTGATGTCGATAAGCGAAAAGTTGGGCAGACATTAGAAAAAGCG
Source organism: Bdellovibrionota bacterium (assembly GCA_049436045.1). Lineage (GTDB taxonomy): Bacteria > Bdellovibrionota > UBA2394 > UBA2394 > UBA2394 > JBMTHG01. The sequence continues at coordinate 40,964 of JBMTHG010000003.1, forward strand.
ATTTTCGCTCAGCCAAATTGCACAACTCGAATCGTTGATGAGATTTCAGCAACGGGTGTCACAGTTCAAATGGGCCATGTTTTAGATGGAGTTTCTCCTCACATGGCAGATTACCCCGAGCATCGATCATTTCGAGTGAGTGATGAGAAGCCGGTCGATGTCGTGAAGGTTTTGAAAGAAAGTGGCGCAGAAGTTTTGATTTGCTATTTACCTGTAGGTAGCGAAGAGGCTGTTCAATTTTATGCTCAAGCTTGCCTCGATGCCAAAGTGGCCATGGTGAACTGCATGCCCGTGTTTATCGCCTCGAAAAAAGAGTGGGCCGATAAATTCAGAGCCGCTGGAGTTCCGATTGTTGGCGATGATATCAAGAGCCAATTAGGAGCAACAATTGTTCATCGAGTTCTCACAAAAACATTTTCAGATCGAGGAATTAAGCTCGAGAGAACTTACCAGCTGAATACCGGTGGAAACACTGACTTCTTGAATATGCTCAATCACTCTCGTTTGAAGTCGAAGAAGATTTCAAAAACAGCGGCCGTTCAAAGTCAGTTGCCAGTGCCTCTTGATCCAGACAACGTTCACATTGGGCCTTCGGATTATGTTCCTTTTCAAAACGACAACAAAGTTTGCTTCTTGAGAATGGAAGGTACGGGCTTTGCGGGTGTTCCTCTGCACTTAGAAATGCGACTCAGTGTTGAAGACTCTCCGAATTCGGCAGGAGTTGCCATCGATGCGATTCGATGTGCAAAATTGGCGCTCGACCGAAAAGTTTCAGGGCCTCTTTATTCCATTTCGTCTTACACGATGAAGCATCCGCCGATCCAAGTGGCTGATGCTGAAGCTCACCAAAATGTTGAAAACTTCATCGCCGGAAAATTGGAAGCATAAGAGCGAATCTCAAGAGAAAGTGGATGCGGGAAAGATCACTCATTCCCGCCTGCTCTCTGAGGAAGTGAAGCGATGGTGGATTCATGATTTCATGGGCCCGCTTGAGCGATTTTTAATTTTTAGAAAGATAAAGCCAAACGCCCTCAGCCTAACCGGTCTGTTCATCAACACGATCTCGGCGGTGTTTATTGGTCTTGATTTTCTAATTCCAGGAGGCTGGCTGCTCTTTTTGGCGGGCTCTTTCGATTTTTTAGATGGGCGCATCGCTCGATCCACCAACCAAGTAAGTGCCTCTGGGGGCTTTTTTGATTCCGTCTTAGACCGTTATATGGATTTAAGTATCTTTTTTGGCTTGGCCTATCTTTTTCAAAATAGTCCGGCCATTTGGTTGGTCTATCTTTGTATTTTAGGAAGCGTGACGACTTCTTATGTTCGCGCAAAGTCAGAGAGTTTGGGAATTCCTTGCTCTGGGGGGGCGATGCAAAGACCCGAGCGGATTTTTTATATCGGTGCGGGCTGTGTGATCTCAGGCTATTACGAGGCTTTAAGGCTTCCCTTTGAAAGTGCTGATTACAGCTACCATAACGGCTTTCTCATTTTGATTTTGGGGGTGATTGCTGTGGCGAGCAATTATGTCGGCCTGACTCGCTTTTATCAGACTTTTCAAAAGCTAAAAGAAAAGAACTAAGAGAGAAAAATCTGCATTTTTCTGGAGTTTTGAGGGGCATTCCAGGCCTGAAGTTTCGTTTTCCAAACCCTGCTCGCTCTTTATGACTTTCTTTGAGCCTTTTGAGTGGTTAAAGTGATCAGATGATCAATTCTATTTTGCTTTCAGTTTTGTTGATGGCGCAATCCTCAGGCTTGAGCACGATTTCTAGCGCAAAAGAGCCTGAGGTAAGGCCCGTGGCTTCCTCAAAAATTTTGTATTCGGCATATCCCGTCGAAAAATCATCGAGTTCGAAATTTCTCGTCGATAAGTTTTCGTCATTAGAATCTAAGGTTCAGAACTACGAAAAGCTTTCAAAAGACGAAAAGCAAAAGCTTGATGTTGAGATTCGAAAGGTGGTTTCAAGCGCTCTTGATCTCGACACTTTAGGAAGACGAGCCATGCTGGCCTATTGGGATGAAGTCGCCAAGCTTTCTCAGGGGCAAAAAAAATTAGATGATTATCAAAAAGTTTTCAAAGACCTGGTTGAAGAGAACTATTTAGAAAAAGCACGATCTTATATTAACAAAGACCATCAGATTTATCTCATTGAAGAAGATGAAAAATCTAAATTAGTTTTGATCAAAGCGTATTTAAAAAAAGCTGATGCGGATGTTCTTTTGGAATTTAAAATGCAAAAAAATCCTCCCGCCATTTTAGATATCAAGCTCGATGACACCTCACTTGAGGGAACTTATCGCAGCAGCTTCAATCGAATCATTCGTGGAAAAGATAAGTTAGAAGATGGATTTCAAGAGCTGATGAGAGTGATGAATGCTCGATTAGATGAATTGAGAAAAGATGGAGCGACTCGCCTGTGAAATTAGTTTTATCTTGGATTTTTTTCTTTCAGACTTTTGTTTTTGCGAACGCTTTTGCAGAGCTAGCTTTTTTAAAAAACTTTCCCAAGCAATCTTATCGCGAAGTTTTTTCAGATGGGCGATTGATAGGAAAGACCGAGTCTTCATGGCGAGAGGTCGAAGGGGCGCGCCTCGAATTCAACGAGCAATCAAGTATGCAGATTCAGCTCTTTGGGAAGGCGCAAACCATCAGCACGCAACTCAGTATTTCAACAGACGATCAACTTTTTATTCAGAATTTCACCTATGAAATGAAGAGCGATGATTCGACTTTGAGAGTAGAGGGCCAAAGATCGAATGATTTAATGAGATTAAAAAAACTTCAGGCCGGGGGGCAGCAGGTGAAAGAGATTGCTTTGCAAGAGCCCATCTTATTATTGCCTCTCATTCGTCCCTTTCTGTTGAAGCGTGGATTGATGGGCTTGAAAAAAGAATTCGTTGAAACCGCTCAGTTGTTAGAGCCTGCAGCCTTAACTCTTATTCCGATGAATCTTAGGGCAAAAGCAAACTCTAAGGGCTATGAAGTCATCACCACTTATCTTTCTCAAACTTTGACAAGTCAGCTCGATTTGAAGGGTGAACTTATTGAGGAAAAAACAGATTTTGCTGGAGTGCCATTGCTCGAAAAAACGGTAAGTCGCGAGCATTTCCAAAGTGTAAAAATTGCCGGAATGACGTCTGATTTAGTCGAGAGAGTCAAAGTGGATTTTCCGCGACTAAA
>JBMTHG010000004.1:0-38274 GCA_049436045.1 Bdellovibrionota bacterium
CGCTCGCGGCTTCCGCGAGAGTTTTGTGTATTTTGACTAGCGATGAGATCTCCGTTTCTTACAAAAATATCATAGCGAGCCAGCTCACGCAGAAGATAAGCTCCATCTTCGAAATTTACATTCGCAGTGGGAGCATCAAATGGATAAGAGAGACCCGTATCAGAGGAAAGAGACTCTGTCACAACAAACTTCTGAATGACATCAATCTGATTGAGACGGGTTAAAGAATAAAGAAGCTGATCTGGCGTTGCCGTTAAGGAATTTTTGAAATATCGACCCAAGTTGTTTGAGATCTCTTCTTCAGATTGAGTTTGAATATTGATGAGCCAACGAGGTAGCGCCTCAGCAATGGGTGGCACTGTCAGTGGAACGGAAGCAGCGTTTGGATGCGCAAAAACAACAATCGAATCGAAAAGTTCCTCGTTGCCGCGAACGTTAGGGCTAACTTCGGTGCCGTCGCCATTCCATCTCGCGATGGGCGGAAACAGCTCGGCCGTGCCGCCATTGATTCTCGGGGCCTCTTGAAAAATCTCTTTAAGGCTTTCTTTAATCACGAGGCTCTTATTCGTAAGGCTAAGCATGGCTTCAGATAGTTTTGAGGGTCGAAAAAGTTTTGAGCCGATAGAGAAAGCAAACACCATGACAAGACCAGCGAGTCCTAGCCCGATCAAAGTCTGAACTAAACTTAAGGCTTTGATTCGAGGCTTCGTTAATGAAGTCTTTTTAGGTCTATTCAAACTTTAATCTCCGGCCCCTATCTTACATCTCTTTTAGGGAAGTTTAGAAATCTTTTCCAAGAATCGGGCTTTATTAAAAACGGAGGCTTCTTGAAGAATTTGGTAGAGCTCTTTGATTTTTGTCTGATCTTTAATCTTTAACTCCATTTGCAGTGCTGTCATCGCCATGAGCCACTGCTCGGCCACTTCATAATCAATGGGATATTGAGCTTTTGCTATATCAATAAAATGATTGAAAACCCTTCTCCATTGTTCTTCGCTGATTGTGTTCTGCTTTAGCCAAGAAGCTGTTTTATCTAAAAAAGTTAGGAGAGAGTTTAGATTTTTTGAATTAAGCTCTGCGGGTGTTGAACCAAAGACTGAGGTGATCGATTTGGTTATCGATGGCTCAAGAATCTGGAAAGCTTGAAAAACTATCCAAGCCGAAGAGAGATTCCACCGAACTTGTCCTAATGGCTTCGTCGCATTATCAAATCGCCATACCTTATCGGAGATCCGGTGATGACATCCGTAACAACTTAGTAAAGAAAAGTCTGGTCCGACTAAAAGAGCTGCCGCTGGCTTTGGAGTCTTATGATTCAAAATATTTTCTATCATTTGATGAGCCAAAAGTGATTGACCCATGAGCCACATTTTTGCCGAACTGACTTTAGCCTTGCGATTTTCATAATCTTGATCGGTTTGCCAGTGTTTGGGCATGATTTCAGAGAAAGTGTCTAGCTCAAAACTCAGTCTCGGATGCCCTGCGGCATAAAGTCGGTGAGTGAGTTCAGCACCGGGATGAGACACATGACAATTGAGGCAAACTTTGGCTCTGACTTCAGGCTTAGATAAATCAATCAACCCTCTTTTGAGGTTTTTTGAGTAGCTTTGTCCCTTCTCTGCATGACTTTCGATATAGTTCTCAGCAGCTCCGTGACAGCTCTCACAGCTAACTCCGTCTTCAATTCGATAGAGCCTAGCCTTCAGGCGATCTTCTTTGACGTAAGTGCTATGACAGACCAAGCACTCTTCGGATTGAGTGGCGTCTTTGATTCCCAAGTTTTTTGCAATGATTCTTCCTTGAAAGCCAGAGAGGCTTTCATAAGCCTTTGAATGGCGATCATACCTTGCCCATGTGCTGTATTCATTTTGTAAAACTCTTATTTTGTCAGATGGAGTGGCTTGGCCATGGCAGCCAGAGGATGAACAACTCCCGACGCCCATAAATTGACTCTGTGCTGCATCAGTTTGTTGTGTTGTCAAAGTCAGATATATCAGAGCGGTGATAAAAATTTGAGATTTCAATTCGCCTCCCACATCCCAAAGTTTACTCGGCACAATGCATCGAAGCAACTACATGAATTTCCAAAAATTTTTAAAAACTTAGAGGAGTCTTTTAGTGTCTTAACGAGTAAAATTTAGGATAGATGGGTGGGGCAATTTGAAAGTTGATTATGAAGTCGTGATCGTTGGGGCCGGACCAGCCGGTTTGGGTGCGGCCACCAATGCCGCCAGCTCGGGGCTGTCTCATATGCTTTTTGAGAAGGCAGAAATTGGCAATACGATCTATGAGTATCAGCTTCGAAAGCATGTGATGGCTGAGCCACAAAAGCTTCCCCTTCGAGCTCACTTAAATTTTTCTGCTGGAACGCGCGAGCAGATTCTCGACGACTGGAACCGTGCAGTAAAAGATTTGGGAGTTCAAGTTACTAAGGCTGAAGTGAGAAAAATCACGAAAAAATCGTCTGGATTTGAGATTCACTATGACGACAAAAAGTGTAGTGCACGATTTGTCATACTTTGCATCGGTGTTCAGGGTACGCCTAGAAAACTCAGTGTCGACGGCGCAGATCTTCCTCATGTTCACTACCGCCTGGCAGACCCTGAGGCTTTGAAGGATTTAGATGTTCTGATCGTCGGGGCAGGAGATGCAGCCATTGAGAACGCTCTTGCTTTGCATGAAAAAAACAGAGTCTCGATATTGAATCTTGGTGATGACTTTCCGAGAGCTAAGGAAGCTAATAGCTCGAAAATCATGGCGGCCATTGAGGCCGGTCAAATCAAGATGTATGCCAATTCTAGTTTATTAAAGATTGAGAAAGAAAAAGTCATCATTCAAACTCCAGCCGGAGATGTGACGGCAGATTGCAATCACCTTATCGCTCGAATTGGCGGAACTTTGCCGCGTAAGTTTTTAGAGGAAACGGGGGTTGAGTTTAGTTCAAAAGATTTTTCAGCGATTCCGATCGTCAACGGGCAATATGAATCAAATGTGAAGGGTCTTTTTATTCTAGGGGCATTGATTGGCTATCCTCTAATCAAGCAGGCCATTAATCAAGGGCACGAAGTCATTGAAAGAATTAAAGGGCATGATATCGAGCCTGCAGATCAATGCTTGATTGAAGAAAGCTTGGGGGGTTTGGGGATTCCAATCGATGAGGCGATCTCCAAAATTAAAAGCCAGCTTCATTTATTTAAAGAGCTTAGTGATGCACAGTTTCGCGAGCTCTTAATTGAATCAAAGTTTCACCGACTCAAAAGTAATGACATCGTTTATGAAAAGAATGCTTACACTGATACATTTTTTTCAATCATTGAGGGCAAGGTTGAGATTCATCTCGATAACGGCAAAAGAGTTAGCCTGGGAGGCGGGGAGTTTTTTGGTGAAATGGGTTTGATCTCTGGTCGTCGCAGAAGTGCAACAGTCTCGAGTTTGGATAGCTGTATTTTGATGGAATCACCTCGAAAACAGATTCTCAAGCTGATGAAGTCGGTCGAGTCAGTGAAGAAAAATCTTGATCAAGTTTTTCTTTTGCGTGCCCTTCAATCTTCTTTCTTTCGAGGAATTGACACTAAAATTCTTGAAGATCTAGTCGAAAAAACGATTCCACTAAATTTTAAAAAATCAGAGATTATTTTTAAACAAGGTGACTTGGGAGACCGAGTATATTTTATTCGCAAAGGCTCGGTTAAGATTTCATTTCAAAACGCGACAGGACATTCCATCACTCGGACCTATCTTCCAGCGGGCCATGTATTTGGTGAAATGGCTGTATTTTCGGAAGAAGAGAGTTTTAGAACAGCGACGGCCTCGGCTGCCGTTAGCTGTGAGCTGATTGCCATTGAAAAATCTAACTTTCAGAGAATTATCAAAACGCAAGAGCCGATCAGAAAGTCAATTGAGTCTTTGATTCAAGAAAGACAGATTCAAAATATCCAAGAAGCCATCACAGAAGACTCGGGCGCTCTTTTAGATTTTATGATGGATCAGGGAGTCTCAGATGCTGACAACGTGTTAGTTATCGATTCGAATCTTTGTGTAGGCTGCGATCACTGTGAAGTCGCTTGTGCCGCCACTCATGATGGAGTGAGTCGTCTCGATCGAAAAGGTGGTCAGTCTTTCGCTCATATTCAGATTCCGATTTCATGTCGGCACTGTGAAAATCCACTTTGTATGACAGATTGCCCACCCGATGCTCTTCGACGGATGACTAATGGTGAGATCGTCATTGAAGATTCTTGTATTGGTTGTGGGAACTGCGAAAAGAATTGCCCGTATTCAGTCATCAAGATGGCCTACCCGAAAACAAAAGAGAAATTTTCTCTGCTGGCATGGTTTGGTTTCGATGTTCAACCCACAAAAGATATCAAATCTGGAGCTGCCGCCAAGGCTACCAAGTGTGATCTTTGTCGCGATCTCTCTGGTGGGCCAGCCTGTGTTCGCTCCTGTCCAACGGGAGCGGCACTTCGAGTGAATGCCTCGAAGGCTCTCAAAGGAGTGAAGCGAAGTGATCAGTGATTCTCAAAGCTTTTGGAGTTACAGAAATTACTTTTGGCTTTGGCTGAGTTTATCGACCCTGATCGTGCTTTCTCTTATCTATTTTCTTTTTGTTCCGGCGACAGGTCATTCGGGGGATAGCTTTTTAGGTTATTTTTTAGGCGTTCTCGCGACTCTGGCAATTTTTTATCTCATGTGGTTTGGGATTAGAAAGCGTTCTTATTATACTTCACAGGGAAGTTTGAAGAGTTGGCTGGCCGCCCATGTTTGGATTGGTATCTCTCTTTTATTCGTGGTTCCGCTTCACGCTGGATTTGAGTTGTCTTGGAATGTTCATTCGATCGCTTACTATGTCATGGTGATTGTGGTTCTCAGTGGAATTTGGGGAGCGATCAACTACAAAAATCTGGCTTCAAAAATTTCTGCGAATCGAGGTGGAGTTCAATCGAAGGAGCTCCTTCAAGAAATCTCAAGGCTCGATAATCAGTTGAAAGAGTTGAAGCAGAATGAAAAAATCAAAGACTTTATCGATAAAATTGATTTTCATTTCGATCCAGGTAGTTTTTTAAGGATTTTCTATTTCAAGCCAGAAAATTTTTCTGTCGGGTCTATTAAAACTGAGCTTTCGTTGCTATCAGAAACAGAAACCAAAAATGCATTTGATGTATTAAAGCTGCTGAGCCTGAAGCGTGATCTTGTAGGCCGGTGGTACTCAGACCTTCGAATCAGTTTTTTGTTAAAATTTTGGCTTTTGATTCATGTTCCGCTTTCATTTTGTTTAATTTTTTTGGTCTTGTTACATATTGTTTTGGTTTTTTACTATAGGTGAAAATTTTGAAGGCGATTGATCCAGCTCGTTGGTTAAGATTTATTCCCCTCGTTTCGGGATTGGCTCTATTACTTTTTGGAGCAATATTTTTAAGCCCCACTTTTCGTGCTGAAAAAGAGATTTGGAGTAGTGGGCCGTTGAGCACAAAGCATCAATTCTTGCAAAATGATTGCCAGGCTTGTCACGATATTGGGTTTCAAAATGTTCCCGACTCTAAATGTCTCATGTGTCATGATCTAAATCCTCATGCCACGAGTCTTGAAATGAATCCTCATTTTGAAGCCGCTTGTGTGAGTTGCCATACAGAGCACAAAGGAAGAAACGGAACGGATCTAAGAGGAGATCAATCATGTATGAGCTGTCACTCCTCCCCTGAAAAAATGAATGAACTCAAGCTCGGCCAGGAGACTATTCAAGTGTTTTCATCATTCAAAAAGCATCCTGATTTTCTAGTTTCTAATGATTCTGCTCTCTTGAGATTTAATCATCAAAAACATCAAGGTCAGGTTTTGAATCTTCAGGCGGAGCAAGTTAATCTTCAGTGCTTGGCTTGCCATGGCTTTGAAGTTGATTCTGAAACTTTTGTGAGAATTGAATTTGAAAATCATTGCGCTGATTGCCACTCTTTGGAGTTTGATCAGGCATTCAAAGGGATCGAAGTGCCTCATCAAGATTCAAATCAGGTTTTTTCTTTTCTCTTGAATCATTATCAGGCGCATCGGGTTTCGGATAAGCAGTCGGTTCGAAGAAGACCTGGAGATTCATCGACTACAGCTCAACTGAGTTCCAAAGAGATGGCCCGACAAGCTGAGAAATTTTTATTTGAAGATGGAGCTTGCTCATTTTGTCATCAGGTTGAGAGGCTTGATTCCTTCAGTGAATTGAATAGTGCCTTTAGGGTTGTGAAACCAAAAATCAATGAAGAAAGAGTCGAATCTGAAATTTTTAGTCATCGCACCCATGCAGCCTTTGACTGCTCTTCTTGCCATTCGGAAGCTTTGACTTCGGAGGACTCTGAAGACTTTTTGATTCCTTCAATTTCAGAATGTGGTCCCTGTCACTCGGGAGATTCTAATCAAAGTCTCACCCAAAACAGCTGTGTTTCTTGTCACTCATATCATCAATCGCTGCCTCTTAGTGGTGAGAAGCGAGAAAGCTTAGAGGATTTCTATGATGCGTATTAAAAGTTTTAAGAGCTCTTTGAAGTTTTCAATTTTAATTGTTTCTCTTTTGAACCTCTTTGTTTTCATTGGGGCATGCTCTTCGACTCAGCAGGGGCGCTCTGGTGGGTTGGCTTCTGCGGATTTTGGATGTTCAGGTAGTTGTCCTCATCAAAATCTTTCAATCGAAGATGTCGAAAAAATCTTAAAGCAGGCCATCGCCGCGTCGAATTTGTTGGGTGTGAAAGCCACCATCGCAATCACAGATCGAGTTGGTAATGTTTTAGCGCTCTATCAAATGGAGGAGGCTCTCAACGAAACTCGAATTGACGGACAGTTGGATGCCGTTGGAGGGCTTGAAGGCGTTGCGGTTCCAGCAACTTGGGCAGCAATTTCAAAAGCAGGCACGGGAGCTTTTCTTAGCAGTCAGGGCAATGCTTTTAGCACGCGAACAGCCAGTCAGATCATTCAAGAAAATTTTAATCCAGGCGAGTTCAATCAGCCGGGGGGGCCTCTCTTTGGAGTGCAATTTTCTCAATTGCTATGCAGCGATATCACCACTCGACAAGATGATTTTAAAGACGCAAGAGCTTCAGGAACAAAGCCGAGCTACTCAGGCCTTGTTGGGCCAAGAGCCTTACCACTCGGCTTAAGCGCTGATCCGGGAGGCATTCCGCTTTACAAAAGGGGTGATGTGGTTGGCGGCATTGGAATTGAGATTGATGGAGTCTATCGTCTCGATCGCAATCCACTGAATTTTGATGACGATGTCGAAGAGCGTGTGGCCATGATGGCTTCGACTTCGTTTGAAGCACCCTCAAAGCGAGTAGCACCAAACATCAACGTGGGTAAATCACTTCGATATGTTGATTTGGATTATTCAGAGCTCGAAGACGTGAGTGTCGATGAGGTCGAGATTGAACCGGCGAGACTCATCAATCTCTCGGAATTTTTTGGCGGAGTGATTCGAGCTGGCGCAGTTCTTGGGAGCCCTTCGTCTGGAGTCAAAAATCTAGATGACTTCGGATTTCAGTTGGGAAGTCTGGTGGATGATTTAGGTAATGAAAGGTTTCCGCCAAGAGCGGGTAGTTCGCTTGGCGGGGATGAACTTTCAATAGAAGAAGTAGAGGCTCTGCTAGAGAGTGTTTTAAAAACGATTCACAAAACTCGCGCCGCGATTCGCCGACCTCTCGATTCATTTGCGCAGGTCAATGTTTGGATTGTGGATCATCTTGGCACGCCACTGGCTTTTGTTCGAACGCCAGACGCTCCGATTTTTGGAATTGATGTCGCTCTTCAAAAAGCTCGAACGGCGACCTTCTTTTCTTCTTCAGATGCAGGAGACTCGATGTCGACGGCAGGCTTTGGAACTTTCGTTGAGGCCGCAAGAGCCTTGCTTGGTGAGGAGGCGCTCACTGGTCAGCACGCTTTTTCAGATAGAGCGGGAGGAAATTTATCTCGACCATTTTTTCCAGATGGAATTTTAAGTAAGACGAACGGGCCTTTTTCTTATCCTTTTCCGGGCTCTGAAGAAGCTGTCAATACATGGTCGGTATTTAATACGGGTTTTCAATTGGCTCTCGTGCAAGATAATCTTCTTCAAGCGCTCGGCGTAACCGCGGGCGATATTCCTGATTCGTGTGCACCTGGAGTTTTGGCGAATCGGCTTCGTGGGGGAATTCAGATTTTTCCGGGATCTGTTCCACTTTATCGAGGCGATACTCTGATCGGAGGTATCGGAGTCAGTGGAGACGGTGTCGATCAAGACGATCTCATTGCATTTTATAGTGTATCTCGTCGCGGTTTAGATGAGGTGGGCTTGAATAATCTGGGTCATTCAACGTGGGGCTTCAATGCTCCGATTGAAAAACGAGCTGATCGAATTGAGATTTCAGGAAGAAATTTAAGACTGCGTTTTGTAAATTGTCCGGAGGCTCCATTTATCGGATCGAATCGGCAATCTGTTTGTAAAGATTAAAAAATGAGATTTATTCTTCTAACAACAGTTTTCTTTTTTACCTCAGTGCACATCAATGCTTTTGAGCGTCAGCGCCCAGGAGAGTTGGTCGATAAAAATGATTCCAGCAATTCAGAGACATCAAAAGAGAACCTAAAGCCGCTGGGCAAAGAGGGGGCCACAGTCAAAGATCGTTGGCGTTATTTTTATGAGGGAAACTGGTATGATCCATATAATACAAACATCTTGAAAGGTGACTTGCCGATTTTTGGAAGCCAAGAAAACCCCTGGTTTTTAGAAATTCTTTTGAGATCTGATTCACTTTTTGAATATCGAGATGTTCCGATTCCAGTAGGCGTTTCATCGACGCACTCAGCTCACACTTTAAATCTTTTAGGGCGAGAGGGCGGAGAATTTTTTGGTCAAACTTTTACGGGCTTGTTCTCTCTCTATCAGGGAAACACCTCTTTTAAGCCCCCCCAGTGGGAGTTTCGAATCTCACCCGTTTTTAATCTCAATATGTTAAGAGTGAGAGAAGATTCGTTTGTGAATGTTAATCCAGAAAAATCAAATCAACGAACGGATTTCTACCTCGGAATTCAGGAGCTTTTTGTCGATTATCATATTGCCGATCTTACCGAGCGATATGACTTCGTTTCTGTGCGCGCGGGTGTTCAACTTTTTAATGCCGATTTTAGAGGATTTCTTTTCAATGCTTCAGAGCCTGGCATTCGATTTTTTGGAACTTGGGATAATAATCTTTGGCAGTTTAATCTCGCCTATTTTCGCCGAGTAGATAAAGACACAAACTCGGGCCTCAATATCATCTGGGAAGATCGCCATGAAAACATTTTCCTAGCGAATCTCTATCGCCAAGACTTTCCGGTTTTGGGTCATAGCTCACAGATCATACTTTTGCAGAGGCTCGACTTCGCTGGAGATCAGGGGCTCGATTATGATGACAATGGTTTTTTGGTAAGACCGTCTTCCATTGGCGATGAGCGTCCAAAAAATGTTTATACAACTTATCTAGGATTAAATGGTGACGGACACTTTGGACGTTTGAATACGACGAGTTCTTTCTATCTCGCTTTTGGCAAAGAGACGCACAATCCGATCGCGGGTCGAGGGGTGGATATCTTTGCCTGGATGCTGGCGGCTGAGCTCTCGTATGATTGGGATTGGGTGCGATTTAAACTTTCTGGCATTTGGGCCTCTGGCGATTCTGATCCCTATGACTCTAAGGCCTCTGGCTTTGATGCTGTTTTTGATCAGCCCAATTTCATCGGCGGAGATCACTCTTATTGGTTAAGACAAGGAATACCCTACATCGCGGGAGGAATTTTGCCCTTAGTTAATCGTCTTAGTTTTTTGCCAAATCTTCGAGCGGGCAAAGAGGAGGGTCAATCTAATTTTGTAAATCCTGGTCTTCGTCTCCTTCATGCTGGTGCAGACATTGAATTGACTCCAAAAATCAAAATTTTAAACAATTTTTCATTTTTAAGCTTTGATGAGACGGCAGTGCTTGAAGCCACTCGTCAAGATGGCTCTATCAATCGTCTGATCGGTTACGATTTTTCAACAGCTCTTTTATATCGACCACTATTAAATAATCATATTCAATTTCGCTTAGGCGCGGCTCTGTTTTTTCCAAGCTCTGGTTTTGAAAATCTTTTTGGAGGAGGTATTAGAACTCAAATTTTTTCAAATTTGATTTTAGAATATTAGAAGATGGCGAAGCGAATGAAGATATTGAGTGTTCTTTGTTTTTTGATGATGAGTTTGGCGGTGCAAGCTCAAGATATTCGCATGGGCTTAACAGACGAGGCAGTCGAGGCTGCCAGTTTAGGTTGCCAAGACTGTCATAGCAAAACCGATGCCGCTTCAATGCACAAAAGTCCACTCGTGAAGTTGGGGTGCACGCATTGCCACGGGGGAGACGCTTCAATTCGTGCAGAGGGCTTCACCCCTGAGAGTGAAGAATATCAAAGTCTCATGAAGCAGGCTCACGTCTTGCCTAAAAATTCAGAAGTTTGGAAAAACTCAGCGAATCCTGAAATCGCTTATGCAGAGTTTTTGAAAGAATCAGCTGAGTTTGTGAAGTTTGTAAATCCTGGTGATCTTCGAGTGGCGAGAGAAACCTGTGGAGGCTGTCATGAGTCGATCGTTCACGCCGTTGAGCGAAGTTTGATGACCACTTCAGCGATGCTCTGGGGTGGGGCCTCTTATAACAACAATATCTTGCCTTATAAAAATTATATTCTTGGTGAGAGTTATGATCGAGATGGTCAAGCGCGAGAGCTGTATTCCTTTTTTGATATTAGCCCCGAAAGAAAAGCCAAAGGAGCTCTTGAAAAACTGATGCCACTGCCTTCGTGGGAGGTCACGAAGCCCGGTGATGTTTTTCGCGTGTTTGAAAGAGGCGGTTTATTTGTGAAGACTACGTTTCCTGAGATTGGAAATCCCAACATTCTTGAAGAGCCAGGTCGGCCCGATGTTCGTGCCTCCAATCGTGGACCAGGAACTGGTGGGCGTATTTCGGTTCCAGTGCTTAACATTCATAAAACTCGTTTGAATGATCCCCATCTTTCTTTACTTGGCACGAATGATCATCCAGGGGATTTTAGAAGTTCGGGCTGCACAGCTTGTCATGTCGTTTATGCCAATGATCGTGATCCTCGACATTCTGGGCCTTACGCTCGCTTTGGCCACGAAGGAAAAAGTCAAAGCATGGACCCAACGATTCCAAAAGATCGAAGCGGGCATCCCTTAAGGCACGAATTCACACGTGCGATTCCAACGAGTCAGTGCATGGTCTGTCACATGCATCAACCCAATATGTTTGTGAATTCATTTTTGGGTTACACGATGTGGGATTATGAAAGTGATGCAGCAGCGATGTGGCCTGAAAAGCAAAAATATCCGACTCATGATGAGCAAGCCAAAGTGCTTCGACATAATCCTGAAGAGGCAGTCATTCGAGGAAAGTGGTCTGATCGAGATTTTCTAAAAAAAGTTTCAGAGCTTAATCCAGAGCTTCGCGACACTCAATTTGCCGACTATCACGGGCACGGTTGGAATTTTAGGGCAGTTTTTAAGCGTGATCGAAAAGGCCATCTCTTAGATGAAAAAGGAAAAGTAATTTCTTTTGATGATCCCGAAAAATTTAAAAAAGCGGTTCATATGGCTGACATTCACGTTGATTATGGGATGCACTGCGTGGATTGTCATTTTGGGCAAGATTCACATGGTGATGGGCATCTCTATGGTGAGGTGGCACAGGCTGTAGAGATTGAATGCCAAGATTGTCATGGAACTATTTTTAATAAAGCGACTTTAAAAACCTCTGGTCCCGCATCTCCAGAGGGTGGCAATGATCTGGCGGCGCTGAGAACTCCCTTTGGCGAGCGAAGATTTTTTTGGAAAGCTGGAAAGCTCTATCAAAGAAGTTCGCTTGAAAAAGATCTTGTTTGGGAGGTCTCACAAGTAGCCGATAGTGTGAATCCGAAAAGCGCTCACTATAATCAGAAAGCGGCCCGCGCAAAAACCTTACGCAAGCTAGAAAAAAATGAGACGACGGCGAAGTGGGGGCCCGTGTCTCGATCTGATGAAAAATCGAATCGACTGGCACACTCTGACGAGCAAATGTCGTGTTATTCATGTCATAGTTCTTGGATCACGAGTTGTGGAGGATGCCATTTGCCGATCAAAGCGAATTGGAAAATGAAATCTAAACACTATGACGGCAAGACGACTCGCAACTGGGCTTCTTATAATCCCCAAGTCGTTCGTAACGATGTCTATCAACTAGGATTGCACGGTCCGACTAAAGATCGAAAGATTGTTCCAGTGAGATCATCGAGCGCTTTGGTTTTGAGCTCTGAGGATATCAATCGACAAAAAATTTATACTCAGCAGCCTCCGACTGCCGCCTCTGGTCATAGCTCTCAGGCTTTCGCACCGCATTTTCCTCACACCGTTAGAAAAACTGAAACGAAAGACTGTCAAGATTGTCATGTGTCAGAAGCAAACGACAATAATGCCATCATGGCGCAGCTCTTTTTGTTAGGCACGAATTTCATGAATTTTATGGGCTATCATGTTTTTGTGGCGACTGGTGATAAGGGGCTTGAAGCCATTCAAGTGACCGAGTGGGACGAACCGCAAGCCGTGATCGGAAGCTATCTTCATCGCTATGCCTATCCGGATTGGTTTGAAAAACATCAGAAGAAAAATCAAGAGTTGATGAACTCGCACCGACATTCTGGGGGGAGTGGTTCGACGAATAATCTTCAGTTGCGAGGTGAGTATCTTCACTCTACTGCAGGGCCCGGCGGCTATCGCGTCTATGATGTTGCGAATCTTTCGAACAAAGGTTTTTCAGAGCGAATCGTCACGGGGCCTTTTTCACCATTAGGTCATGACACTCACGTGCCCACAAAAAATGCCACTTCATTCGTGCTACCAACGACGATGCCAATAGCCCCTTTTCGAGAGCAGTTGCCTGAAAATCAAGAGACGCCTCTTCATGAGATTTATCACTATGCTCTTATCGCCGACAGTGAAGAGGGCTTGATTTTGGTGAATGTGGATACTCTTCAAGATGCTGATCCGACCAACAACTTTCTTGAGCGAGCCTTGACGTGGAACGAAAACAATGTGCTTCAGGGCGCTCAGTTTATCAATATGGCAGGCACTCAAGTTTTCGTTTTAACCAAAGATCGGCTTGTGATTTTAGATTTAGATCAGCCGCTACAACCAAAACTTGTAAAAGAAATTCCATTTAAAAATCCAAAGCGAATTGAAGTTCAGTTTCGTTATGCATTTTTGATTGATGATGAGGGATTTCATGTTCTTGATATCACTCAACTTGATCAAGCGAAGCATTTAAAGAAGTCTAGTCTGTCGATTGAGGATGCGCGCGGGCTCTATATCGCACGCACTTATGCCTATGTCGCCGCTGGAAGAGAGGGTTTAAAGATTGTTGATATCGAAAGACCCGAATCACCAAAAATTTATCAGAGCTTCAATGCCGACGGGCGCATTTCTGACGCCTATGATGTGAAGTTGGCCTCAACCAATGCCTCTCTCTTCGCCTATGTAGCCGATGGAAAAAACGGTCTTTGGGTTTTGCAACTCACCGATCCCGAAACCGTGCCGGGCTTTTATGGCTTTTCGCCTCCGGTGGCTCCCAGAGTGATCGCGCATCGAAAGACAAAGGGCTCGGCTCTTTGGATATCGAAAGCTTTAGATCGAGATCGAGCTGTGGATGAAACTGGGCATCAGGTGAGTGTGTTTGGCCGTATAGGCTCTCGGCCATTTACACGGTCTGAGATGGAAAGATTTTTTCTTACGGATGATCAAAAAGTATTTAAAGTGAAGTAGCTACTTCAAAAAAATTTAATTCTTGATCTCCACCAGATTTTTTAAGAGCTGAATTTGATTTAGCTCTTTTTCAATTTTCTCAAGAGCTTGATGAACGGAATGAGATTTCGCTCTTCCGAGAGCTGCTTCAAAAGCTTGTTGTGCCAATTCAGTTTGATTGAGTTCCATATAATTCAGGCCAAGGTAATAAAGTGCGTCGCACAGAAGAGGCCAAAAAGCCTTTGACTCTGATTGAGTGATGGCTTCGTTTAATATCTTTGTTGCGAGCTCTTGCTTCATCAGTTTCGATTGAATATGGCCAATTAAAATCTGATTGTTGATAGTTTCAAATTCATTGCCCATTTCCGAGGCAAGCTCATAACTCTTTTTGAAATACTGAAGAGCTTCTTCAAACTGACTAAACTCTTTCAAGACCTCACCGATGTTGTGCGTTGCGATCAGAACATTTTTAAAATCTCCGATTTTTTCAGCAATCAGAGCGGCCTGTTTGAATTGATTCGAGGCTTCTGCAAAATTCTGTTTGTAGTATTCAACAACTCCGAAATTTAAAGTGGCGCTGATTTCAAGAGATTTATAGTTTTGCTCTTGTGCTAGTGCAACGGCCTCACTGAGACGTTCTTTTGCTTCATCAAGCTGATTTCGGTTAATGAGATTGATCGCGATATCATTTAAGTATTCAGCGATGATTTTTGGGTTATTGATTTCTCTGGCTCCTTTGAGTCCTCGCTCAAAATGCTCAAGAGATTGATCAAGTTCGTGAGTGAGTTGATAAGTGCTACCCAGAGCTTTGAGACTTCGAACTCTCTCTTCTTGATTTTGGCACATTTCTGCATAAGCAAGCGATTGGTTAAGATATTCAAAAGCTCCTTCGGAATTGCCCCTGAGACGGCAGATATCACCCAGTCGGCGGCTAATCTGACAGAGTAAAATCTGATTGTTTAGCCTGGTCGCGACTTCAAAAATCCTCAAATAGTTTTTACTGGCCTCTTCAAGTGCGCCCGTCAAAACATGAATCTCAGCAATTCGCATGAGACTCTCATAATAGCGCTCATCGGTCTCGGGCATTTTGATCTCTTCGAAGAGCTCTAAAACTTTATAATAGAGCTTCAGTGCCCCTTGATTATTAAAATCTTTAGCAGACTTTTGAGCACTTTCAATCAGATAGAAGACAGCTTTTTCAAATTCTCCGGCCTCAACATAATGATGGGCGAGTTCTTCGATGTAATCTTCTCGGCGACGATTTTGATCTCGATGAATCAAGTCCTCAATGCTGTTGGCGACTTGCCGATGAAAGGTTTTTCTTTTTTTCTTTAAGATGCCTTCGTAGGCCACCTGTTGAGTAAGGGCGTGCTTAAAGATATAAGTAATCTCTTCGATCTCAGCCTCCATTTCAAAGATCAATTCCCTTTTTCGCAGATAGCTCAACTCTGTATCGAGGTTTTGGGCCAAAATTTCAGCACGACGAAGCAGAACATCACTAAACTCTCGGCCAATCACCGAAGCATATTGCAATACTTGCTTTGTTCGATCTTCGAGACGATCAATTCTTGAAGCGATGAGGCCTTGCAGAGTCGTTGGAATTTCAACATCATCAATTTCGCCGATAAAACCCCAAGAATTGGAGGAGGAATTTTTTTGAATCTTTCCGGAGTCAATGAGAGTTTTTAAAATTTCATCGACATAAAGTGGGTTTCCATCTGGTTTTTCTTCAATAATCTCCACAAGACTATTTGGGATTTCAGAGACTTTAAGTAGATCCTTCACTAGCTCAACGGACTGCTCTTTTGTGAGGGGCGAGAGTTTTATTTGAGTGAAGTTTTGGCGATCATGCCAATCGTGCACAAAATCATTTCTGAAACTTCCGTAGATCATGATGGGATGCGAGTGAACGGATTCAACGACTTGATGGAGTAGTTCTTTTGAGATCGGGTCAACCCAATGAAGGTCTTCAAAGTAGATAAGCGTCGGCTTTTGTTTTGATAGTTCTATGAGAAGTTTTTTGATCGCTAAAAATAGAGCGCGTTTTTTTTGACTCGCATCCAATTGAGATTGGCCAGCCGCAAAGGGAAGTTTCAGTAACTGATAAATCATTTCAATTGAGACTGAATCGAGATTGAAGTCTTTAAGCTTTTCAGCGGCCTCGAGCTGATCTTCTATTTTCTGTTCGGCATCAATTTCTAGTAAGGATTGAATCAAATGTGAGAAGCAATAATAAGGGCTCTCACGATAGAGATGATGGCACTTTGACTCTAACCAGCGAAGCCCTTTCTCTGTCGCGATTTTTTTGACTTCCATTTTAAAGCGACTCTTTCCAACGCCAGCATCACCTGCAACACAAAAAATTTGCCCTTGAGACTCTTTGGCTCGGTCGATCATGCAGCGAGCAAGGTCGAGCTCTCGATCTCGGCCTACGAGCTTTTCAGAGTTGAGTTCCTGTTTGACTGTTTCTTCACCGATTTTTTTGGGGGAGACGACTCGAAAAATTTCAACGGGCTGGTCTTTGCCTTTTAACTTGATCGGCTCTAACTTATCGAAATTGAAAATTCGTTCGGTCGAGTGAAAAATATTTCGGCTTACGAAGATTTCATTCGATTTTGCAGCGCTTTGCAGGCGCTGTGCAACATTGACGGCATCACCCATGACTGTGTAAGAAACCTTTTCGTCTGATCCCACGCCTCCGGCGACGACCATGCCTGAATTGATTCCTATACTTAAACCGAGTTCTAAGCCTTCTTCTTTATTAAAAAGTTTTAATTCTTCTAGCATGCCTAATGCGCAGCGAATGGCTAGTTCGGGATCGTTCTCGTGAGCAATAGGAGCTCCAAATAGAGCCATGATGCAATCGCCCATAAACTTGTCGATAAAGCCTGAGTGCTCAGAGACTTTTTTGCCGAGCCTTCTGAAGCATGCGTTCATCATGTCAGTGACTTTTTCTGGATCAAGCTTTTCACTCAGCGAGGTGAAGCCAGATAAATCAGCGAATAAAATACTCACGACTTTTCTTTCGCCCTCTAGCGATTTTTTAGATTCGATTGGAAGGCCATTGGAGGAGGGCTGCTCCGCTCGCTCCGTAGTTTGTGATGGGCTGTTTGTAAATTCGGCCGCGGGTCTTAATGTTTCAGAGGTCTCCGAGCGAGGAGCCGATGCTTCAAAATTGGCTTCCATACGAATGAAGTTTCCACATCGAAAGCAAAACTGAGAATTGTCGGGAAGATCGAGTCGGCAGTCGCGACAAAAGGGTCGAATTCCATTGCCGCAAGAATGGCAAAAATTCGCGCCAGTAACTAACTGAGTGCAACATTTTGAACAATTGAGCACCTAAACCCCCGACTCGTGTCTTTATAGTTTAGCATTTTTTAAAAAGATCCAGTGGGGTGCAGCGTCACTGCTGAAAATTCGTTTTAAACATGAAAAGAGAGGCTTTCTTTCTCTTTAGCCATTTGAACACGAGTCACTTTTGAGTGTTCCTGAGCGAAATCCAGAGCCTCTTTCTCAAGTTGCCGAAGCTGTGCATCATCGTAAGACGGATCAAAATGAAATAGAACGCAATTTTTCACGCCGTGATCAATGCAGGTTTGAATGGCCTTTCGATAACTCGCATGACCATAGTGAGATTTTTTCTCAAAGTCTTCGATCAAGTATTGAGAGTCGACGACGGCAAAATCACAAGATTGAAAAAGTTTCGAAGCATTCGCCGATAAAGATTGATAGTCTGAATCGGTGGCATAAACAAAAGATTGATTAGAGCTTTCAATTCTGGCTCCAAAACTTTTTCCTGGATGATTAAGTGCTGCGATTTGGAGCTTTAAACCAGCAATTTCTACGATTTGAGACTCTTTCAGAACTCGAAGATCTAAGCTTTCCTCAAAAGTTTTGAATGGCACCGGATGAAATCTCTCATCGAATAAATGGCTCAAGCGAGACCTCATGTCGTCAAAGCCCGAGATAATCTGTATCGGCATTTTTCCAAGGGCTTCGACAAAAGGTAGGCCTTGAATATGATCCCAGTGAAAATGAGACAAA
Source organism: Bdellovibrionota bacterium (assembly GCA_049436045.1). GTDB lineage: Bacteria > Bdellovibrionota > UBA2394 > UBA2394 > UBA2394 > JBMTHG01. Next base: position 17,852 of record JBMTHG010000004.1, read on the forward strand.
TAGATGAAAAGTTTTTTAAAGCTTCGGCCAGAAGTCGCCGCTCGAATGCCCGAGCCAGCATCAAAAAAAATACTCGTCTGATCTCCTAGATCAAGTTCTACGCAGCTGGTGTTTGATCCAAAATCAGATGCGCCTGCGGCTATACTTCCACGCACTCCCCAAAATTTAATGTGAGCATTTTTTGATTTGACCATTCCGTCGAGTATAACGGGCGAACGATGGTCGATTCAATGTCTTTTCGATTTATGAGGGATAGGCTCACCAGCCTCAAAGCCCTTTAAAAATTTCTGACAGCCCGAGTCGATTTGAGAACTCGAGCTGTTTTGAAAAAATGCGAAAAGAGATTGAGTCACCTGATGACTTTCAGGCTTACGCAATAAATTATGGCGAGTGCTTTCGATGCGAAGGATTTGTGCGCGCTCCTTCCACTGAGTTTCGACGATTTCTAACTCAATGTTGGGGTCACCTTGACTCATTAGAATCTGTGTTGGAATCGACCAATTCGATTGATTAAGAACCGGAAAAATCGAGGCACTAAAATCTTCATAGCCCTCAATAAAGTTTTTCGAACGTTGAATTTGAATCTCAATCGAATGTTCAGCGCTCAGTGGTGTTGTGAGTCTTAAATCGACAGGATTTTTTAGGGGAGAGCTTAAAAGATGTTTATAAAGTGGCCTCAACCTTAACATGGGGTTCGTGAAAGTGAGAGAAGACACCTCATTAGCGAGTTTAGGATTTTCGAGCAAAGACTTCATCAAAAGAGCATAGGCCATCGAGTGACCAATCAGGTGCAATTCTTGATGTTGTTCTTGAGGCTTTTTTTGTTGCACCCAGTTTTTTAAAAATTGAACAAACTCGGTCTGACTGGCCGAAAAATCTCCATCAAAATTTTTGTCTTCACTTTTCGGAATATAAAGACCCACTTGATAAGATTCTTTTTCGAGAAGCGAAATCAATCTTTCATAATCTTTTTCGGTTTCATCGAGACCGCTCACAATCAAAATCTTTCGGGGCCATTTTTGATGAAGCGGCGATGAAAAAAATCTGGGTGCCTCGATCAATTCATTGGATGACTTCATCGAGCGGGTCAGTTCTTGCCCCTCTAATGGCGACCGAGCGAAAACAAGCGGCAAAGCGAAAAAGCCGAGCTTCCAAAAAAGTCCCCGGCACCCAAAAATCGAAAAAAATCTCACGAGATGAGTGGGGAGCAAATCGTATGCCAAACAAAAGAGCCCTCGAGGGCTTGTTTTTCGGCGAATCCTCCTGAAACTGAGGCCAAAATGGGGCGACAAGGGGAGGTCCGACAGCCTTAATTCATTGGCCGGCGGCTTCTCGACTTTAAGGCTTGCACCCCATAGCAATCTTGCATACTTAATGAGGTCAAAGATGACAGAAACCCCAGCTTTTTGCTCAGATTTTAAGGCTTTGGAGTGGGTCGAGGCGGTCTGAACAGGGCGAGGGGCTTTTACAAAAAATAGATCTAAGAAAGGCGTGTTCGATGCGTATTTTGGCAGGCAGGTGGGCCATTTTCCTCAGTTCTCTCTTTGTTTTTTTTGGTTTCATCGCATGTAGTTCGTCTAATCAAGAGACTTCTCAATCAACTCAAGCGAGTTTAAAAGATGTCGATAAGCTCGTGATCTTATCTCCGCATCGAAAATCCATCCAAGAAGAGTTTATTCCTCGATTTCAAGACTATTATAAAAAGAAAACCGGAAGAGACGTTAAAGTCGATTGGTTAGACCAAGGCGGAACTTCTGCGGGCATTCGATTTTTAAGAGCTCGTTATGCCAACAATCCTCAAAGCTCAGACGTTGATTTGTTTTGGGGCGGCGGAGCTTCAAGCTTTATCGAACTCGACAGTGAGGGTTTTTTAGAGAAGTTCGAAGTTTCAAAAGAGCTTCAACAACAAGTTCCCGATTTTGTGGCCGGCGTCGCTCTTCGAAATCCTAATCAGACTTGGCAGGCCACGGCGATTTCAGGCTTTGGAATTTTCTTTAACAAAAAGGCTTTAAAAATTAAAAAACTCGAGGCTCCAAAAACTTGGGAAGATTTGGCCTCTCCCAAATTCGCAGGTCAAGTCAGCCTGACTGATCCTCGTCAATCGGGCTCGGCTTCGATCATGAACATGATCATTTTAGAAAGCTTGGGCTGGGAGAAAGGCTGGGAGATTTTGACGGGCATTGCTGCGAATGCCAATCACTTCACGCATTCAAGCTCTGATCCAATCAAAGCCATCGTATCGGGTGAAGCTTTGGCGGCTTTGGTGATTGATTTTTATGCCGCAGCTCAGATCGCTCAAGTGGGTTCGGAGAGCTTGGGCTTTCATTTGCCAGAAGGAAAAAGCATTTTAGATCCTGATCCGATTGCGATTTTAAAGGGTGCGCCGAATCGCAAAGTCGCTGAGATGTTCGTGGAGTTTTCGATGGCTCCAGAAGAGCAAATCGTTTTGATGTTGCCTCAAGGAGCTGAGGGTGGGCCCAGACGATCTACTTTGGGCCGAATGGGAATCAACAAAAAAGCTTATGAAATGACAGAAGGAAAGCGTGTCGTTGATTGGAACCCATTTGAACAAAAAGATTCATTTCAAATGGATATGAAACAAGCCGCCAAGATGCAGCGAGTTTTGAATGATATGGTTGGAGCTCTTTATATTGATCCACACTCTGATCTAAAAAAAGCTTGGTCAAAACTCATCAAAGATACAAATGGCAATCCATCGACAGAACAAGTTCGCGCTCTCTCAAAGCCGCCGCTCACTCGAAAAGAGCTGCTTGAGCTAGCTGACAAATGGGATGACGACCGATTTCGAAACGAAAAAATCAACGAGTGGGTAGATTTTGCTAAGAAAAAATATCAGTCGTTAGCGAAAGTGACTCAAAACTAAAAGCTCGGGGCAGAAATCAAAGTGGAAGTTGTTTTTAATAAAGTCGACAAGCGATTTGGTAAGGTTCGAGCTGTTAACCAACTCGATTTAAAAATTCATTCTGGCTCTCTTCATTTTTTGTTGGGTCCATCGGGCTGTGGAAAAACCACCACTTTAAGAATGCTCGCGGGTCTCGATGAAGTGTCGGCAGGGCAGATTCTTTTTGATGGCAAAGACGTAACAAAACTTCCAGCTGCCGAGCGCGGTGTGGGGATGGTTTTTCAAAACTATGCGCTGTGGCCACACATGACGGTTTTAAAAAATATTGAATACGGCTTAAAGCTTCGAAAACTAAGCTCCGCTGAAATGAAAAAACGAATCGATGATGCGATTTCGATCACGCAGCTTCAGCAATTTGTTGATCGGCATCCGAATCAACTCTCTGGAGGGCAACAGCAGCGCGTGGCTTTGGCGAGAGCCTTGGCCATTCGGCCCAATGTTTTGCTTCTCGATGAGCCTCTTTCGAATCTTGATGCGAAACTTCGAAATGAGATGCGTGACAACATCTCTCGAATCCACAAACAAACAAAAATCACAACGGTCTATGTGACTCACGATCAAAGAGAAGCCCTCTCAATGGGAACCGAGGTGTCGGTGATGAGGGCTGGAGATTTGATTCAATCAGGAAGCCCTCGCGAACTTTATAATCATCCCGAAAATGCATTTATTGCGAGCTTTATTGGCGAGACCAATCTGATCGAGGGAGTTGTTGAAGAAAGAAGTGACGACTTTTATAAGATCAAAACAAGATTGGGAACTTTTCATAGCAAAGACGTCAAAAAGAATTTTGAGTTGAATCAAAAGGTCTTCGTTTCGATTCGGCCCGAGTGGATTCGCCTATTGTTTGAAGGCGGCAAATCTTCATCTGAAGAAAAAAATCGAATGCGCCTGAAGGTGAAGCATGTGACTTATCTTGGAGAATCAGAGCAGGTCTTTTTCTCAAAAGACGGAGGTGACGATGAGATTCGAGCCAATCATTATGAGACGGCTCATTATCATTTGAATGAGGGTGATGAGATTGATTTTGTGATCGATCCGTCAGATGTATTGATTTTAGCTTTTGATGAAAATTTGGATTCGAAAACTTAAACCGAATGACGACTGGAACGGCCGATAAAACTTCTAAGCTAGCTCGAAAACTTTCTACGGGAGTGGGTTACTTGACGGTAGCGCTAACCCTCTTGGTTCTATTTTTCTTTTTGGTGCTTCCGGTTTCTGTGATTGTGGGCAAAGCTTTTTTAACCCCCGACGGAAGCTTCACTCTCGATTATTTTAAACTTCTTTGGCAAAACACCCTTCAACTTTCAAGCATCGGCAATAGTCTTTGGATCGCTGTGGCGACAATGATTCTCACAACGATCGTGAGTTTGCCTTTAGCTCTGATCAATGCTCGATGCGATTATCGAGGCAAAACTTTGCTCTCGGGTTTATTGCTCGTGCCGATCGTGATGCCGCCTTTTGTAGGAGCTTTGGGAATTCAAAAGATTTTTGCGCAGTATGGCTCACTCAATTTGCTTTTGATGAAGTGGGGCATCATCGCAGAGAATGAACCCATTCGCTGGTTGAGTGAGGGAAATCATTTTTGGGCGGTGGTGATTTTAGAGACCCTGCATTTGTATCCGATCATGTATCTCAACATCATGGCAGCACTTTCAAATATTGATCCCAGCATGGAAGAGATGGCTTCGACTTTGGGAGTGAAAAAATGGCGACAGCTCAAAGACATTGTGTGGCCGCTCGCTCGACCTGGATATTTTGCGGGCGCGATCATTGTGTTTATTTGGGCCTTTACGGATCTTGGTGTGCCGCTTTTGATTGGCTTTCACGATACGATTCCGGTGCAGATTTTTAATATGGTCACCGACGTCAATGAGAACCCGATTGGATTTGCTCTAGTTTTCATTGTGGTTTTGATTACGGTGGCCATTTTTATCGCTTCAAAAACTTTTCTCTCTCAAAACAAATACGCGATGCTCACTCGGGGGCATGTGAGAAATCCGGTAAAGCCAGTGAGAAGTTTTCTTCCTGTATTCGGTATTTATGTTTTTATCGGCGCGGTGGTGGTGTTGGCACTTTTTCCGCACATCTCAGTGCTATTCATCAGCTTTTCAAAAGAATGGTTCATGAGCATTTTGCCGAGTTCTCTTTCTCTCGATCACTATGCGGCAGTGTTTAAGCAAGACATTACGCTTACGGGGATTCAAAACAGTCTTTATCTTTCGGCCTTAGCGGTTTTGGTGGATGTCATTTTGGGGGTCTTGGTGGCCTATGTGATTGTGAGAAAGCTTGTGCCCTTTCCGGGAGCTCTCGATAGCTTGGTGATGATTCCCTTGGCTTTGCCGGGAATTGTGATCGCTTTTGGTTATGTGATTACTTATACGGGAACTTTTTTGGATCCGATGATGAATCCAATTCCACTTCTTGTGATTGCTTATGCGATTCGGCGCTTGCCCTTTATGGTGCGCTCGGCGGTAGCGGGGCTGCAGCAGATGAGTGTTTCTCTCGAAGAAGCTTCGATGACTTTTGGGGCGTCTCGATTTTATACGCTTCGAAAAATCACAATACCCCTTGTGATGGCGAATTTGATTGCGGGTTCCTTGCTTTGTTTTGCGTATGCGATGCTCGATGTGTCTGACAGTTTGATTCTGGCCATGAAAGATCAGTTTTATCCGATCACAAAAGTCATCTATGCACTTTCATTAGAGCCAGGCACAGGAATGTATGTGGCCAGCGCCTTGGGAATGATTGCGATGCTTATTCTTTCGGCCTGTATCATCGGGGCCTCGCTCATTTTGGGCAAAAAGATGGGCGAGCTCTTTCGGGGATAAGAGGGGGCAGGTGAGTCAGGGGTGGGGCATGCTTCTGGAGTCATCTAGAGGCTAAGAGTCTGAATTTTCGAAGAATTTTTTATTTTGTTTCGTTTGCTTTTGGGCATATTCCTTGCAGATTTGCTTCGTAGGGATGAGATTTTTTTTGAGAAATTTTGTGGTGGCCTGTGGATGTCTTTTTGGCGTTGGCGCTTGGCCCTTATCGGCTGATCTGACGGTGGAGGCTTTTGATTTATCGAAAGAACTGCAGGCGATTGAGGCGCGCCTCGAGCCTTGGCAAAAAGAGACCGACAACTCCCGCTATGCTTTGATTAAAAAACTAGAGTCTTGGGCGGCGAGTTATTCTGCGGAAGACGAAATGTTGTTTTCAAGTTCAATCGACCAAGAGAAAAGAACTGAAAAAGAAATTCTGGCGAAACGCTTTGAGATGTTTATTCGTTGGGTACAAAAGCGAGACCCAACGCTCAAGCAGCACTTGAAAGTTTTATATGCAGAGGCAAGTGCGCTTCAAGAGCGACCGCTGTCAGAGCACGAGTTGAGCTTAGTGGCAAGAACGCAGGCGCGAGTTTTGTCTTGGATTTTGGTAGAGGATCTAAGGCCCTATCGAGAGGCTTTGTCTGATCGATTTTTGAGTGACAAACAGGGAATGGAAAAGCTTTTTAAAATGAAGCAGGCCCCAGACGCCGTGTCGTCTCGAAGGCCGTGGCGGTGGAGTTTTATTTCGGATTGGCAAAGTTTTGAGGGGCTTTCGAGCTTTGATAAATCTTATGTGAGCTTAGATTCTTTGGCGCTACAAGGCGGTGCTGAGTTTGAGGTTGATTTTTTGAGAGGAAAGTTAGGGGCGATGGATGTGGCGATGACGAAAGAGCTGAAGCGTTTGATTCAAGAAGAATTAGAAAAAAATTCCACAGATCAAACTAAAACTGTTGAGGGTGATCTTTTAGATGAGGTGATTGATTATTTGTTAGAGGCGAAGGTGAGTAGTCTGAAAGCTTTTAAGAATCCAGACGTGAAGTCGTATTCCAAGACTCCGTTTTCTAATATCTATTTAGATCGACGGGGTGAGCGCTTTCTAATTTTTTCGGCCTACCGAAAAGCTCTTCGCACTTTGGTGGCCCAAAAAACCAAGTCAGCGCCCTGCCAATCTTTCCTCAAAAAGTTCACCCCCCAATAAGGAATAAGGGATAAGGTGCCGGGGAGAATTATGTCAACTCGGCGATCTAAGGCTGAAATTCCCGCTAATAATGAATAGATAGCGGCTTTTTGATTTCTGAGCCCATGGGCGCACCCACTGAAACCGGCTTGAAGTTAACATAGTTCTCTCCGGCACCTAGGCCCTCTAGGCCCTAGGGGGGGTGGGCAGAAGTGGGAAGTCTCCCTAAAATAGAGGGTTGGGGGAGAGATGAGCTCTGAGGGTTCGGATTCGATTTTAGATAAATCACGCGAAAACTTAAACGAGGCGGTGGCGCTAGATCGGCGAAGTGGGCGACGTGATCGTCGGCGCTTGCGCTGGGTGAAGCCTGGCTTTCAAGTTCGCTTTTTGGTGTATGCGATTGTGCCGAGCTTTTTGCTTTTATGCGTTCTTGGTTTTAGTTTGGTCTATTTTTTTGAAGCTTCATTTTTGCCGGCTCTAAAACTCAGAGTGTCGGATCTCGTTTATGAGTCTCTGTCTGGGGCGCTCGTTTCTTATCTACAAACTTTGTTGAGTGTGAGCGCCGTATTTTTTGTTTTTATGTCGCTGATTGCTTTTTATTTATCGTTTCGATTTTTGGGTCCTGTTTTAGCTCTAGAGCGAGCGCTTGAAGCGATTCAAAAAAATGAAAAGCCCAAAGCCGTGAAGCTTCGCCCTGAAGATGAGTTTCAGACTTTGATCGTGAAGTTTAACGAAGCGCTGGAGCTTGAAGACTTAGATTCGAAGTCTTTCGAGAGTGAAGACTCGAAAGAAAGAGACTTAAGTTCAACATCCTAAAAAGGCGCTCAAAATACTTTATGATAGGGGCTTGCTGATTGGGGCAGGCTGATAAACAATATGAGTTTGGGGGGCGAGATGACAGTAGAGCAGATTGTACCGTGGGTGTTGTTGGCGAGCATCCTGGCTTTTGCGGCTTGGTGGATTTTTCGTCCGAGTTCGCGATCGAGAAAAGCAGATTTTCGAGTGATCACGGCGAGTGCTGTGATGCTGATCATGACCGGTGGTTTTATTTTTTGGCAGTCGGGGTTTCGGCCTCCTCGCCCCGGGCTAGTAAACCCAGGCCAAGAGATTGATCTTCAGGCCTGCCCAGATTACGAAAATTTCAATCGATGCTCTCCAAGCCTTCCTGATGGCGTTGAGGTGTGTTCCTGGGCTGATAGGGATTGGCAGAGTTTTTGCCGGCACTGGCTGGCTATGGAGATCAATTGGCAGAAAGAGTTTTGTTTTAGCCAGTGTCGTGGGTCTGACGCTGAAAAGCTATCTTGCATTTTATGCTGTGATACAAAATACAAAGATAAGCATCGAGAAGATCTAGTTCAGCAATGTCGAAATTTCGTTTGTGAAAATATGAGACAATGCGGAGAGAATGTGGATTGTTCAGCAGTGAGTCCTGAAACTCCTCTCATCGAAAGTGTAAATCCTTAAAAAGTTAACGCAGCGCATCAAACAAAATGTGTTGAATCTGCCAAGCTATAGCAATCTTGATTGACACCCCGCAGCACGCACTGAAAAAATCAAGGCACAGCAAGGAGGGGTGCTGATGATTGTTTCGTTTCTTTTTTATTCGGTGTTTTTTGGCGTTCAAGCTCTGGAGCCAGCTTCGGGTTCGAGCTCAAACCCAAGCTCAAACCTACAGGTAACTTCTAGAGACTTCGATCAAGATCAATCATGGATCATCGAGCTCAAAGATAAATCTATTCTAGAAAGGCAACTTCAAAACAAAAAAGAGGGCCGAGCTCTCGAAAGCCCACAGGCTCTAAAAAATCAACTGAGCCAATCTCAAAATCAATTCATTCACCGAATGAAAAATCGCATCGGTCAAATCTCAATCAAAAGAAAGCTTCACACTCTCATCAATGCCGTTGTGCTTCACAACCTAAGCGAAGAGCAAATCAAAGAGCTTCAAAGTCTAAACGAGGTTTCAAGAATTTCACCAAACGCTGAGGTCAACATTCAGCTTCACGAAAATCTCTCACTCATTCGCGTGCCCGAGCTCTGGCAACACTCGATCGCAACGCCCGAGCTTTCGGAATTTGGTAGCAAATCTCCAAAAACTTCACTCATGGGTAAGGGCATTCGCGTCGGCATCATCGACACCGGCATCGATTATCTTCATCCCAGTCTTGGCGGCTGCCTAGGCGCTCACTGCAAAGTCAAAGGCGGTTGGAACTTCGTGAGCAACAATTCCAACGTCATCGACGATCAAGGTCACGGCACGCATGTGGCGGGAATCGTCGCCGGCAAAGGCTATGCTCAAAACGGCACACCAATTTTTGGTGTGGCCCCGGAAGCCGATCTCTACGCCATCAAAGTTTTGAATTCCATAGGTAACGGAACTTGGGATGATATTTTGGCTGGCGTCGAGTGGTCACTTGACCCCAATCAAGACGGAGATTTTAGCGATCGTCTCGACATCATCAATCTGAGTCTCGGCGGAATCACCGGCGAGCCCGACAGCCCGCTCGCTCGAGCCATCGATCATCTCACTGAAGAAGGCATGGTTGTCGTGATTGCTGCTGGAAACAACGGGCCGAGCCCCGAGACCGTTCTTCACCCCGGCAATTCTCGCCACGCCATCACAGTCGCCGCCTCCAACAAGCGCGATCAGCTCGCCAACTTTAGCTCGCGTGGCCCCGTAGTTTGGCGTGATTCACAAGGGCACTTGAACACGCTTCTAAAACCTGACATCACCGCACCCGGTGTTTTGATTTGTGCACCGCGCGCTGCGCAGGCCATCGCTGCCTATTCAAATTTTTGCGAAGACGAAAATCACGTGAGGCTTTCGGGCACTTCGATGGCCACGCCCATGGTGGCCGGAGTGGTCGCACTTATGCTTCAAAAAAATCCAGAGCTAAAACCTTATCAAGTCAAACGTGCCTTGCAATCTTCAGTCATGAATTTGCTGGATGAAGAAAATTTGCCGCTTTGGCATGGGCGAGGTTTTATAAACGCCACTCAAGCCGTGTTCTCAAAGCCTGCTCCCAATCTAAGTCTTGGCGCCATCAAAAAGATTGGAACACAAATGGAACTCGAATTAAAAGGTGACTTCGATGAGATCGAACTTTCCTATGCAGCTTACGCTTCATTTCAGACTGCCGAGCCAATCGACTTCATTTCGCTTTCGTCTGTGATCGCAGAAGACCCTCAAAATCAGGCGGTAAGATTTACTTATCCCGAAGGTGAAGATTTTATTTTGCAGATCGAGATCAGCCGAGCGGGATTTAAAAAATCAAAGGCTTATCATTATTTTGTTGATCGCTATTCTCTTTGCAGTCTCAGTGATTTTCAGCCACTCGAGCGAAAGGCGAGGGCCGACTATAAATTGATTTGCGATCTTGAAATTAATTTTCCTGAGGTTTTTCAGGTGGGAGATTTTAACGGCAGCCTCGATGGGCAGTTTCATTCGATTCGTTTCAACTGGAGTGAGCCATGGCAGCGATACTACACTTCTTTCTTTTCGACTCTTGAAAAAGATAGTGTCGTTGAAAATCTCCATTTTGAGAACGTGAGAGTTTTTTCTCCGGGCCCCATCGCTTGGCTAACTCATGAGCTTCGTGGCCACGTAAAAAACTTAAGCATCGAAGGTCTCATTGAATCAAACGCTTCAGCGGCGGCGGTGGCTCTTGATCTTCGGCCCGGTGCAAAAATCGAAAACACTAAGTTCACAGGTTGGATTGATGCCAATCACGTGGTGGGAGGCTTGGTGGCTTTCTCGCACGGCAACTCTCAAATCCTAAACTCTTCAGTGCAAGGCGATCTTCTGGGTTCAGAAATTTTAGGAGGTCTTGTAGGGCATAATTTTTCTTCAGAATTTGAAATTTTAAACAGCTTTGCTTCTGTCAATATGTCAAATGCCAATTCATTAGGAGGAGTCGTCGGTTCGAGCGATCAAAACTTTTTCATGACAGAGGTGTTTTGGAATTCTCAGTCTTCAAAAGTGGAGGAGGCGTGTGCCAATATCTTTTGTGACGGCGCTGCTTCGACCACCAATGAGGGCATGATGAATCCTCTTACTTTTCAAAGCTGGGATTTTGAAAATATCTGGGCCATGGTTCCTTTTGAATCGGAGCCCTTCTTTTTGTGGGAGTCGGCTCTCTAATTTAGCTATTCAAAAAGCTGAAGATGATGCTCGTCGAGTTTCACGCCATAGCCCCATCGAATAAGGCTTAGAATTTCTTCTTTGAGTTTCATGCGAAGAGCTTTTGCTTTTGACTTTGAGTCTGGCCAAGCGAATCTTAGTTTTTTCGTCCAATATTCAGTTAACTCTTGGTAGATCTGAAAGCTCTCAAGACTTGCGCTTGAATTCGCCATACTAATTTCATTTGCTTTAATCTCAAACCAAAGCTGCAGCGCATTTCTTAGGTCGATAGCGATTTCTAGGCGGGGATGCAGCTCGGCTTCTTCTTGAACCTTTTGATAAAGCTCAGTGATTTGCGGATATTCATTGAGCGTCCACCAATGAGCCGCCTCATGCACCCAAGTTTCTTTGTCGAAAAGATCTTTCAAAGATATCACGAGAAAGGCTTTATTTAGTCGAGACGAGACCATGGTGGCTCGACTGCTTAAATCAAGGCCGATTTCTAAAGTATCGTCTCTAAAAAGAAACTCTAAAACTTTTCGCTGATCTTCTTTCCATTTAGATTTTTTTAAAAAATTAATAGCTTGATTGAACTGCACTCGGGCTTGATCTACAGATTCTCTCGCGGGATCATTTTGCTCGGCGCTTTGAAAAGAAACTCTTTTGTTGATTCCCAAAAAAACCTTTTCATCGAGCTTTTCTGATTTTGAAAATTTAAAGGCTTGAAGCCAATTTTTGCATTTGATGAAGGCACTTGGCGCAGCCATCAAATCGAATGGAAAGCTCAAAACAAAACTCAAAGCCAAAACTCGCGAGACAAACATGAGGGGCTTTTACTTTGGATTGGTCGAGAGGTCAAATAAGCCTAGCGACCAGATAAATCGGCTTTTCAGGCCAAAAAATCAGTTAGTCCATTCTAAAAATCAATAGAACTTCGATCGAAAGTCTTTGATAATGATCACATGAACTTTGACTGGAATTCCATAGTTTTTGCTCTCATTGGCGGAGGTCTCATTGGTTTGGCGGCCTCTTTGCTTCTCATTTTTAGCGGGCGAGTCGCTGGGGTCAGCGGCATTGTGTTTCGAAGCCTCTCGGCCAAAGGTGATCGAGCATGGCGTTGGACTTTTCTTTTAGGGCTCTTTGCAGGAGGATTTGCTCTTCATCTTTTTTATCCCCAGAGTGTGACGATTCCCGAAAATTATCATTTTTTTCAGATTGTTCTCGCGGGTCTTCTCGTCGGCTTTGGTTCTGCTCTCGGAAACGGCTGCACCAGCGGTCATGGTGTGTGTGGCATCAGTCGACTCTCGATGCGATCAATTTTAGCAACCATGAGTTTTATGGCTTCAGGTGCGATCATGGTTTTCGTTCTAAGAAATTTTTTTGGAGGTCTTTAAATGAAGTTAGCGATTTTAGGTTTTCTCGTGGGCTTGATTTTTAGTCTAGGCCTTGGAATTTCGGGAATGACTCAACCTGCAAAAGTTCAAGGCTTTTTGGATTTTTTTGGTGACTGGGATTTTAGTCTTGCGTTTGTGATGATCGGGGCGATTGCTGTGCATACGATTTTTTATCGCTGGGTGAAGCATCGACAAAGTCCACTATTTGGAGGTCACTTTCATTTGCCCACAAAAAGAGATTGGGACTCTCGATTGATTTTTGGCGCTTTGATTTTTGGGGCGGGCTGGGGGCTTGCTGGTTTTTGCCCAGGCCCAGCTATGACCTCGATGGCGGCACTCAACACCAGTGCGATGATTTTTGTGATCGCGATGTTAGCCGGCATGGCCGTTTTTCATTTCGCGAATGAAATCTGGTCAAAGAAATAGACACAAATTAGCCCATCGTGAGTGGCATTTTCAGATAAGAACTGCCATTTGATTCTTCGGGCGGCCAGTGACCTGCACGAATATTAAACTGAACGCTTTGATAAAGCAGGCGAGGGGCATCAAGAGTCTTATCTCTTTCAGTTCTAAACTTTATAAATTCTTCTCTCGAAGTCGAATCTCTAAGTTGGATGTTTGACGATTTTTCTTCGCCCACACTGGTTTGATAAGCCAGACCTCTTCCATTCGGCTGATAATCATGCCCCACAAAAATTCGAGTTTCTTTCGGCAGAGAATAAATTTTTTGCGTGATCGAATCATAAAGATCAGAGGCACTGCCCATTGGAAAGTCGCATCTTCCTGTTCCTGAATCAGGCATGAAAATCGCATCTCCTGAAAAAAGATTTCCGGATTCAAAAATATAAGAGCTACAAGCGGGCGTATGCCCTGGTGTGGGCAAAACTTTGAACTTCAAGTTTCCAATCGAATAGGTCTCTTCCATTTTTAGCAAGCCGTCAAATTGACTGCCATCAATCTGAAAGTCTTTTTCGAGATTAAAAACATCACGAAAAGTTTTTTGAACAATACAAATTCTCTCGTTGATCATCACCTTGATGCCTGAAAAATAATCTTTAAAAAATTGTGAGCTCGAGAGGTGATCGGCGTGGGCGTGCGTCTCTAAAACATAGAGAGGTTTTAGATTGGATTCTTGCACATATTGAATCACTGTTTTTAAAGAATCTTTCGTCACGCGAGAGGCCATCGGGTCATAATCGAGCACGGGATCAATGATGGCCGCTTCTTTTGTCGCGGGATCAGAGACAACATAAGTCAGCGTGGAAGTGTCATGATCGAAAAATGCTTTGATGTTCATAAAATCCTTTTACTTGCCCTGATTATATCAAAAGGCCGTCAATAAATCAGGATTTAGATTCAATTTTAAGATTGAAAAACATCAAGCATTAAAAAATTTCTTCCCAAAATTTGACAATGAAAAAATCGAACCTATTAGTGAACTAATCGATCTTGATGGCAACAAATTGAAAGTTTTTGGTGAGCGAAAATTTGAAGCTCAACACGAAAATGGAGTTTTAACTCTAGTGCTTCCGAAGATCGAGGTGGCTAAAGCCCGAAAAATAAAGATCGGCGAAAATGCCGGCCTTTTAGATCGAGTTTTCGGAAAGAAGCCAGATTTAAAGACAAGTGCTTAAGCGCTTAAAATCAAGTGCAAAAGCCTTTAAAGAGCTTATTTTCTTGATCTAGCCCAAACCCAAACTCGGATGCGGCCCGCTTGATGTCAGGCGGGCCGCCCCCACCTCATAACCTGCCTTTCTGGGGCAGTAAAAGCTCTCTGCGTGGGGCAGTTTCTACTTGCCCAACGGCGAGCCAAATTGATATCGATTCAGCCAGGGTTTCGTTGTGAGAGTTTTCATTCTTAGTTTTGTAATGTCATTGTGGGCACTTCCCTTAAAGGCTTGGCCGCCGATTGCCGGCCCTCAAGAGGCCAAGCTCCTAGTCGAAATCGAGGAGCTTCGAGATAGCTTGCTGAGCTTGGGCATTCACGAGCCCTCGACGAATTCTTCAAAGCTATTGCTCTATATGATTGGGGGTTATGGGTTAGGGGCGACGGCCGCTAATATTCTTCAGCTCAACTCAGGCAATGGAGAGTGGCTTTTAACCGCCTTTGCTGGCTTGGGTGTGGGGCTCGGGGCTTTCATCGCTTTTGAAGAGCTTCCAAAAATTCTTTTCAAAAGAGCGAGGGTTTTTCAGAAAATAAAAAGTTTAAGCTCTCGGTCCGATCGTTTTGCTTCAACAAGACAGCAATTTGAGAAGCTTGTTTTAGATTCGGCAATCGCTTTTTATCCCGTCATTGAACTTGAGCGGCTGGCAAATTCTCTAGATCGCTGGCTTTATTTGAGCATGGTTCACAAGCTCGTTTTTAAGTTTGCATCCTATCGAGCAGTTTCAGTTGATTTAAAGCGAGCCTTTGTCATTTTTTATCAAAGCTTGAAGTCTTTGGAGCTTCAAGCAGCGAAACAAAAAGATCTTTCAGCGATTTATCGGTCGAATTTTGTCAGAATGCAAATCATAGGTTTTTTAGGAAGCTTAGCAAGAGAAGAAGGCTGGGAGGCGAAGAAAAATTTAGCGCTGCATTTAGGAATATCACTTGAAGACTTAACAGCCATCACTGAGCAATGGAATTTCGAAAGAGCTAGACAATTCGAGGGTGAGATCAAGAAGCAATCTTATATCATTGATTTTTTGCCAGAAGACTCAAAAGTCAGAGCTGAACTTGATCTTTCAAATGATGGATTTTATTTGCGCTTGCATGAGAGGCATTTCGATCGCAATGATCGGCTTTGGTTTGCTCAATTTAAGAAGGCTCCCAGTAAGGTTCTAGGAAGCGGTTTTTGGATTCGATTTCCCCATTTGGGGCAGAGTGCTTGGCACTTCTATCATTTCGACGACAGAATCTTCGAAAAGATTAATTCGACCTTAGGTTATGCAGAGGTGACAACTAATCCTTTTGATTCTCAAAGTTTCCAAACGCTCGATTGGGAGGATTCTTTTTTTGATCATCAAGTTTTTCTCGAGAATATCCAGAAGAAGTTGTCGAATTCTCAGCAAACAACCTTAAAATCAATTTGTGCTAAAGCAATACGAGCTTTCTTTTAGCCAAAGCTTTCTTTGGTAAGCTTCTTTTTTTCTTATAACTGGCTATTCGTTTCTTCATGAAGCCCCAGAAATCTTCAGACACATGTTTAAATCAATCAAGCCCAAGAAAAGAAGGAGAATATTGTTATGGCGATTTTACCGATTCGAAAAGAAGAGCAAGAGGAGTTTCGATACCCGAGCTTTGGGTTCTCGAGCTTGCGTCGACAAATGGACCAATTGATGAGCGATTTTTTCTCAAGCCCGGAGCTTTTCACTGAGCTGCCTAAGCCTCGATTACTTTCTTATCAAGAATTCAGTCCGAGCTTGGATATTTTAGAAAAAGAAAAAGAATATGTCGTGACGGCTGAGCTTGCGGGCATTCCAAAAGAGAAAGTCGATCTTCAATTTCTAGACAATGTTTTGAATATCAGAGGAGAAAAAGAAGCCTCAGAAAGCGAAAGAGAGGGTTCTTACACGCGAACCGAGCGATCCTATGGCTCTTTCTTTAAAAGTATTCCGTTTTCGGTTCCAATTGATGATTCAAAAATAAAAGCGAATTTTGAAAATGGAATTCTTAAAATTACGCTTCCCAAATCTTCTACAGCTTTATCGCAATCAAAAAAAATTAAGATCCAATAACTCGTCAATAAATTTAAAAAAGGAGCTTTCAAAAATGGAACTAAAAGAAATCGCTATATTAAAACAAAATCTCATTGTTCTAGATGAGGAAAAGACTCTTAAGGAGGCGGCTGAGATGATGAGAGAAAATCATATTGGCTTTTTGATCATCACGAAATCCGGTCGTGTGAAAGACGAGCCGCTAGGAGTGGTGACAGATCGAGATATGGTTCTTCGCGGCATTGCCGAAGGGCGCTTTTCAGAGCTCACGAAAATTTCAGAGCTGATGAGCTCTGACCCAGTGAGCGTGCACAAATCTGATTCGATATTAACTGCCGTAGAGAAAATGAAAAAGCACGGTGTAAAGCGCCTTCTTTTAATTGATGATGACGAGAGTCTCTATGGCGTCATTTCTTCTGATGATTTGTTCTCTGCTTTAGTGGGGGAGAAGTCGGCTTCTTCTCAAGAGGCTCTAAAAATCCTTTCACAAATTTCAAAAGAACAAAGAAGTCGAGAGAAAAAAGAGTCGAGAGCCGCTTAGGTCTTTGTGAATGGCGGTGCCCTGAAGCTTTTAGTGGTCAGGCATATTGACGATAAATCGCTTCAGCCACTCGAACGCCATCCACAGCCGCACTCGTGATGCCGCCCGCATAGCCAGCGCCTTCGCCCGTCGGAAACAATCCGTGATGAGAAACTGACTCGAAACTTTCAGGGTCTCTTGGAATTCTAATAGGCGCAGAGGTTCTTGTTTCGACTCCAAAAACTTGAGCGTCTTTGTGAATAAATCCTTTCATTCGTCGCGAGTGAAAAAATTCTAAAGAATCACAAATGCGTTCAAACATTTCTTGCGGGATCATTTGACTCAGTTCAATCGAAATCGCTTTTGATGGGCAAGAACCTGAATCTACGGAATCACTTTTTTTGCGTCGAAGAAAATCAACAAGCTTTTGAGCGGGGAGTTCTTTTGTTCCTCCTGAGCTTAAAACTCTCTCTTTTGCTACTTGTTCAATTTTTCTGATGAAATCAAGGCCATCAAAAACAGAAGAACCAAAATTTTTCTCATAATCCACGCTCACCACGATGGCGCTGTTGGCAAAGGGGGAGTTTCTGGCATAGTTGCTCATTCCGTTTGAGACAATGCCGTCTTCATCGGTGCTACTCGCAATCACATAGCCTCCTGGGCACATGCAAAAACTATAAACTCCAATATCGTCTTCACTGTTGTGCTGAGCCAGCTTGTAGTTAGCGGCTCCAAGTGCTGGGTGCTCTGCATAGTCTTTAAATTGAATTCGGTTAATCACTTTTTGGGGATGCTCCACTCGAAAGCCGAGTGCAAAAGATTTTCCTTCAAGCTTCACTCCTTGCTGGTGGAGCTCTAAATAGATTTTCGTTGCCGAGTGCCCTGTGGCTAGAATCACATGGGGCGAGTTGTAGCGATCACCATTTTTTGTGACGACTCCTTCGCAGCGATTTTCATTCACAATCAATTGAGTCACTTCGGTATCAAACAAAAAACGACAGCCTTTTTGAATCAGAAACTCTCGCATAGGAGGAATCAACTTTCTGATTTTGTCAGAACCCACATGGGGATTGGCGAGATATTTAATCTCATCGGGTGCTCCAAATTGAACTAAGCGATCTAAGACATAGGGAATATGCTCAGATTTAATTCGCGTGATAAGTTTTCCGTCTGAATAAAGCCCCGCACCGCCTTCGCCGTAACAGACATTGTTATCGGGATGAAGCTTGCCATAGCGCCAATACTGAGAAATCCCTACGAGTCGTTTTGTTGTGGTCGAGCCTCTTTCAAAAATTAGAGAGGGAATACCTCGCTCGGCCAATCGAAGTGCTGCGAAAAGACCGGCAGGGCCAGTGCCTACAATGATCACGGGTTCCACTTTTTTTTCGTCTGAAATTTTATCGAGTTGAATTTCATTGCTAGGAGCAACAACTCCTTTTTCAAAGACTTCAACTCGATAAACAAACTCAGGTTTTGATTTTCTCGCATCAATCGACTTTCTTAATATTCGATAAGAAGAAAAATCTCTGAAGCGCTGACGCAGCGCGGCTTCGAGCGGCGTGTCGAGATCGAGATTTAGGTCTAAAACATGAGAGCGCATGGCAGAGGCAGGCTATAGCAAGCTTTTGATATTCTTTCTAGTTTTGGAATCTCATTTTATAAAGATGCGAAAAGTTAACACCTTACGACATTTAACTTGAGTTTCCCCCTGCTTAAGCGTCATGATTTTGACAGGGGGATATCATGAGGGGAAATTATTCATTTCAGTCGGTGAAGTTCACCGGCCTTTGGCTTTGTTTTACATTGTGTTTTAGTTTGGGCTTTTCAAGTTCATCTTTTGCGCAATCGGTTATGAAAAATCTGGAGTCGGGCGAAATTCTTAGCACGACATCAGGAAACAGCATTCTTTTAGTGGGGCTCATTCAGCGGCCATTTGAAGATGTGAAAGGCTATCTGTCGGGCAAGACGATGGCTGAGGGTCTTTCGTCGTTGGCTTTTGCCAAAGGAATTTA
Organism: Bdellovibrionota bacterium; assembly: GCA_049436045.1. Taxonomy (GTDB): domain Bacteria; phylum Bdellovibrionota; class UBA2394; order UBA2394; family UBA2394; genus JBMTHG01. The sequence goes on from JBMTHG010000004.1 coordinate 36,495, forward strand.
CACTCAAGACCAGCGACCTCTTCTTTATTTGAAAGTGAAAGGTCTTCTCGACGGCACAGGGCTTTTGATGGAAATGAAAGATGCTAACTTTCAAGCCAAAGAAGCCTTAGCCCCTCTTTTTGAGAATGCTCCTGTTTTAGAAATGTCGTTGGCGCAGCTTTCGCCATCTCAGGTTTATGTTCCTTCTATCAATTCTTGGCTGACTCAACTTCAAACCGAGTTGAGAGAATCATCGCTCTCATCAGAAGTGATACGAAGTCTCGGAGATGCCGGAAAAGTTTTTTCGATGACATTGGCGGGTCCGTTGAATTCACCCATGAGTCTTGCGGGAGTTTCATTGCATGTGAAGCTTGATATTCGATCATATGAAGCGCAGAGCAAAGATTCAGTTGGCAAAGACCCTCTGGTCGATTTTTTTCCAAGCCTAAAAACGCCAAGCAAAAAAATCGATTGGACGTATCTTGGTGCTGAAGTGAGTTTTTTTCCGGCACCAGCCAAAGAGGAGCTCGGCGATTATAAGGGCTTCGGTCAGCGACAGCTTTCAGCGGCGAAGTGGGGTGGTCTGAGTTTGTTGCAAGATCTTCGATCGACTATTGAGAGTTTTTAAGGGAGGGGAAATGAAAAATTATCTGAAGCTGATTCTAGTTTTGTCGGTCAGTGCGCTAGGTGCGTGTGAAAATGTAAAAATGCCGAGTTCAGAGCTTCGCTCCGACCAAGACGTTGTTAATTTTCAAGAAAAATCGGATTTGATTCCGGGAGAAAAAATTTATTCGAAGCAAATTCAGGTTAGACTTAGCGAATCTGAAAATGTGAATGAGTTTGTTCATTCAGTGGCGGTCGATCAGGGAGTTGTTTTAAGACTCGTTGATCAGATCAATTCTCGACCAATTTATCTTTTCGAGATTGATGAAAGCGAAGACCCTCGTTTGATTTCTGAGAAAATCAAAGAAAACTCGAGAGTGCTTTCGGCTTCACCTAATCATCTCATAGAGATTGAAGCTTTCAATGACCCTGATTTTCAATGGCAGTGGGCTTTGAGCAATCGAGGTCAGGATGTGCCCGGGGCTTTGGCTGGAAAATCAAAAGCCGACGCTCAGTGGGAGAAAGTGGAGTCTGATTCTGAAGACGTTGTCGTTGCTATCGTCGATACGGGAATTGATTATTGGCACGAAGATATTAGTGTTACCGAAGTCATCGACGGGCAAAGACGTTATGTTTCAGGAAACATGTGGGTGAACCCCGCTGAAATTCCTGGAAACGGCGTGAATGAGGATAACAATGGCAATCAGAAGTCTGGCTTTATTGACGATGTATTTGGCTATAATTTTGTGGGGCGAAATGGAGATCCGATGGATGATCATGGCCATGGCACTCACATCGCCGGCGTAATCGGTGCTCTTCAAAACAACTTCAAAGGAATTGTCGGAATGAATAGCCGAGTCAAGATGATGGGCGTTCGCTTTCTCGGGGCGACGGGCGGCGGCTCGGACTGGGGCGCGCAGCAGGCGATTTATTATGTGATTGATATGAAGAGACGATTTCCTGAGAAAAAATTTATCATGAACTGTTCTTGGGGAGGAGAGGGCCGTGATTCGAGAAACGGTGATGCCGATGATTTTCTAATGCAAGCCTTTCGAGAGGCTGATGAAAATGGAATTTTATCGGTGATTGCTGCTGGAAATAGCGGTCTAAGCACGCGCTTCTTTCCTTTCTATCCAGCCAATTACGGAGAGAAGATCGACTCCATCATTTCGGTAGCGGCGAGCAACAATGTGGATCA
>JBMTHG010000005.1:0-38026 GCA_049436045.1 Bdellovibrionota bacterium
TTTGGCGAAGTCATCACAATGAAGCGACCCTTCTAATCAGATAGCTTTCCATCTATCGCTTAGATTTCTAAGAGTGCCTTAGGCAAAAATCAGGTCTTCGGTGACGCTTTCTAGATATTCTTTCACCTTCACCAAAAATCCCACTGATGTGGCACCGTCAATAAGACGATGATCGTAGCTGAGGGCCACATACATCATCGGCCGCACTTGCACGTCGAAGCCACCATCTTCTCGCTGAATGGCCATCGGTCGATGCTCTACTTTGTGCATGCCAAGAATTCCACTTTGCGGAGGGTTAAGAATTGGAGTTGATAAAAGCGAGCCGAAAATTCCACCATTAGTAATGGTGAAGCTTCCACCTTGCATATCGGGAATGCTGAGTTTTCCAGCTCGTGCTTTTTCAGCCAAAGCAGCGATCTGAAGTTCAATTTCAGCATAGCTTAATCGTTCAGCATTTCTCATGACCGGAACGACAAGGCCTCGCTCCGTGCTCACAGCCACGCCAAGATGAACGCCCGTGGCTTCTACAATTTCATCGCCGTCAATATGAGCATTGACTAAAGGATAATTTTTTAAAGCCTCAATACATGCCTTTGAAAAAAATGACATAAAGCCAAGTTTGGTTCCAAAATCTTTTTGAAACTTCTCTTGAACATTTTTTCTTACACTCATTAAGCGGCTCATATCGACTTCGTTAAAAGTCGTAAGCGTCGCGGTAGAGTGTTGAGAATGTAGCAATCTTTGCGCAATTGTTTTTCGAAGAGCTGACATCGGCTTTCGAAGCTCAGCACTGCTTCCAGTTCCAAGACTTGGCTTGGCCGCCGCTGGCTCAAGTTTGCCATGTCGAATGGCTTTTCGTTGGCTCGGCGTAAACTGTCGAATTTTTGCTTCATCGACAGCCTTTGGTTTTGCTGCGTCGACAGAAGCAGAGGCTTTTTCGCTTGCCACTGGGCTTGGCGTTTTTCCTGAGGCCTCTTTCGGGCTCTCTTTTGAAGTCGCTTTTGATGAAGTAGTTTTTGAGCTCGCTTTTTGAGCGGCTTGTGATCCCGCGGCACTCGTGTCAATTCGCGCAACGGCCGAGCCCACTTTCACAACTTCGCCTTCAGCGACGAGAATTTTTAACTTTCCAGATTCATTGGCGGGAACTTCCATCGAAGCCTTGTCACTGTCGAGCTCAAACAAAGGCTCGTCTTTTTTGACAATGTCGCCGTCTTTTCTAAACCAACGTCCGATCGATCCCTCAGAAACCGATTCACCCACAGAAGGAACTAATACTTCAATTTCGTTTGCCATTATTTGAAGCTTAAACTTTCTTGAATCAATTGTCTCTGTTCTCTTTCATGTTTTAACGAAGATCCGGTGGCGGGGCTGGCCGCAGCCACTCGACCCACATAGCGAATTTGAATTCCCATTTCGTTAAATTTCTCGAGAATAAAAGTCCATGCGCCCATATTTTTAGGCTCTTCTTGAGTCCAAACCAAGTCAGTGTTCTTGGGCAGTCCTTCAATCAGCGAGAGAATCTGCTTTTTATCTAAGGGGTAGAGTTGCTCCACTCGAACGAGCCCGACTTCATTTTCTCTTTTTTGAAGCTTTTGTTCCTTTTTTAGATCCCAATAAACTTTTCCGCTGCAAAAAATAATCCGCTTTAGATCGTTAGATTTTGGAACTTCCGTGAGCAGAGCTTGAAAGCCGGCCGATAAAAAGTCTTCTTTTTTCGACACCACTTCGGGCATTCGAATAGGGCTTTTCGGAGTCATGACGACCAGAGGCTTTCTAAAATTTCGGTGAATCTGGCGTCGCAAAAGATGAGCATATTGTGCCGGAGTGGTGGGGTAGCACACCTGCATATTGTTTTGAGCACAAAGCTGCAAAAACCTCTCCAGTCGAGCACTCGAATGTTCAGGGCCTTGGCCTTCATAGCCATGAGGAAGCAAAAGACCAAGTCCGCTCATGCGATACCATTTTGATTCGGCACTCGCGATAAACTGATCAATAATCACTTGAGCGGAGTTCGCAAAATCTCCAAATTGAGCTTCCCAAAGAACCAGAGCTTTAGGTTGAGCGATGCTATAGCCATAATCAAAGCCTAAAACGGCCGCCTCAGAAAGAGGGCTGTCAAAACAACTTAACTCTGCCTTTTTATCAGCAAGATCATTTAAGAAATAATGTCGCTCTCCCGTGCTGTGATCTCTCATCGCGAGATGTCGCTGACTGAAAGTTCCTCGAATCGCATCTTGCCCACTCAAGCGAACGGGTGTGCCTTCAAGAAGAAGTGAACCAAAAGCGAGCTGCTCGCCAACGGCCCAGTCGATTTGATCATCTTTTTTAATTTTCTCAAATCGAGCTTCTAGCATTTTCTTAAACTTCGGCAGAGGTTTGTAATCCTCAGGAATTTTGTGAATACACTCGATCACTTGATCAAAATCTTCAGGGCGAATTCCTGTTGGAACCACTGAAATCATTTTTTCTTCACTCGAAAGCTCAAAACCTTGCCAGAGCCCTCGAAACATATCGGCTTTTAAAATTCTTGGGCTGTCTTTGATTTCGGCCCGCTTTGCTTCAAGCTCGGCTTTAAAACCTTTGGTGAATTGATCGACTTGTTCTTGATCGACTTTTTTGTCGTCAGTGAGGCGCTGAGAATAAATCTCAAGAGGTGAGGGATGCTCTTCAATCACTCGATACATCAAGGGTTGAGTAAATCGCGGTTCATCGCCCTCATTATGCCCATATTTTCGATAGCAGAGAATATCGACAAAGACGTCTCGGTTAAATTTCATTCGAAGTTCACAAGCGAGCGTAATCGCATGCACCACATCTTCAACTTGATCGCCGTTCACATGAATGATGGGGCAGTTAAAAGCTTTCCCAAAATCAGTGCAATAGGTCGAAGAGCGAGAGTCTTCTGGCAAAGTGGTGAAACCGATTTGATTGTTGATCACAATATGAACTGTTCCGCCCACCGCATAGCCTTTAAGGTGTGCGAGATTTAGTGTTTCAGCCACCACTCCTTGGCCAATCACGGCGGCATCTCCATGAATCAAAATAGGCACGACAGCATTTTTGTCGTTTTCATATTTCGTTTCTTGTTTCGCTCGCACCACACCTTCCACTACGGGATTGACCCATTCAAGGTGGCTTGGATTTGGCGTTAAAGAAAGATGAACTTGTTGGCCAAAAGAGGTTTCAACATCGGTGCTAAAGCCTTGATGATATTTAACATCGCCCATGGCCTCTGCCATTTCAGGAAGTTCCGCTCCCTCAAACTCTTTGAAAATTTCTTGGTAGGGCTTTTCCATGATATTGGCCAAAACATTCAGTCGGCCTCGATGCGCCATACCAAAAACAATTTCTTTTGCTCCATTTTCAGCGCAAACATTGATCGCTTGCTTGAGCGCCGGAATCAAACTCTCGGCACCTTCCAGTGAAAATCGTTTTTGACCGGTGTAATTGCTCTGAAGAAAACTCTCAAAAATACTCGCTCGATAGAGATGCTTTAAAATTCGCAGTTTTTCTTCAGAGTCAAATCGAGATTGATTTTTATTTTCTTCGACTCTCTTTAAAAGCCAGCGTCTTAAGTTTTCATCTCGAATGAAATGAAACTCCACACCGATAAATCGGCAATAAGTCTCACGCAAATGCTCTAAAATTTGAGCCAGATGAGAGGGCGGCAATCCTAGTTCTCTAGCCGCTTCAAACTTTCTTTGAGAATCGACTTGATCGAGCTTGAAATCCTTTCGATCTAAATGTGGCTCTAACGGAGGCTTCCAAAGCCCAAGAGGATCAATTTGCGCCAATAAATGTCCGCGCATTCGATAGCCCTCGATCAGAGAAAGCACTCGAAACTCATCTGCCACCGCAGCACTATCGGATTGAGGGGCTCGGGCTTCGGCTAGACTTAAAATTTCAAAGATCAGAGCAAAATCTGAAGAAACTGAGCGGGGGTCTTCTTTAAACTGCGAGTAGAGTGACTCAATATATTCGGGGCTGAAATGACTAAAAAAATCGAGTTGCGAAGAGTACGCCTCTTCGTCGGATGTGGGCATCGAGCTCATAGTTCTCGTTTAAAAAACTCCTTTGTTAAAAGCAGCCATATTCATAGCGGATGCTTTCTTTAAAATTAACTGAAAATTCAGATTTTCGTAAGACTGTCGAAAGCTTAACGCTCCAAACCGATGCACAGAATTAGTTCGCTAAGAGCTGATCGAGTTCGCCACTCTGCTCCAACTGGGCGAGCTCTTGAAATCCACCAACACAGGACTCGCCGATGAAGATTTGTGGCACTGTTCGAAAGCCCGTTTCGGCGAAAAGAGCTTCGGCTTCTTGAGCCTTGCCTTCGAGGTTAATCTCTTCAAAATCGAGGCCTTTGTGTTTTAAAAGAGCTTTGGCGCGATCACAAAATGGGCACCAATCTTTTGAATAAACTCGTATTTTTTTCATGCGGGGGCCTTAAGGCTTATAGCTTTTTCTTGGAACAGCTTTTGAAGCTCACCCGTCTCAAAAAGACTCGTCACGATATCGCAGCCTCCAATGAGTTCTGTTTTCACAAAAAGCTGAGGAAAAGTAGGCCAGTTGGAGAAGTTCTTCATGCCCGATCGAAGTTCAGGGTCTGTTAAAATATCATGGGTTTCATAGTTCACGCCGAGATAGTCCAAAATTTTGACAACCTGAGCTGAAAAGCCACATTGAGGAAACAGACGATCGCCCTTCATGTAGAGCATGACGTCATGGTTTTCGATTTGTTTTTGAATTCTTTGATTGAGGCTTTCTTGGTTCATCATATCTTCCTGATTCGAGTGTTAATCTTTAAGGCGTGAACAGGCCCATTGATCCAGTGGCCCACCACGGCATAAACCATTTGATGTTGTTGAATCATCGACTTGCCCTCAAAAGCGGCGCTCTCAATGCTCACTTCAAAATGATCGCCCCCACCGGTGAGGTCGCGCACTTCAACGAGTGAGTCTTTGAAGGCTTCGTTTAGGGCATTTTTGAGCTCGTCTATCATAAGTCGCCCATAAACTAGGGCTTTTTTCTCTTTCGTCAAAGCTTAAAAGTGGGAAAGATGAGCTCTACGCATGAGTTCAATCGTCGAATCTTTGTTTGCAGGCATTTCACCAAAGCGAGGGCAAAAATTAGGAGCTGAAGTCGAGCGACTAGGTCTCGATTCTAAGGCTCAGATCTTAAGCTACAGCCAGCACATTGAGCCCTTGTTTCAGGAGCTGATTTCAAAGAAAAACTGGAACCCAAGTGCCCGAGGAGAGGGCGGCCGAATTTTGGCACTCTCGCGTGGAGATGATGCCATCACTTTGGAGCCGGGAGCTCAAGTCGAGATCGCGCCGAGACCATGTGATAACTTGAGCGAATTGATGGAGGTCGAGGCCCAGATCGGCTCAGAGCTTCTTTCGACAGAGGTCGCAAAAAATTGGACTTGGTTGTGGTGGGCCGTTAACCCAAAGAAGAAAGCCGAAGAGGTGGAGCTCATTCCCTCGAAGCGTTATCAGATCATGACGGATTATTTTCCAAAAGTCGGCAGGCGAGGTCGAGACATGATGCGCCTGACAACGGGCTCTCATCTCAATTTGGATTTTTTTTCGAAAAAAGAAGCCATCGACATGCTTCAAGCGAGCTGCGCTTTGTTTCCTGTGGTGGGAGGGCTCTTTGCACATTCACCTTATTACCAAGGCAAGTTGAGCGGCTTTTTGTCGGTGCGACAGCAGATTTGGAAAGATACTGATCCCCTAAGAAGTGGCTTTCCGAATGAGTTTCTCTCTGATGATTTCAATATCCAGAATTATGTAAACCTAGTCGAGTCTACACCTCTGATGTTCTTTCAAGACGAAAATTCAGATTATCAAGCAGCCGATGGGCGCTGTCTTAAGGATCTTTCTTTAGAGCTTCAAAAACGAAATGCTCTATCGGCGATGCGACAATTATTTTTTGATGTTCGTCTGAAGCCTTGTTGCGTGGAGTTTCGTGCTCTCGATCAACAAACTCCTGAGTTTCGAGGGGCGGCCTTCGCTCTGATTGTGGGAATTCTCTATGACGAAGAGAATCGAAGCTTTGCGATTGAGCAGGCAAAGACTTGGGGTGCAGAAAAAATTAAGCAACTTCAAGATGAGGCCTCTAAAACTGGCTTGAAGTCTGATGAAATTTTTTCTGCCGCTCGAACTTTTTATGACAGAGCTTTAAAAGGCTTAGAGCGACGTGCTCGAAACGAGATGCGATGCTTGTTTGCGATTCAAAAGCTTTTGCAGCTAAGACTTTCTTCAGGAGAGTTAGAGCTTTCAGAGCAAAAGGAATCTGAGAAAGATAGATTGAAGAAAGAGGGCTCATGAAAATTCTGTTTTTAGTCGACCCCATTTCTAAACTAAAAGCTCAGACCGATACAAGTTTAGCCTTAATGCGTGAGGCCTTTGAGCATGGTAAGCAGTGTTTCTTAGGATGGGCCGATGATGTGTTTTGGAATTTAGATTCTGCGGCCTTAAAGGCTCATCTAGTTTTAAAATCGGGAGACCAAAAATCTCTGCCAGTGCTAAAAGAAGCTGTTATTCAGCGCATCACAGATTTCGATCTTGTTTTCATTCGAAAAGATCCGCCCTTTGATGATTCTTATCTAAGGTTGTGCTGGTTTTTAGCTCCCTTCGAAACAAAAGTTCGCTTTTCAAATCGACCGAGCCAGCTTCTTCGGTATCATGAAAAAATGCTTCCATTTGAGGCGGCGGCCAGTGGAGCTCTCGATCGTGATGACTTCATTCCTAGTTGCATTTCAAAATCATCAGATGAAGTTCGGTCTTTTGTAGAAAACCTGAAAGAAAATTCTGTGATTGTGAAGCCTTGGCTGGGCCATGGCGGAAGAGATGTTCAGCTTTTTGAGAAAGAAAAACTTTTAGAAAATTTAGATGCGCTTTTGCGCAGCCAAGAAGAAATGATTTTTCAGGCCTTTCAAGAAGAGGTCAAAACTCTAGGAGATCGTCGAGTATTTTTCATGGGGGGCCGTCATGTCGGAGATTTTGTGCGACTGCCTCAAAGTGGTCAGCACATCTCGAATATCGCGCAAGGTGGCCAAGCTCTCTTAAGACCCATGAATGAAGATGAGATGAAGCTGACAAAAAAATTAGAACACTTTCTTTCGGAATTAAAAATTGATTTTGCGGGTGCTGATCTGATTGGAGCACGTGTGAATGAGATCAATATCACGTCACCCACGGGGCTTTTGACTTATAAAGAGCTCACTCAACAAGATTTATGCTCTATTTATCTTAAACATCTTGAAAGTGAGATGAAATGAATCAAGCCGTCGAAATTCAAAACTTAAAAGTGGTTTATGGAAAATCATTTGAAGCGGTAAAAAACTTAAACCTGAGTATTCAAGAAGGAGAGTTTTTTGGGCTTCTCGGCCCGAATGGTGCAGGAAAGACCTCTGTGATTTCATCCATCACGGGACTTTTAGATGTCAAATTCGGATCGATTCAGGTTTTTGGCTATCCAGCGGCTTCGATTGAAGCGAAGAGATTGATTGGCGTTGTTCCTCAAGAAACCGTGCACCATGGATTTTTTGGCGTGGAAGAGGTTTTGCATTTCATGTCTGGCTATTATGGAATTTGGAAAAACTCAAAACGCATTGATTATCTCTTAGATCGCTTGCAGCTCAATGATTGCCGAAAGAAAAAAGTTTCTCAGTTAAGTGGCGGAATGAAGCGACGACTTTCGATCGCAAAAGCGCTGGTGCACTCCCCAAAACTTTTGCTTCTCGATGAACCCTCGGCTGGCGTCGACATTGAGCTTCGAGCGATTCTCTGGGATTTTATGCGTGAGCTAAACCGAGAGGGAATGACGATTCTTTTAACAACGCATTATCTCGAAGAGGCCGAGCGACTCTGCGGCCGCATTGCGATTATGGATCATGGAAAGCTTTTAGCGCTCGATAATACGAGAGATCTATTGTTTGAAAAGACTCAAAAAATCTTAAAACTCAAAGTGAATCTATCTCAAAATGAGATTGATTTATCGCCCTGTCGATATCCAGCAAGTTTTGCGGGAGATTGGATTGAAATTAAAATTCCCGGCAAGGTGTCTGTGGGTGAAGTGCTTCGAGACATGAAGCTTCCTTTAGAAAAAATCACGGATGTGCAAGTCGAAGAGGGCGCATTGGAAGAAGCCTTTTTGAAAATCATTCGATCTTCGGAGGCGCAAGTATGAGTTGGACCTTGAAATCTTTTCTGACCTTATTATGGAAAGAGATTTTGCGTTATTTGCGAGTGGCCACACAAACAGTTTTAAGCCCCGTGATTAGCTCAGCACTTTATATGATTGTATTTGGAGTCAGCTTGGGTTCTTTTCTTCAGTCTGATTCTTATCTTCGCTTTTTGATTCCGGGGCTTTTGGCCATGTCGGCACTGAACAATGCACTTCAAAATTCAGCAAGTTCGATCATCATCAGTAAGTTTCACGGAGATCTTCAAGACCTTCGTGTGCTTCCTCTTCGGCCCATCACTATCACAATAGCCTATGCGCTCGCGGGTTGGACGAGAGCTTGTCTCTGTGCCTTGGCCGTGTTTGGTGTGGGGCAGTTTTTGCTTTGGATAAGCTCTATGCCATTTCTAGAGATTCAAAATGTTTTTGGCTTAATTTATTTTGTGAGCGTTGGAGCTTTATTTTTTGCTTTTGTTGGAATTTGGGCAGGCTTTTGGGCAAATAGTTTTGATCAAATGAATGTCATCACCCAATTTGTTGTTTTGCCTTTGATTTATTTAGGAGGGGTTTTTTATTCGTTAGATGTCTTGCCGGCCTTCTGGCAGAAAGTGGCGATGTTTAACCCTCTCGTTTATTTTATTAACGGCATACGTTGGAGTTTTCTTGGTCAGAGTGACCTCAGTATTCAAAGCTGTTTTGTGGTTTCATTCGGCTTCTTGATTGTCGCGGCTCTTCTGGCTTGGCGAGGAGTTCTAAAGGGAAGCTACTTTCGGTTTTAGTCACAAATTTCTCAATGATTTTAAGGCCTTGACTTTGGTCAAATAGACCCCATTTTAAGACTATAATTTAAAGAGGAAGCGCATGGCCCTAAAACCTGAAAAATTAACGCAAAAATCTCAAGAAGCTCTGCAAGAGGCGCAGATTGCTGCCACAAGTTACGGACATCAAGAGGCCGACGTCGAGCATTTGCTATTGGCCTTGGTCGATCAAGAAGATGGTTTGATTCCGAAGCTCTTGGCTTCTCTGGGAGTTTCAATCTCGGCGCTTAAACAAAATCTTGATGAGCAACTTCAAAAGCGAGCTCGGGTTTCGGGCTCAGGCTTTGACTCTTCAAAAGTTTATGTTTCAAGAGCCTTGGCCGACGTTCTCGATCAATCCGAAAAAGAAGCTAAATTCTTTCATGATGACTTTATTTCTGTAGAGCATTTATTTTTGGCTTTGATCGATAAGCAAAAAAGTTCAAAAGTTTTGGCTTCGATTTTTTCGGAGTTTAAAATCACAAGAGATCAAGTTTTAAAATCTCTTTCGCAGATAAGAGGAGCGCAGCGAGTGGAAACTGATAATCCAGAAGCAACCTATGAAGTTTTAACCAAATACGGGCGCGATTTAGTCGAAGAAGCCAAAAAAAATAAGCTCGACCCTGTCGTCGGGCGAGATGCTGAGATTCGAAGAGTCATTCGTATTTTATCAAGAAAGACAAAAAATAATCCCGTTTTGATCGGTGAGCCGGGTGTAGGAAAAACGGCGATTGTCGAAGGTCTTGCCCAGCGTATTGTGCGCGGCGATGTGCCCGAGGGTTTAAAAAATAAAAGTGTTTTCTCTCTCGATTTAGGCGCTTTAGTGGCGGGTGCAAAATTTCGAGGTGAGTTTGAAGAACGCTTAAAAGCTGTGCTCAAAGAAGTGAAGTCGGCAGAAGGTAGAATCATTCTTTTTATTGATGAGCTTCACACGATTGTAGGAGCGGGTAAGGCCGAAGGCTCGATGGATGCGGGCAATATGTTAAAGCCCATGCTCGCTCGTGGGGAGCTTCATTGTATCGGTGCCACAACTCTCGATGAATATCGAAAATACATTGAAAAAGACCCGGCTCTCGAAAGGCGTTTTCAAATGGTTCTTGTCGAAGAACCTAATGTTGAAGACAGCATTTCAATTCTTCGAGGTCTTAAAGAAAGGTTTGAAGTTCATCATGGAGTGAAGATTCAAGACAATGCCCTCGTGGCCGCGGCGACTTTATCTCATCGTTATATTTCAGATCGTTTCTTGCCAGATAAAGCCATTGATCTTGTCGATGAGGCTTGTGCGATGATTCGAACGGAGATTGATTCCATGCCTTCAGAGTTGGATGAGATCACTCGAAGAATCATGCAACTTGAAATCGAAGAGGCTGCGCTTAAAAAAGAAAAAGATCAGGCCAGCAAAGATCGGTTGGAAGCTTTAAAGAAAGAAGTCTCAGAGTTAAAAGATCGCTCGAAAGAAATGCGGGCTCAATGGGAAAAAGAAAAGCAAAGTATTCAAAAAGTTGTCGAGATTCGAGAGAAAATCGAGCAAACACGCCAAGCCATTGAGCGAGCCGAAAGAGATTATGATCTAAATAAAGCGGCAGAGCTTAAGCATGGGCGCCTACCGGATTTAGAAAATCAGTTAAAAGCTGAAGAAATGAAAGTCGAAGGAGATTCGAAAGAGAAGCGATTACTCAGAGAAGAAGTCACCGATGAAGAGATTTCTGAAATCGTCGCGAAATGGACGGGAATTCCTGTCACTCGTTTGATGGAAAGTGAAAAAGAAAAGCTTCTGAAGCTTCCCGAAATTTTACACGAGCGGGTGATTGGTCAAGAAGAGGCAGTGCAGCTCGTTTCCGATGCAGTTTTAAGAGCGCGTGCGGGAATCAAAGACCCAAGGCGACCGATTGGTTCCTTTATTTTTCTTGGGCCAACCGGCGTAGGAAAAACAGAGCTGGCAAAGACATTGGCCGAGAGCCTCTTTGATTCTGAAGAGAATGTGATTCGAATCGATATGAGTGAATATATGGAGAAGCACTCGGTTTCTCGATTGATCGGCGCGCCTCCGGGATATGTGGGTTATGAAGAAGGTGGGCAGCTGACCGAAGCGGTGAGGCGGCATCCTTATTCTGTGATTCTCTTTGATGAGATCGAAAAAGCTCATGCTGATGTTTTTAATATCTTGCTTCAGATTCTCGATGATGGTCGTGCAACAGATTCGCAGGGGCGAACAGTAGATTTCAAAAACACGGTGATCATTATGACCTCAAACATTGGTTCGGCTTATCTTTTAGATGGCTTAACCGATCAGGGTGAAATCAAAGAAGCGGCTCGCGACAAGGTGATGTCGGAACTTCGCTCTCATTTTCGACCTGAATTTTTAAATCGTGTGGATGAGATAGTTTTGTTTAAGCCGCTCACTCGCGATGAGATTATTCGCATTGTTGATCTTTTGGCAGAGGGCTTGAAGAAGCGACTTGCCGAGCGACAAATTGAGCTGGAGCTTACCAAGCCTGCGAAGGAATATATTGCGGAGGTGGGTTTTGATCCGGTGTATGGGGCTCGACCTCTCAAGCGATTTTTACAACGAGAGCTTGAAACAAAAGTCGCAAAGGCTTTGCTCAAGAATGACATTCAAGATCGAGCAAAAGTAAAAGTGGTCAAAACGAAAACGGGTTTAGAACTCGAAGTCAGTCATTCTGATTTAAAGTCGGCCTCAGCATAAATTTTTCGGACACTCAAGGTTTTAGAGATTTAAAAGCTGAGAAAGGCATGAGTTTTCTGAGCGGATGCTTTGATTCGTTTCTTTCTTTAAAGAATTCTTACTTGAGAGCTTAAAAACCCAGCTGATGTCGCCGGTATTGTTAAAGTCTAAGCTTGAAAAGAGGTTTCGCTTTTCGCCGTTAACGACAAGAGAGTCCATCGGCTCCACGACGAATTGTTTTATGGCCTGACGAATCCAGTCACGACCATCATAAAAATCTTTTAAGACAAATAAATTTTTAAATAGTTTTGTTTCGAACAAGTCCTCTTGAAGTTTTACTTCTTTTAAACCTTTGGTGCCTGTGATGAAAATGTCATGAAGTGACAGAAGCTCTCTTACTTCTTCAAGAACAAGTAGCGCGATTTTCTTTTCACTTTCAGTGCTCCTCTGAACTCCATTGAAATCTCCAAAAAACTCTATAAAAATTCCGGAGTTTGAAATTCTTATCGGCGGCATTTGATGAATTCTCAAAATACCTCGAAACTTTTGATTTTCTTCTAAAAAATAATCTGTGGTGTTAGAATCGATTCCAGAGAGAACAAAATGAAGCCAGCTCGACTCAGGTAGCTCGAAATAAATGGCTGGCCAGATCGAATGAAAGCTCGAAGGGCTCTTGATGAGTCTTAGGTTTGGGTCTCTGTCGATAGAGATAACTTTTGTTGGAAAAAAATCTTTCTTTTCATTGCTCCAAAGTTTTTTCAGAATGAGCTCATGAGTATATGAATCAAGCTCTAAATGACTTGGTGGATCGAGCAGATACAAAAGTGTTTGAACAGAAAGATCATGAGTTTTATCAAACTGAGCTTCTTCAAAATTCCAGTAGTAGGAGAGTTGCAAAAAATATTGAAACAGACTTGTTTGACTGAGCAAAAAGCTCTCAAGGCTGGAGTGCTGGCTTCGAATGCGCTCGAGAGTGGTGAGGGGGCTGCCCTGAAGTGGTGATGAGCTAAGAATAATGGCTTGAATAAAAACAGCGATTAAAATTTTAAGTCCGATAGATTTCATGATTCCAAAGATTAAGCCGTCTTTTCTCAAATTGAACCAAACCAAAGAAACAGGCAGTCGGAGGCTGCTATTCAAAAAAAAACTGTGAAATCAATGGGTTAAAATCTTACAAAATAGTATTGAATGCCAAAATCACTTCATGTAAAAATGAATTCGTACTTAAGTGTGTTAATTCAAAGTGTTTAGGAGATCAACCAGTGAATATCACTTCTCACGAAGAATACGGTCTTCGTTGCGCGGTTCAACTGGCAAGACTTTTCGGTCAGGGGCCAGTGGCGGCGTCAAAGATTGCTGAGATGGAGGGAATCTCTGTCGAGTATGTCAGCAAATTCATGCATCTGTTTCGAAAGGCTGGCTTAGTGAATGCCGCTCGTGGAACTCAAGGGGGCTTTTCTCTCTGCCAGGCTCCCCAAGAGCTCTCTTTGAAGACGGTGCTCTCAGCGCTTCAGCCGAAATCAGAACTTTGTGAGAAGTTTAGCGGTCAAAAAGAAGTTTGCGTTCATCTGGATCAATGTTCAGTTCGACCGCTTTGGTCTCTCATCACATTTTATTTCGATAAGGTTTTGGCAGATTTAAATTTAAGCGATCTTTTGAAAAACGAGAGCAACGTGAAGACACTTGTCGAAGCTTCACTTCTTCGCGCATTGCCAGATCAATCAAGCAAGCACATAAAATTGAATCATCAGTCGACTTCTCAAAATATTTTTAGCGAGGCCCAATCATGACAAACATTCTTCTTGAAACAAAAAATTTAAATGTAAGCGTTGAGGGAAAACATATTTTAAAAGACTTTTCTCTCCAGATTCCAAGAGGTGAAGTTCATGCCCTGATGGGAAGAAACGGCTCGGGAAAAACAAGCCTTGCCAACGTCTTGATGGGGCATCCTCGATATCAGATTGAATCGGGAGAAATTCTCTTCAAAGGGCAAGTGATCAATGATCTTTCTCCTGAAGAGAGGGCAAAACTAAGAATCTTTTTAAGCTTTCAATATCCAGTGGCGATTCCTGGGGTAAGCTTGGCGCATTTTCTAAGAACAGCGGTGCGAGCCGTGAGAGGCCAAGAGTTGAGCGCCAAAGAGCTTCGACAATTGATTCAAGATGAGGCGAAAGCCTTAGATGTGCCCGACAGTTTTATGACTCGATCCATCAATGAAGGTTTTTCTGGTGGAGAAAAAAAGAAACTAGAAACTCTCCAGCTGAGATTGCTACAGCCCGAGCTCGCCATTTTAGATGAGACAGATTCTGGTCTCGACATCGATGCGCTTCGTTTGATTGCAAATAGAATTGAGAATATTCGAAGTGAAAATCGAAGCATTTTGCTCATCACGCATTATCAGCGCCTTCTTGATTATATTCAGCCAGATCGTGTTCATGTGATGCTAAACGGTCGCATTGCAAAAAGTGGCGACAAGACTTTGGCCAAAGAGCTCGAAGAGCGAGGCTACGAGTGGATTGAAAAGGAGGCGGCTTAATGGCAACCGCTTCAAAACCCATGCGAGCGGCAATCTCTATGAATGAGCTTTTCAAAATCGCGAATGAAAAGATGGAGGCGATTGGACGACCGAGCCTCAAGGATGAGAATTTCAAGTTTACTCCTATTCGAGGAGTGAAGGTGGAGGCTTCAAGTTCAAAAGAGGGGCAGTTCTCTGAAAATCAAGCGAGTGAATATCTGCCTCAAGAACAAGCACTCTCTTGCATCTACTCTGGAGGTGAAATCAAAGTTGATCCTTCAGAGACTGTGTTGAAGCTTGAAGCTTGGTCAGAAGCGGTTGCCAAGGCAGTCTCTGCTGAAGAGCTCTATGATTTAATTTATCCCTCTAAAGTTTTCGAACGAGATTACTTTGCTTGGGCCGCTATCAATCACAGTTTCTCTGGATTTAGTCTGCGAATTCCTAAGGGCTCAAAAGTCAGCATGCCCTTTCATTTGTTTTTAAATTTAGTGGGTGAAGACTCCACGCATCGCTTAAGAACGCGAATTCATCTTGAAGAAGACTCAGAACTGAATCTTTTTGCAGGGGCCTATTCGAATGAAAAAGTGAATCTCTTTCATTTGCAAACTTTTGTTTTAGACAAAGCGGCAAAACTTAATTTCTGTGACTTTCAATCTTTATCTGACGATAGCCAATATTTTCTTCGACAAGATTTTTCATTGGGTGAGGGCGCCAGAGTTTCAGCTCACTGGGCGACAAAATCGAGTGGAGTAGGGCAGATTCGAGTTCATATTGATAATCAAGGTGAGGGCTCTTGTTTTCAAGGAAGGCGAAGTTTGGCCATCGCCGGTCAGCAACACTCTGATTTCTGGATTGAAAATCTTCACTCCTCAAAGCACTCCACGAGCTCCATGGAGCAATGGGCTGTTTTGGATGACAAAGCAAAATCAGTTTTCAATGGCTTGATTCGAATTCTACCAAAAATGAATCAATCAGATGCGCTTCATAAATCAAGAAGTCTGGTGCTTTCTGATCGAGCCTCTTCAGAAAATATGCCAAAGCTCATCATTGAAACAGATGATGTCAAAGTCAGTCATGGAGCCTCGATCAGTAATTTAGATTTAGAGCAGCTCTATTATTTAGAGAGCCGTGGAATCGAAAAAGAAGAGGCTAAAAATTTAATGATCTCCGGATTTTTGAGAAGTTCTTGGGAGAATCTTGAGATGCAAGCTTGGAAAGATTTTCTTGAGAGAGAGTTTTATTCGTCATGAAAAGCCCGAGCTCGGCAATCAAAGAACTCAAAAGCTTGGCTGACATCAGAGCCCAGTTTCCCATTCTTTCAACAAAGATGAATGGAGAGCCTCTTGTTTATTTAGACAATGCCGCGACCTTTCAAAAGCCAAGCCGAGTAATTTCTTGTCTGAATAAATTTTATTCTCAACAAAATGCGAATGTTCATCGAAGCGTTCATCGACTCGGGCAAGAAGCGACAGACCTCTATGAATCTGTTCGCCATCAGGTTGTTAAATTTTTGGGCTTTGGCAAAGACAGCGAAGTGATTTTTACCAAAGGCACGACAGATTCGATCAATCTCATTGCAAGAGGTTTAGAAACTGAAGTGAGTGCAGGAGACTATATTTTAGTCACTCGTATGGAGCATCATGCGAATTTTGTGCCCTGGCAGCAGCTCGCACTTCGGCGGGGAGCGCATTTGTTGATCGCCGAATTGAATTCTGATTTTCGAATTGATCTAAAAGATTTTGAATCCAAGCTCTCAAAGAAGCCAAAGATTGTCAGCTTCGTTGGTGTTAGCAATGTCTTAGGCGTGGTGAATCCCGTCGAGGAGCTGGCCTCTCTCTCAAAAAAATCAGGCGCGATGGTGGTGCTTGATGTCGCTCAAAGTTTGACCCACTTTCAAAAGCTTCAGGTGTCAGGCTTACCTGATTTTGATTTTCTTGCTTTTTCTGCTCACAAATTAGGTGGCCCGACCGGAGTGGGAGTTCTCTGGGGCAAGCAAGAGATGCTTGAAAAGCTTGAGCCCTCGGTTTTTGGGGGAGACATGATTCAAGAAGTTTATGATTCTCACTCGACATGGAATCAGTTGCCATGGCGTTTAGAGGCGGGCACTCCAAATATCGCTGATGTGATTGCGATGGGAGAGGCTCTTGAATTTTTGGAATCTCTGGACGCAAGCGAACTCATGCAGCATGAGCAAAACCTGACAGAAAAAGGTCTCGAGCTTCTGCATTCGATCAATGCTCTAAAGATTTTTGGCCCTAGCTCAGCCGATCATCGAGTTCCTATTTTTAGTTTTCAAATTGAGGGAATCCACCCCCATGACTTGGGAAGTTTCTTAGACGCTAGAGGAATTGCCGTTCGCGCGGGAAGTCACTGCGCGCATCCTTTGCATCAACATTTTTCGTGGAATTCGAGCACACGAGCGAGTGCTGCCTTTTATAATGAGCTGTCTGAGCTCCAAACTTTAAAAGATGCCATTGTGGATGCCATTAAATTTTTTAATCCGAAAGATAAGGTGCAAAGCCGATGAGTTCTCTAGAGGCGCTTTATCAGGATATTCTTCTCGATCATCATCGAAGTCCAAGAAATTTCGGTGAGCTTGAAGCTCCTCAAATGAAAGCTGAGGGGTTTAACCCGATGTGCGGAGATCGAGTTTGTGTTCAGCTCAATCTTGAAAACGAAAAAATTGTTCCGCGCTTTAAGGGTGAAGGTTGTTCGATTTGTTTAGCCTCGGCCAGCATGATGACTGAAGAGATTGAAGGCTTAAGATGTGAAGAGGCTCTCGAAAAAATCGCCGAGATGAGAGATTTCATGCAGGGGGGCGAAAAAAATCTTGAAGGAGATTTAAGCGCGCTCTCGGGAGTGAGGCGTTTTCCGGTCAGAATCAAATGTGCTCTTTTGCCGTGGACGACATTAAAGGAGGCTTTAGATGCAAAAGTCTGAAGAAAGTTCTGAGTTTAAGCCTCAATGTATGAAAGAGGTTTTTTTAGATTGGCTTCAACCGCTTCAAGACCCTGAGCTTCGAATGAGTCTCGTGGATCTTGGATTGATTTATAGCGTCGATAAATTTGGCGAAGGCGAATTCAAAGTTGAAATGACTTTAACGAGCCCAACCTGCCCGGCGGCAGGCTTTATGGTCGAGCAGGTCAAGACGCGAATGTTAGAGCATCCTGATGTGAAAGACGCCGATGTGAAATTGGTGTTTGAGCCCAAATGGAATCCTCGAGAGATGGCTTCTGAAGAGGCGAAGGAGGTTTTAGGTTTATGGTAAAAAATCAAATTGATGATTTCAAAAAGAGTTATGAGCCCTATGGCTTTGTGACGGATATTGAATCAGATCAACTCGAGCCCGGGCTTTCGGAAGATGTTGTTCGGCAAATCTCAGAAAAAAAGAATGAGCCAAAGTGGATGTTGGAATGGCGATTGAAGGCTTATCGGCATTGGCTAAAGATGTCAGAGCCTCGCTGGGCTTATCTGAATTATCAACCGGTCGACTATCAATCGATCGTTTATTATTCGGCTCCAAAGAAAAAGCCTGAACTTAAAAGCCTAGATGAGGTGGATCCAAAACTTTTAGAAACTTATGAAAAGTTGGGAATTCCGCTTCATGAGCAAAAGCGTTTGTCTGGAGTCGCTGTGGATGCCGTTTTTGATAGTGTTTCGGTGGTCACCACTCATCGTGAAACTCTAAAAGAAATGGGAATTATTTTTTGTTCGATTTCAGAAGCCATACGAGAGCATCCCGAACTTGTAAAAAAATATTTAGGTTATGTGGTTCCGATCACCGACAATTTTTTTGCGACACTCAATTCTGCCGTCTTTAGTGATGGTTCTTTTGTTTATATTCCAAAAGGCGTCAAATGCCCCTTAGACCTTTCGACCTATTTTAGAATCAATGCAGGCAATACGGGTCAATTCGAAAGAACTCTGATTATTGCCGATGAAGATAGTGAAGTTTCTTATATGGAAGGCTGCACAGCTCCCATGAGAGATGAGAATCAGCTTCATGCGGCTGTCGTAGAGCTTGTGGCTCTCGATCGAGCAAAGATTAAATATACAACAGTTCAGAATTGGTATGCAGGAGACGAAAACGGAAAGGGTGGAATTTTTAATTTCGTCACAAAGCGTGGTCTTTGTGAGGGAAGAGACTCTCACATTTCTTGGACTCAGGTAGAGACGGGTTCGGCCATCACATGGAAGTATCCGAGCTGTATTTTAGAGGGCGACGGAAGTAGTGGTGAATTCTATTCTGTGGCAATAACGAATGAAAAAATGCAGGCCGACACGGGAACCAAAATGATTCACAAAGGTAAAAATACGAAGAGTCGAATTTTATCAAAGGGAATCTCAACCGGAAAAAGTCAAAATTCCTATCGAGGTCTCGTGCAGATTCGGCCATCGGCTCAAAACGCAAGAAACTTTACGCAGTGCGACTCTCTTTTGATTGGTGGAGATTGTTCGGCCAATACCTTTCCTTTGATCAGAGTTCAAAATTCGACGGCGATCGTAGAGCATGAGGCCACCGCCTCGAAGGTTTCTGAGGATCAGCTCTTTTATCTTCTTTCGAGAGGTCTTAGTGAACAAGAAGCCACAAAGCTCATCATTAACGGCTATTGTGACGAGGTTTTTAAACAACTTCCTATGGAATTTGCTCTCGAGGCGAACCGACTTCTTGATCTCAAATTAGAAGGCACTGTAGGCTAAGCCCATGAAAGTAACGAATACGAGTGAGCTTTCGAGCTTTATGGATCAGTTAAAGGATTGGTGTAAATTGCAATCCTTCGAAACTCTTTTGTCGGCGATCGAGTCGGCTGAAAATTCTTCATTCACGGCTTCGGAATTGATTTTGAAATATGCCGAAGTTTTGAAGCGCTTTAAAGATCAGCTTCCGGATCGATTGCCTACAAGTTTTCGAGAGTCTTGGGCTTCGGCTTTGTATGTCGCAGAGACGGGCGTTGATACCGTGCAATATGAAACGAAAAAGCGAAGTCTTTTTTCATTTGGCTAGAGCTGTTGTTTTTTTCTGTTTAAGGCAATAAAAAAAGGGGCTTTAAAAGCCCCTTTTTTCTGTGATCCAAAAGAAAAATAAAAACTAATAGCGATTTCTACCGTGGCCGCCACCACCGCCGCCACCGTGACGTCGGTGTCCACCACCGCCGCCGCCGCCATTTCGACGAGGCTCTTGAGGTCGAGCTTCGTTTACTACAAGCTTTCGCCCATCGATTTCTTGGCCGTTAAGGGCTTCAATCGCTGCTTGAGCTTCTTCAGCTGTCGCCATTTCGATAAAACCAAAGCCTTTGAGGCGTCCAGTTTCTCGATCGCGCACTAATTTCACAGATTCAACCTGACCATGAGCTTCGAACATCGAGCGAAATGATTCTTCGCTTGTGCCGTAAGACAGGTTACCAACATATATTTTATGAGACATTAAAATTCCTCCAAAAAAAAACCGAAACCCCTAACAGAGCTTCGGACTACAAATCAGGATCACAATTAGAAAGTATACCATAGATGCTTTAGCCGGAAGAGCGCTTTCAGGCTAGCTCATAAACTAAGAAAGATTTAATATCTAAAACATGAGTCTAACCAAGCTATTAGCCGCTGTTTTTCTGGTCTTAAGTCCCAATCCAGGCCCATCTTTTTATAATTTGAGCTTCAAGGATATTGAGGGAAAGCCTCAAAACATGGAGCAATTTAAGGGAAAGGTCGTTTTGGTTGTGAATACAGCCTCTCAGTGTGGCTTTACGAGCCAATATGCGGGTCTTCAAAAGCTCTATTCGGAGTTTAAAGATAAGGGCTTTGTGATTTTGGGTTTTCCGAGCAATCAGTTTGGAGGGCAGGAGCCCGGATCAGATCAAGAGATTCGAATGTTTTGCGAGCAGAATTATAAAGTGAGTTTTCCGCTTTTTTCTAAATCAGACGTGAAGGGAAAAGATAAAAATCCGATTTTTAAATTTCTCGTGGATGATCAAAAAGCCAAAGAGCCGGGCTGGAACTTCACAAAATATCTCATTGGAAAAGACGGAAAATTGATCGAACGATTTAGTCAGTGGACGAGCCCAGACAGTAGTTCTTTAAAAAAAGCCATTGAAGAAGCCTTGGCCGCACAATCCTAAAAAATATCGCTCTTAGCAAACTTTTGATTGACGCTCCTGTAATGATAATGATTATCATTATCATATATTCAGATTTTAAAATCTTGATATGAAAGTTCTCTTAAACACACACCTAAACAAGAGACTGCCGCAGGAGCCACACACCTCCTGCGGCTTTTCATCTTAATTTTAAGATCTGTTTCAAAGTCTTGTCGTGGCTATATAAAATGAGTAGTTCTCAGAGGGTGATGTTAGAAAGTTTAGGCCTAACTTCTTTAGGCTTGCCGATATGGTCGACAAAGTTTGAGAGCCAAAATGCCAAGGCTCGAGGTGTCTTGCTGATCGGGGGAGTTCATGGAAATGAGCCTGAAGGCGTGATTGCCGCTTATAAATTGATTGAAGTTTTGGGGCGAACTCCTCGGCACAACTTTGACGTTCAGGTTCTTCCTTGTCTGAATCCAGAAGGATTTTTTACAGCCTCACGTTTAAATTCAAGAGGCGTTGATTTAAATCGCAATTTGCCGACCAAAGATTGGAGCCGAGAAGCCTTTAGCCCAAAATATCCTCCTGGAGATTTTGCGGGAAGTGAGATTGAAAATCAGATTTTGCTCCAATGCTTAGAAAATTTTAAGCCAGGCCTTATTCTCAGCCTTCATTCATTTGAAAAATTCATGATGAATATCAATGGAGACTGTCGAAAAATTGCAGAAGCCATGCAGATCAAAAATCAATATCCGATTGAAGAAAGCATAGGCTATCCAACGCCGGGTTGTTTGGGAACTTATGCGGGCTTGGAACGAGATATGCCCACGATCACTTATGAAATCAAAAGAGGGGCTTCAATCGAAGAGATTTTAGAGCTTCATGTTCCAAGTTTAATGTTGGCTTTGAAATCTTATGAGAATGAGAGGAATTAAAAAATGAAAGAGCTCATTGAAAAAGCTTTTGAAAATCCATCTTTGCTTGAAAAGTCTGAATATCGATCAGCCGTGCAAGAGGCAATCGAGATGCTCGACAGCGGAAAACTTCGTATTTGCAGTCGAGAGGGTGGTGAATGGGTCGTGCATGAGTGGTTAAAGCAAGCGATTTTGCTTTTTTTTCGTGTGCAAGAAATGAGAGCCATGAATGCCGGCGAGTTTAATTTTTACGACAAGATCCCAGTAAAAAAATGGACGGGTTCTGAAGGCGTGCGAGTCGTGCCTCAAGCCATGGCTCGAGTGGGCTGTCATATTGAATCGGGCTGCATTTTGATGCCGAGTTATGTCAATATCGGCGCCTATGTGGGCTCGGGAACAATGGTCGACACTTGGGCGACCGTTGGATCTTGTGCGCAGATCGGAAAAAACGTTCATCTTTCAGGTGGTGTAGGAATCGGTGGAGTCTTAGAGCCAATTCAGGCAAAACCCGTGATCATCGAGAATGATTGTTTTGTTGGAAGTCGCGCGATCATTGTTGAGGGTGTGCATGTTGAAGAGGGCGCGGTGATTGGGGCAGGTGTTACCATTACGGCAAGCACTCCGATTATTGACGTTCGATCTGCTCAAGAAAAAGTTTTAAAGGGCCGAGTGCCATCTCGATCTGTTGTGATTCCTGGTTCAAGACCAAAGAAATTTCCAGCAGGAGAATATCAAGTGCCTTGCGCTCTCATCATCGGAGAACGAAGTGAATCGACTGACCGAAAGACATCGCTCACCTCAGTGCTTCGAGATTTTGAAGTGGCGATTTGAGAGAATCGGGCTAAACAATGTCAAAAGAAGCTCATCAAAAATTCTGGCTTGATCGTTGGCTATCAAACGACACACCTTGGCATCAGACAGAGATCGAATCTTTTCTTGTTGAGCATATTCAACTAAAAAAAGCGGCTCGTGTTTTAGTTCCACTTTGTGGCCAAAGTTTAGATATGATCTGGTTGCAAAATCAGGGGCATAAAGTTGTGGGAGTAGAGTTGAGCGAAAAAGCGATTCAGGGTTTTTTTAATCAGCATCAAATGAATTTTGAGATTGAGGAGATTTCTTCATTTAAAGTTTTTCGATCAAGAAATATTGAAATCATAAAGGGAGACTTTTTCGATTTAAAATCAGAGATTCTTGGCCCTATCGATGCGATTTATGATCGAGCAGCAATGATCGCGATCTCACCAAATCTTCGAGAGGATTATCTTTTGAAGTGCAGGGAGTTGGCGGGGAGCTCTTTTTTGAGAGAGGATTTTGAATGGCTTTTGATTGCGCGAGAGTCTTCGAATCAAGAGCATCAGGGGCCACCTTATGATTTGAGCTTTGAAGATTTAAAAAATCTCTGTTCAAAATGGACGATCGTAAATTGTCTAAAAACTCGGGAGCGGCCAAGTCGCTCAGAAAAGCCCGAGATCGTAAAAGAAAGCCTTTACCGCCTTGAGGCCAAGAATTGAGTCTCAGCTGTGAATTTTTTTCTTATTGACCCAAGCTTAGGTTTATAACTCACTGATATACCAGCATTTTTTTGATCTCAAGAATGGCACTGAGCTTGCAACTCAGTCTCTTGAGATGTCGATTTTTAGAATCATCATTTTAAGTTTTATCGCCTTGGGGCTTAGTCAAATGCTTAGTGGCCAAGACTTATCCCTCAGCGAGAATTCGAGACTTATCGTTTTGCTCGATGATTCATCTCGAGTTTCACCTCATTCTCGAAGTGATCGAGAAGATCATATCGAGGCGATCATCGCTTTGGCAAAAAATTTGAAAGATCAGCAAGAATTATCAGTCGTGAGCTTCTCTGGAAATACTTTTGAGTGGTCAAAAGAAGATGGAGAAGCAAAATTAAAAGAGACTCTGCAGTCTTTGCCGTCACGAGTGCCGAGCACTTATACCGAAGCCATGAGAAGTTTGGCTTCCATCGCGAAGAAGAATTCATCTTGGAAAAATGACTCTGATAAGCTTGTTATTGTTTTAGGCCATATCAAGGAGTCGGAAATCTATCCGTCTGGCGAATCATTGTTGATGCAGGCCTATCAAGATTTTGAAAAAACTCATCTAGGAAGACCAGTTTCTTATGTCGTGATTGATCGATCTCGAAGCTCATCTCTTGCTTCAGAAAAAGATGTTCTTTCGGCCTCTCGGCAGAACGGAAAAATTGATTTTAATAATGTGGCTTTTGTTAGGGCAGATGACGCAGAGAGTTTGATGAAAAAAGTAGAGGAATTGAAAAATATATTTTTTCTAGCAAATGCTCAAAGAGAGAGCCTTTCTGAAAGTTCTTTTTCAGAGCCAAGCACGAGATCAGAACCTCCGAGGAAGCCAGCAGCCCTAGAGTCCTTTGAGGAGCCAGCAAGAGACATCGTTTTTCCAACTAAACTTTTTACCAATGAAAGGTCGAAAACTTTTCAGCAGGTCAAAGAATCAGGAATCCCTCTAAATTCAACCGAGGCTCAATTTCCTTTTCATATCGAAATCTCAGCCGAAAATGGCGGGCATCGCATAAAATTTACTCGAAAGAATGATGTGATTGATCAGGAGTTGTTAAAGAAAATAGATTACTGTTATCAAGTCGATCAGTTTCGAAATGCTGATCTCTCTACAAAAACGAATTGTGAAGATTTAAGAGAACTTTCAAAGAAGCTCGAAAAAGAAAGAGCTTTTCATGATTCAATCGACCTTAAAAGTTTATTGATGAGCCTATCAAGGCCAGGCAAGCCCATTTCGATTGAAACATCTTCTCCTGATGGACTTTGGAGCTGGCTTTTTGGTGGTGAATATTCACACGAAGCTTGGGTGTCGGCAGATCGAAAACAGATTCTAGATTTGATCGAGAGCTATTCATCACAGCAGAATTTATTTTTTCAAGATTCAAAAGTGCTCGATTTAGCCTCAAAAAGCCCAGCAAAAGACTGGGTGCCAGAAGAAAAATCTTATGGGGGGCGATTAGAAAAACCATCCGAAGAGGTTTTAAATTTGCTCAGAGAGATTCAGCCTTATCGAGAGCCGACAGAGTCAGAAATCGAATATGAGAAATCTTATTTTTTTGATGGAATTTATATTTCATTCTCAGAGCATCAATTTGATTTTGAGACCTTGAATGAGATTGAAGAGGCCTATGCAGCTCGATCAGATGTTAAAACCACCAACGAAGTCAAAGATCATTGGCTGAGCCAGTGGACGAAGCATAACCGCTATCAGATTCGAAACCTTTTAGAAGAAGAGCGGTGGGCGAGCCTAA
The DNA here is from genome assembly GCA_049436045.1 of Bdellovibrionota bacterium. Classification (GTDB taxonomy): domain Bacteria; phylum Bdellovibrionota; class UBA2394; order UBA2394; family UBA2394; genus JBMTHG01. The sequence goes on from JBMTHG010000005.1 coordinate 24,472, forward strand.
AAACTCGATATGCTGAGGTTTTTAAAGCTGCAGGTATATCGGTCTCAGAGATAAAAAAGGATTTTAGAAATGGTCGTGCAGGAATTTGGGTGGGCTTTAACGATCCGTTTAAGCCATATCAGGTGTTTGAGGCTTTGGCTCAACATCATATGAATCGTGGCGAATCAAACGAGAGCTTGATTGAAATATTTGGCGATTACTATGGGGCCTCCGCCAGAGATCTTCAGCGGCAAAAAGATGATCCGAGCAGGGTGGAGATCAGAAAGACTGAGATCGAAGCCATGGGAGAGATCATTCGAAAGCTCTCGAATCCGGAATGTTTATGAATTTTTTATCAAAATTGTTTCAAGTGAAGTTCAAGATGAGTTTATGAAAAGATCAAAAGACTTCGATCGAGTAAAAATTCGATATCATCACGAATGAGTTTGTTTTTTTCATCTTCCTTCAGATTATCAAACCCACCTCGTCGGATAGCCTTCTCATAAAAATCTTGAAGCAAAGTTAAAAGCGCGATGCTCTTTTCTAGATTTGGAAATAATTCTGGCATGTCTGAATCACTACTAAAATTGAGGCCGATCTCAATAATAAGAAGAAAAATGCTCCGCATATGCGAGGCCAAGATATGCTCATTTTGGGTTCGAATTTCATTCGTGAAATTCTCTTTTTCTTGATTTGTGAAAGGTTTAAAAAAACTCGAATCAGTTCTTAAGCCAGATTCAATGGCGATCTCTTCGAGGCTCGGCAGGGGAAAGTCAAAGCGGCCACGTTTTGTTTCGTTAAAATTATCCAAAATGTCAAATTCCAGTCGGGCCGAGCGAATCTCTCCGTCAGAAGCGTTCTCAAGAAACGAAAGAAGAATCTCTTTGGATTCTTGAACGCCCTCTACCACTAAACAGTCTTCAAGTTTTTCGTAATGAGGCATCAAACGACCATAGGCCTCTGTGGGGGTTTCTGGCTTTTTGGGCGAAAGATTGATGCTCTCCCAGGCTTCGCTTAAAACAAGGCAGGTGGCGCCATCAACGAGAGTGTAAATTCCCTTGGTAAGACGCAGAGTATTTGTGTTTTGTTTGGCTCGAATCTCAGCGGGGTCGGCTAACCAAATTTTAGTATTATTGATGATGGCTTTTAAGAGCTCAAATCGAATGGTTCGAAGCTCAAGCTCTTTGGCTCGACTTGATTCATCAGAGTCATCAAGAGCTCTTTCTGCTTTTTCAAGAACCAGTCGAAGGAGTTCCCATTGATTGTCTCGACCTGTTCTTTTAAATGACTGAGCCTCTGCTAAAGAGAAGAGGCTCGTCATAAAAAGTGCGAAAATAGCAATGATGAGTCGACTCATAATCATTTTTGATTTGCTATTGGGCTGATCTCGAGGCTCTTATTTCTCGAGCAAAATTCTTCACAGTTTCACTTCGGGTTTCATCCTTGGCTTGCTGAGCTTTGATCTCATCGACATGATCTGAGATTTCAACAAAAATTTCAGTCAAGTCGTCATAGATTTCACCATTGCCAAAAGACGTGCCATTTCGTCTTACGCTGTTTGCGAGCGTGATCGCCTTCTCGCGAAGAGTGTCAGAGTTAGTCTCAACAGCAAGAACTAAGTCTCTTGAATCATTAAATGCTCTTGAGATGGATTCAAAGATCGGTGCTAAAGGATCCACTTCAGCGCCAAACTCATTGAGGTTGATCCACTCACTGAGAAAGAGATTCAAGACAAGTTTTTGATTTTCAAGAGAGAGGTCTTTCTTCTCAGAGTTTTTTTGGTTTTGAATGCTTGATTTCAAAAAAGGAACAACAGCTAACCAGAACTCTGAAGATCGCTGCACATTGTTGATCTCTTCTAAATGAGGTCCATGATCTGAAATTCTTAAGACCCTTTCTAATTGATTTCGAATCACATCGAGATCGTTGATAAACAAAAAGACGCCTTGATAGTCTTCACCTTTTCGAGATTTGATCTCCCATTCAGAATAAAGACTTTCAACGGCAGCCGCATAGCTTCCAATCGCGTTGATCAAAATCTCTGTTCTTTCAGTGATGCGATTTGTTTCTCTGACGACCTGATCTTTTCCGCTGGGAACTGCTGGAGCAGTCTCTTCGGCAATAAAATGAGCAGCCGCTTCTTGAAAAATGCTTGAAAGTTTTCTGAAGGCATTGGCTCTTGGCAGTTCATTTACTTTCAAATAATTTTGAGAGCGACCAATTGAAAGCATCGCTTGAGAGAGTTCATTGAGTATTTGAAAACTTTTTGTTCGAATCTCTTCTGGGTTTTCTTCGCCATAAGTTTGAACGATGAATTCTCTTCCAAGAGTGTTGAGTCGATCTCGGTGAGTAAGAATTCTCTTCGCCAATCGTTCTCCGAAAGAAGCTTGAGATAAGATCTCTTTTTCTTCATCCGGGCTAAACTGGGCACTGGCCGAGTAGTTGACGATATTTAAGCTCAATAAAGCGGTTAGGCTGCAAAGACTAATGGGCTTCCACATGTTCACATCTCCTTGGTTTCGATTAAACTGCGCCTTCATAACCCATTTTGATAAACATGAATAGACCCTCGGCTGTCGCAGCAAAAAAGATGAATGATCTCAATGAATTAAGCTGGCTTTTTCACATGACTTTTGACTTTTTACTAGAAGTCTTGCTCTCTCATGCCATAAGATAGTTTCAAGATGTCGTGGGTTGAGGCTCTTATTTTAGGTGCAGTTCAAGGACTTTCAGAGTTTCTCCCGATCTCAAGCACGGCCCACCTAGTTTTAGTAGAAAAGCTTTTGGGTCTTTCTGCTGCAAGTTTGGTTTTAGAAATTATTTTACACTTCGGATCAGCAGCGGCTCTCGTTCTCTTTTTTAGAAAAGATTTATATTTTCTTCTTCGAGGTGCTTTTTTGTTTCTTTTTAAAAAGCAGAGAGAATATCGCGCCGAGTTTTTATTTTGCGCTTATATGTTTTTGGCCACCGTGATGACCGGCTTTTTCGGTGTGCTTTTGAAAGATGCACTAGATGCATCTTTAAAGAGCCCGCAGGTTCTTGGTGCAGCATTCGGCCTGACGGGAGTTTTGTTATGTGTTTTAGATTTTGCAAAAATCAATGGCAGCAAAAATCAAGACCAGATGACTTGGCGCGACGCATTTTGGGTGGGTGTTGCGCAAACGATTGCCGTGATTCCTGGAGTCTCTCGATCGGGAGCCACTTTGCTCATGAGTTTGTTTCGAGGCTTAGATAAAGACTTAGCCGTAAGATTTTCATTTTTCTTGGCGATTCCCGTAATTCTTGGCTCAAGTGTGCTCGGCATCAGAGACTGGAATCCAGAAGAGATGAGCGGCATTTCTTTTGAAGCCTTGGCGCTGGGTCTTCTGACAAGCTTTGTCTTCTCGATTATCGGAATCATTTGGCTAATCGACTTCGTTCGAAAAAGCCGTCTTTATCTCTTCGGAATCTACTGTCTGATTTTGTCAGGCTGTTGTTTTGTTTTTAAGGACTATTTTTCTTAAGAATCTTGAGCTTGAGAGCGCATTTTGAAGTCATTGCTCTTAATGAAGATTGCTGCCAGGTTTTTGTGATCCAGGGTTTTAATCCCGGAATAAGCCATTGATCTTCTTTGAGTCTCTCAATATGACGATCAAATCGCTTTGCAATTCTCTCTTCACCTTGACTTCGGTAGTAATCGGCTCGTTCTTTAGCGATCGACATGGCTCTTTTGTGAGAGGCTAAAGCAATTGCATAAAGACCGAGTGTGAAGATCGGAACGCCAATCGATTCATCGATCGTAAAAGAGCCCGTTTTCATCACCGAGCGAATGCCTCCTTGCCACTCTCTCGCCACAACGACCTTATTAGCTCGAATAAGATTAAAATCACGGATTCTTTGAAGCCATGGGCGATCTTCAAGATGATGCTTCGCCTCTAATTCTCGATCGGTCTCTAGTTCACGATCAATTCGGTCTTCTTTTTTAGGCTCTGGTTTTTGAAAAATTTTTCGTATCCAACGAACGGGAGCCCAGCTTTCAGGATGAGCCAGATCATTGATCTTTAGTTCATAATCTCCATGCAAAAGACCTTCCTCAGCCTGCAGGCGCACTTTTCGAATCATAAAAGTGGAGGCGAGCTTTTCGCCAAGACTAAGCAAACTCGCGAGAGCCACACTGCTGGGGTTGAGCCAGCCGTAAGTGAGACCAAAAACTGCATAGTTAGCCGGCAGCACATAGCCGGTTTTTTTAAGTGTTTCTAGAAGAGGGCTCTTGTCTCTTACAAGTCGATCATAAAAATGAGAGAAGGTCGCACAAAACATTCCATAGGTGCCCTTGACGAGAAGGGCGGGAGTATTTTTTTGAATCACCTCTAAAACATCGGCCGGAGCATCTTGAATGAAGTTGGTGTCGACCCAAAATCCGCCCGTTAAAATGCTGAGCTGAATCGCGCTGCTTAAAAGGGCAATCGCCGGCGCATGAAGATTTGGTTTTTCATAACTCGAAACAAAATAGTTTAAGCTTTTTGTAAAAATATTTTGTGGGGGAATGTAAAAAGAATAGGGCTCTAATTTTCCATTTTCAAATCCAGCGATCAAAACATCATTGCCGTATTCACGTCTCAGTCGACGGTTATATTGCTGAATCTCGAAATCTTGATCGCGAACAGACTTTTGAAAATTAAACTCCAAGGGGAGGTTGGTGACAATGATCGAAGCTTTTTTTCCTGAGGGAACAACTTTGGCAATCACTTGAGCCTTCGAATCTCGTCCCACATAACTATATTTTATTCTCGCTAAACGCGAAGTTTTAAAATCAAATCGACCCTCTGCGAGTTCTGTCAGAAAATCTTTGATGGCCCAGGCCTCGTATTTTTGAAAGGCCTTTAAAACAGAGGCTTCAAACATCGAGGGGTTGGCATCACTGTGATCATTTAAAATTAACTCTGTGGCTAATTTGATAGCCTTCCAACGAGTGCTGCCCAAGCTTTCAGAGCTGATCGAGATGTTCTTTAAAAGCTCAGTTCTTAGAGCATTCACAAATGCTTTTGAATCAACCTGAGGAAACTGAACCTCCACAGTGGTTTTAATTGAAGAAAGAACGGCAGAAAACATGATGTGTCGATATCGGCTCTCCACGACAAGATTGTGCTTCTCAATAAAATTTTGAAGGCTCTTGGGGTTCGGTATGCCAAGGCTTCTCAGACTTATCTTCTTTAGCTGAAGACTTTCGTCCCAGGGGTGAGGTTTTGTCTCAGCGCCCACTAAAAGAGGAGAGCAAAAAAGAAAAAGAAAAATAAAAATCAAAAAAAATTTTTGATTGATCAAAGGCATCCCCAAATCGCCCATCGTTTTCACTCGTCCCAAACCTAGACAAGTTGTAACAATTCTTAGATCAATTTTCTAATTTCTTTTCTTCAAGCTGAATTTTTTAACGGGCGGGCAGAAAAGAAATTAGGTCAAAATCAAATTTTAATTTGACTTTTTCTCCTAGCCTCAAATGTTTTTGGCTCGGGCGAGCCGGTATCTTTGCTTTAAGCTTTAATCCAGAGGAAGTTTTTAGGCCGCATTCATAGAAAAGCCCCGTGAAAACTAAATCGATAAGCTCGGCATCAAAGTTTGGGCCCGCCGAAACTGGCGAATCGAGAGCGAGAGCTTCAGGACGACAAACGAGTGTGCTCATCGGCGTTGAAACATTCGCCGCGAGACTTGCATCCATCTCAAAAAAGATATTTGCAAACTCAAAGCCGAACTGCTGATTTCGCTCTGTCAGCTTTACATCGAAAAAGTTGGTGGCTCCCATAAAGTCAGCGACGAAAAAAGTTTTGGGATGAAAGTAGATCTCTTCTGGTGTGCCCATTTGTTCGATTTTTCCTTGGTTCATGACAATCACCGTATCGGATATCGCAAGAGCCTCTACCTGATCATGAGTGACATAGACCGAGGTGATGCCGAGTCGTTGTTGAAGTGCTCGAATTTCACTTCTCATGCTCTCTCGAAGTTTCGCATCGAGGTTTGAGAGTGGTTCGTCAAAAAGAAGCAGATCGGGTTCGACAATGATAGCTCGTGCCAAGGCCACTCGTTGCTGCTGACCTCCGGAGAGTTCATTTGGTTTTCGATGCTCATAAGCTTCGAGATTGACGATCTTCAAAATGTTATCGAGCTTCTCAGAAAGCTGCTGTGCCGGGGTCTTTCGAAGTTTCAGCCCATAGAGAATATTATCTCGAACGCTCATGTGAGGGAATAAAGCATAAGACTGAAATACCATCGTAGAGTTTCTCTGATGAGGGGCGAGAGAAGTGACTTCTTTTTCATTGAGCCAAATCGAGCCCGAGCTCGGCGTCTCAAAGCCTCCTAACATTCTTAAAACGGTTGTTTTTCCGCAGCCGGAAGGGCCAAGCAAGGTGACAAATTGCCCCTTTGGAATACTGATCGAAAAATCATTGACGGCAACGACTTCTTTTTCGCGGTTCACAAATGTTTTTCTTAAATTCTTAATTTCTAAATTGCTCATGACTGACGAAGTTCCAACTCATTTTTTCCTAGAAGTAATTTAATGATTCCAAATGCCGATAAAACTATAAGAATGAGAACCAAGCAAAGCACAGAAGCGGCACTAAATCGCAGGATTTCTGTCTGAGACAAAATCAAAACCGTCATATGATTCCACTTTGCAGAAATCAAAAAAATCACAGCACTGACGGCGGTCATGCAGTGAACAAACACATAAGCCATTCCTGTAAACCAAGCGGGTTTGATCATCGGCAGTGTCACGTCTTTGAAACAGCGCGCTGAATTCGCGCCGAGGTCAAGCGCAGCCTCTTCAATGGATTTGTCGAGTTGCAAGAGCGAGGCTTTGGCCGCTTCGATTCCTACGGGAACATTTCTGAAAACAAAAGCGAGAACGATAATACTGGCTGTGCCCGTAAGCAGTAGAGGCTCGTCATTAAAGGCCAACACATAGCCAATACCAATCGTTGTTCCTGGCAGAGCAAATGGAAACAAAGAACTGGCTTCAAGCAGACGCTTTCCGAAAAATTCTTTTCGAACGATCAAAAAAGCTGTGATCATTGCTAAAATTCCAGCGATAGGAGTGGCGATGCTCGACAAGACGACTGTCGATTGAATCGTTTGCCAGCCGATTTCAAAAACATATTGAAAGTTTTCTAAACTCAAGCGGTAGTCAATTCCCCAAGATTTCGTGAAACAGCCAGCCAAAACTGTCGCGTAAAGAAGACAAGTTAAAAATGAAGTGAAAGAAAGAATGCTAAAGAGAAAAACTTTCACAGGTTTTGATGTCAGATCGCGTCGCCGCAACTGAGGCTTGCCGGTGATCGTGACATAAGACCTATTTTTCAAATACCAGCGCTGTAAAAAATAAGCTAAGAGGCAGGGCAAAAGCAAAACATTTGAAAGCGCTGCGCCGAGCTCTAAATTTCCCATTCCTGTAAATTGCAAATAAGCCTGAACTGAAAGCACATCAAACTTTCCGGCCAAGATCATGGGATTGGCAAAGTCAGCCAGAGATGTCACAAACACCAAGAGCCAGGCTGCGATGAGACCGGGAGCCGATAGAGGGAGAGTGATGTTTTTAAAAACTTGCCAACGATTTGCGCCTAAGTCTGAGGCGGCATCTTCTATCGAACTATCGATGCCTTGTAAGACGCCAGCGATGGTTAAGTAGGCAATGGGGAACATGCTCAGAGTCTGCACAAAAACAAGACCCCAAAGACCATAGACATTAAAATTTTCAAGACCAAAAATTTGATGGGTGATAAAGCCGTTTTTTCCGAACAACAAAATCACCGAAAGTGTAAGCATGAACGGCGGTGATATCATCGGAAGTGTCGCCATGAGTCGAAAGAATTTTTTTCCACCCATTTCGGTGCGAGTGATTCCAAAAGCAAAAAGAAATCCTAAGGCTACAGAAGTGCTTGCGCTTAGAGTTCCCAGAATCAAAGAATTAAAGAAGCTCTTTTGAAGCCAAGCTTTCTCAAAGATGTGAATATAGGATTCTAAGGTCCAAACATCATTTTTGGTGAGGGAGAGTTTGATGGCTGAAAAAACTGGATAAAGAACGAAAAGCCCTGTCAAAGCGAATAATAACAAGACGCTCACCGAGACGTAAGGGTCTTGAAAAAAACTTCTTCGCGTCGCTTTCATCTAACTATTAATTTTTTCATTCCATTGATTAACGAGTCGCTCACGATTTTTTCCGGCCCAATCAATGTCAAAATGAATGAGAGGAAACGCAGCAGGGTTGATCGACTTCTCTTTCATCTGAACTCCATTTTGAATCAGAGGGTAGACGTAGTAGTCGGCCAGAATTTGAGAGGCCGTTTTCGAATACATCCAATTATAAAAATCCTTTGCCAGCTCTTGTTGCTTTCCGCCTTTGATTAAAGAAATGCTGGCGATCTCATAGCCCGTTCCTTCTTTCGGAAATGAAAGCTCTAAAGGGGCTTTGTCTTCATGAATCAGGCGAGCGATATCATGAGCATAGCCAACGGCCACAGCCGTTTCTCCGATCGCGGCGTTTTTGGCAGGCGCAGAACCTGATCGAGTATACTGCGAAACGTTGGCATGAAGTTTTTGAAAGAAATCAAAAGCAGATTTTTCTCCATCTTTGGCAATCAATGCCGCCATCACATTATAAGAAGTGCCGGAGGTGCCAGGATGCGCCAGTTGAATCTGATTTTTAAATTTTTTGTCAGTGAGCTCAGCCCAAGATCGTGGGGCTTCAGATTCAAGTTTTTTTAACTGCTCTTTATTTGAGGCAAAGGCAAGAATTCCGATATAAAGTCCCGTCCAGAAAGATTGAGGGTCTTTATATTCGTTTGGAATCTCCGACCAAACGAGAGGTTGGTAGGCCTCAGAAAGGCCGCGCTCTTTGAGCTGTTGGTGGTTGAGGGCAATTCCGCCAAGCCAAAGTGAGGCTTGCGGATTTTTTTTCTCGGCGTCAATTCGAGCGGCCGCTTCACCAGTTGATAATCGAACAAATTGAAGTTTGTTGCCCGTTTCTTCTAGATAAGCTTTTGAAAGTTTTTGAATGAGAGGTTCATCCATTGTTGAATAAATAAAGAGCTCGTTTTTTGGCGCCTGAGAGCTACATGCTGTGAAAAACAAAATGAAAAATAAAAATGTGAAAATTGAAAAAAACTTTAAATCTGACAGAAAAAAGAAGTTCCATTTCATATCTTTCGGTTACTTGAACTGAGCCACGCTGTTAAGAGAAAAGCTCGATTTGTGTGAGGAATTTTAAAGACTTAGAATTTGCGACGAGGATGCCTCAGAGCGGCCCTCAAGCGCCCGCCGCTTTGGCCTAAAAACCCCTTTTTTTGGGGTTTTAAGCCTTTTCATCTCGTATGAAAATTGCAATCAAAAGGGGTCATGAGGTTTCGTGGGTTTGGTGGCTTTTTCTTATTTTTTTTCTTGGCGACGCTGAATCTTCAGGCCGAGAGCGCTTGCGAGCGTGTGTTCAGTTTGTTGACTGGAGAAACCTCTCTCAACATCGAAAAAAAAATCCTGGAAGTGAATTCGGAGGGAGAGTTTGAGTTGCATGAATGGCGCTTGAAAAATCTTCCTGAGAGCCCTGTTGGGCGGTCGGGTGTTTTAACTTTTCTGATTGAGACAAACGAATCAAAGAGAATTGAAATTGAGTCTCTTTTTGGTTCGAAATCTTTTCCTGGAGTGGGCAGAGCTCTAAAGCAAAATCTACGAAAAACTTTTCCGCATCACAGTATCGTCTCAAGTCTTTCGATGAAAAATGCTGAGCGCCTACTCGCGGCACTAAAAGATAAACCCTTGAATCCAGATTTTTCAAATGTTCCGGCCATAGCATCGCTAGAAGAAGACTTCGAGCTGGAATTTAATTTTCAACGAGACACTTCAGGAAAGATGCATCTTTTGGAGGTGAGTCTGATCATGAAGAAAAACAATGTATTTCATAGCCGGTGGTTGAATAAGAGAGAGGTCTTAAATGACCCCCGCTATCGAGAATGGATATCTTCGGGGTTTAAAGCGAGTGCCTTTGATTTAGAAAAAATAATTGAAGATTTCGTTCAAGGAAATTGATGCCGCATGGTTTTTAGGTTTTTCATGACAGTCTTTTCTCTTCTCGGGCTTTCTTTTTTTCTGAGTGCCTCGAACGAAGTCGTGGCGGCGCCGGCCTGTCACGAGGTTTTAAAGTTGATACATGCCATCGCAGACTCCACAGAGAATACTGAGAAAAGAAATTTAAATTTAAACGAGATTTTTGAGGCTTTTGCGCACGGCTTAAATCCGGAGCTATCAAGCCAAGATCAGCGTTTGGCTTTTGAGGCCTATCTAAAAATGGCTTTTGGATTGCCTCAAGTCAATATCTCGCAGCCAGATGGAGAGAATCCTGTCGATTTAGTCAGAGATTTTCAAAAAAACTTTCCTCACATCAGAAAGCCTAAATTCTTAAGCTTGATTTTAGACTCGAAGCCGAAAGTCAAAATTCAAAAGTCAGCTAGCCCTTTTTTCGATTTGCAAGAGCATATCAGTAAACTGAAAGCTCTTCAGGCAAAGTTTTTAAAAGCGGAAGCGAATATCGGTTTTTGGAAAAGCCTTTTTGATCAAAAAGATGAATCAAATGAGGACTTTCTTCGGGGACTAGAGCCGAGACTCAAAACTTTTTCTTTTGCTGAAATTCAGAATCTGAAACGGATCGAGCCGAACTTGGCGACGAGGTTTTTTGAGGTTTTTAAAACTCAATGGAAGCTCTCAAGCGAAAGACCAGAGCTCAAAAAAAAGTTGGCGAGAGCGATGGTCGACTTGATTCATCTCTCAAGTCTGTTGAATGAGAATCTGAGCTTGGCGCTTGAAACAAAAAACGAGAGCCTTGTGCTTGAGCAATTGCAAAAAGCTTTGAAGTTAAGAGAGGAATTGGCAAAAGCATTAGGATTCGAGGCTGGCTTTGAGGAGCTTTTGTCGAATCTTGAAGTTGAAATGCCCTCTGGTTTAGAATCGAAGCAGTCGCTTGAAAATATCGCGCAGAGGCTTAGTTCATCTTTTGAGTCTGAATCAGAATCGCAGGCGACAAGATCGAGAAGGCTACGCCAGCTTTCGATGATAGAGTCTCCATTTCGATCATGTGTAGGAAATGATTGTTCATCACGGGAATCATTTTCTGAAGCTTTCGATCCAAATTATGTTTACTTCACGATCACCGATGAAATGAACCGATCATCGGGTCTTTTCACAGTGGTCTTGGGCGAAGCGAATTTAAATGGTAAAAGCATCCCCGTCGCTTTTTTAGATAAGATTCAGAATTTGAGTGTTCTTGATTTGGAATCAGGGCTCGATGCTTTGCGAGAGACTTTGGCTGCCGATGGAATCAAGTTGATTGCCGCAACAGACCTTGGAGATCACAACGGCCTCTCTAACGATGAATCTATTAAGAGCTTTTTGCGCTCCAAAGATTGGCTAAGCGATCAGTCAGTAAAAAACTTTCAACCTCATCATCACTCTCATTCGTTTAAGCATGTGCACACTCGGGCCAGAAAAAATCTCGATTGGCGTTTTGTGGAGCCGCTTCGCACTGAGAGAAGATTTGCTGTTTATGAGGGCTCAGCGAGAAAAAATATCTTCCAAGAGGGCTTTGCATTTGATCAGGTTTTGCGACCAATTTTTGATTTGAAAAATGACAACGAACTAGAAAATCGAATGAGATATATTCCTAGTATGCAAAGTCTAAGTCGAGCGGGCGTGGCGATAGATCCGCAGTTTGAAGAGACTCTTGAGCTCTGGTTGAAGTCGGAAGATGTGAGCTTTAAGTTAAAAAAACAGGCGATGATTTATTGGTTAGAAACCGATAAAGACATGTTCTTTAAGAAGCTAGAGCTTCTAAGCCAGCCAGAGCAAATCGATGTGATCCAGAATACTTTAGACACTCCCCGCTATCGTGCCTATTTGTTTCAGACGCAAAGAGAATGGGGCGCTCTTCTTTATTTATTCAGAGAAAATAGGGCTATAAGAGATCATCTTTTAAGAGGGGTGGAGTCAAACGACGCGGATCTTTACCTCGATTGGTTGGCAAAATCGGATATTAGTCTTGAGGAGTTTTTAAGTCTTATTCGATCTCGAAGTTTCGATCCGAGTTTTTTAAATCGAGAGGAGCTCGAAGCCTTAAAGAAACATCTGGGCGTGGAATTGATTCAGGACGAGCTTTTAAAGTTTGATTCAGAAGGACAGGCGATGATTCACAAAGCCGCCAACTTTTCAAACTCCGATGTTTTTGAGTTTTTAGCGGCTGAGCTATCAGATGCAGACTTTCTAAGTTTGTTAAAGCTTCCTCAAAAAGACGGGAAAAAGACGATTCATCTTTTGGCAGAGTCGATTCGCCCCGAGACTTTTGAGATTTTAATCATTAAAAAAGAACGAGATTTTTGGATGCCTTTGCTTTTGGAGCCCGAGTTCAATGAAGGCGGCCGAACAACAATCCATATTTTAAGTCAAAAAAATCAAATAAAAATTTTAGAAGGCCTGTCATCAAGGCTTAATGAAGAAGAGTTTTTTGGTTTGCTTAAGGCTCAAGATTCAAAAGCGAATCACGCGCTTCATCTGGCGGCGATCATGGGGCATTTAGAGGTTTTTGAATTTGTAAAAAAACAAATTGGCACAGAAAAGCTAAAGCTTCTTTTGGAGACGAGAAATCTCGAAAACAAAAATGTAGCCGAAACGGCGGCCCAATATATGCGCTCGGCGGTGATTCATTGGGTTCATGGATCTCTTTGACTTTGAATCTTAAAGTTTTGTTAAGAAGAAGACTTTGTTTTACTTTTAAGTCAAGTCTCTCTAGAATTTGATTATTGGCAACTCGGTTTCAAAATAAACGGCAGCAGATCATTAAAGACTCTTTAGATTCTTCGAAAGAGCTTCTTGAAAAAATCAATAAGACAATTCAGTTGTTTCAACGACCTGATTTTAAAAAAGCTTGTTGGCAGCTTGTCAATTCTCTTGGCAGTTATGTCTTAGTCTGGGCTTTAATGTGGCTGGCAATAAAAGTGTCTTGGTGGCTATGCATTCCCCTAGTGGTTCTAGCGGCAGGCCTCATGATTCGAACCTTCATTATTTTTCACGACTGTGGGCATGGGTCATTTTTTAAATCTCAAAAAGCCAATGACTTTTGGGGTTTTGTATGTGGGCTTGTGGCGTTCACCCCTTATCGACTTTGGCGATGGCAGCATGCGATGCACCATGCAACTTCGGGCAATTTAGACAAGCGGGGCATTGGTGATATTTGGACGCTGACGGTGGAAGAATATTTAAAGTCTTCGCCGTGGCGTAAGTTTTCTTATCGAATGTCTAGAAATCCCATCGTCTTGTTTGTGATCGCTCCTGTTTTTGTTTTTGGAATTTATCAAAGATTTGTTTTTATGAAGTGTGGCAAAAAGGAGCGAGCTTCAGTGCTGCATACAAACATTGCCTTGGCGGTGATTTTTGTGGTGATGAGTTTTGTTTTTGGTTTTTGGACTTTCTTGATTTTACAAACAGTGGTGCTTGGACTCGCCACTTCAAGTGGGCTTTTTCTATTTTATGTTCAGCATCAGTTTGATGGGGCCTATTGGGAAGATAA
>JBMTHG010000006.1:0-37940 GCA_049436045.1 Bdellovibrionota bacterium
GGATCTCAAATCTATGAGTTGGCATTTTCGAAAATTGAGCGATTTTATCTGACTTTGGTGAATCAGAATTATGACGGCGACGCCTTCTTTCCGCTCGAAAGACTAGAGAAAGAATTTCGAGTAGTATCACGCGAATCTCGAACTCAGGATCAAGGCGAGAGACTAAGCTTCGATTTTTTAGTGGCCGACAGAATTCAATCAACTCATTAAAGATATCGAGTTTTTAGATGTTGGATGAAGCTGCCACTGGAAAGCTTCTTTCCTGTCACCTGTTGAACGAGTTCGGGCGCACTGAAGAGCGATCCTTTTTCATGTATGTTTTTTCGAAGCCAATTTTGTAAGTCTTCAAACGAACCAGACTCGATTTGAGAGCTTAGATTCGGAATCGCCTCTTTGATGGCTTCTGCCCATTGGGCTGCCATCATCGCGCCTAGGGTATAACAAGGAAAATATCCAAATAGACCATAGGGCCAATGAATATCTTGCATACAGCCGTCTTTGAAATTTTCTTGAGTTGAAAGGCCTAAATAGGATTGCATTTTCTCATTCCAGAGCTCGGGCAAGTCTTTCAGTTTTAATTTTCCTTGAATCAAATCTCGCTCGATTTCATATCTTAGCAAGATATGCAGAGGATAGGTGAGTTCATCGGCATCCACACGAATGTAGCCACGTTCTATTTTGTTATAAAGATGATAGAGATTTTCTTCTGACCATGTCGGATCTTTCGAATCGAGATCAAAAAACTTGAGCAAAAGAGGGCGTAGAAATTTTAAAAATTCACGACTTCGACAAATCTGCATTTCAATAAAGAGAGACTGACTCTCATGAACACTCATCCCCAAAGCGTCTCCAACCGGCTGATCTCTCCAAGCTTTTGGTAAATTTTGTTCATAGCGAGCATGGCCAGTCTCATGCAATACTCCCATGACGGCTGAGATAAAGTTCTTTTCATCATAACGAGTCGTGAGTCGAACATCATCGGGCACTCCTCCACAAAAGGGATGATGACTCACATCGAGGCGCCCGTGTTCAAAATCGAATAGAAACAACTTCATCAAATGTCGACCTAGGGCCTCTTGCTTTTGCGGAGAGATCATGATCTTCGGTTCTTGAATCTTGAAATCTGACTGTTTCAAGATGGCGGCATCCAGAATTGATGGAAGTTGAGATCTTAACTCGCCAAACAGCACGTCAATTTCTGAAGATTTTAATCCGGCTTCATATTGATCCAAAAGAGCATCATAGGGATCAAGCTCAAGATTTTGAGATAAAATTTTCGCGGCCTCTAGTTGGGTCTTTAAAACTTCTTCAAGAAGAGGAAGATGCTCCTTCCAATTATTTTCAGCTCGCTGCTTTCGCCAAGCCTGCTCGCAGCGACTCGAGGCTTCGCTAGATCGGCGAACAAGATCGCTAGGAATGCATTGAGCTCGTCGCCAATTTTTTTCCATCAGTTTAAGGTTTGATATCTCCCAATCGTTCAAATCTTTTTGTTCTTTTGCTTTAGAGATGAGATCATTTGTATCTTTTTGAATAATCATTTCATGGCGAATAAAGCGAAGACCTGCACTAGCTTTTGCTCTGGCCTCTCCGCCTCCTGAAGGCATCATGGTCGCTTCATCCCAACTAAGAATCGATAAAGCATGCCCAATATTAGATATTTGATGCCAACGAGATTCTAAAGTTTTATAAGCAGACATAACTTCACCTCACTTTGATTGAGCCTAAGACTTAGTCTTTCGGGGGGGCAAGAAGATTATCAGATGGAAAGGGGCGCCAAAAAAAATGCGAATAGCGGCAGTGCAAATGAGATCCACAGATGATCCTTGGTGGAATCTTCAGCAGGTTGCAGATTTTTTAGAAGTCGCAAAGCGCGAATCTTGTGACCTCATATGTTTTCCCGAAAATGTTTTTTATCGCGGCTCAGATTTTCGTGGGCTTCAAGAAGCAGAAAATTTCTTACTCGAATTGAATGATGATTTAAGAATTAAGACAGACTCAGATTTTTCAAAAGAGCTTGCTGGCATCGTCGAGAGCTGTCCTCTCGCGATAAGTTTTGGTTCGGTAAGACAAGCCTCTGAAAAGCAATCGGGCAAATTTGAGAATTCTCACTGGTATATCAACCGAGAGAAGAGAGTTTTTTCCTATTCTAAAATTCATCTGTTTGAGTTTGGTGAAAATTATCGTGAATCTGATGAAATTGATCGTGGAGAGAGCGCTCTTGTGGTGGAGGCGAAGCCTTTTTGGTTGGGGCTTTCGATCTGTTATGATCTTCGGTTTCCTGAGTTCTATCGTTGGATGACTTTAGGCTTAGGTGCCAACGTCCTGTTGATTCCGGCAGCTTTTACGAAAGAGACGGGAGAGGTTCATTGGGAGGTTTTATTAAAAGCCAGGGCGATTGAAAATCAAGCCTATGTGGCGGCATCCGCCCAATGGGGAGACCATCTGGGGTCGAAGGGGCAGGCGCTTTCTTGCTTTGGGCATTCGATGTTGATTGATCCTTGGGGAAGAATTTTAAAGAAAGCTGATGCTGAAGGGGATGATCTATTGATTTCCGATTTCAATTTTGATGAGGTGAGGGCGATGAGGTCGAAGCTTCCAGCTCTTGAGCATAGTTTTTTTAAAGTGACGCAGCCTGAAAAGGGGGAGAAATGAGTGAGGCTCTAGCGCAGATAGAAGAGTCTATCGAAAGCATTCCGGATTTTCCGATCAAGGGAGTTTTATTTAGAGATATCAATCCTGTGTTGAGAGATTCGAAGAAGTTTTCGATTCTCATTGAAAAGATGAGTGAGGGGCTAAAAGAGCTTCAGCTCACAAAGATTGTAGGCATTGAATCTAGAGGTTTTATTTTAGGTTCAGCTTTAGCGGCTCGTTTAGGTCTCGGTTTTGTGCCCCTTCGAAAATCAGGAAAGTTGCCCGGTGAGATTTTGTCGCAAACCTATCAACTCGAGTATGGAGAGGCGATTTTAGAGATTCAAAAAGATTCTCTCGAGCTTGATGATCGAATGGTGATTGTTGATGATGTTTTGGCCACTGGCGGAACAGCTCGTGCTGCTGTGGATTTATGTCAGAAGATTGGTGTGAAGCCTTTAAAGCTCATCGTTTTGATTGAGCTTTTAAATTTGAATGGTCGCGGGCTTGTCTCTGATGTGAATGTAGAAAGTTTTTTCAAATATTAGGAAAGGAATGGTGATTATATGCTTAGAGCTCATTGGAGTGGACGATTAGCTTTTATTTTAGCAGCGGCGGGCTCAGCGGTAGGATTAGGAAATATCTGGAAGTTTCCTTACATCACCGGCACCAATGGTGGCGGAGCCTTTGTTTTAGTTTATTTGCTCTGTATTGCCGTCGTTGGCATTCCCATTTTTATTGCCGAACTTTATATAGGTCAAAAATCTCAAACTAATGTCGTTGAGTCTTTTAATGTTGTGGCTGAAAAAAAGACGGCGTGGCGCTCTATCGGCTGGCTTGGTTTAGTTTCTGCAGTTTTAATTTTGTCTTTTTATAGTGTAGTCGGGGGCTGGGTTTTAGATTTTCTTTTTCGGTCTGTTTCGGGGGAGTTTCTCGTTGAAACAGAATCTGAGATTCAATCCACACTTGGAATTTTGTTTCAGAGTCCGATTCGACAATTGATTTTGCATTTCTTCTTTATGGCTTTGTGTGTGCTCATTGTTTTTCGAGGAGTTCAAAAGGGCTTAGAGAGATGGAATAAAATTTTAATGCCGGGTCTTTTGATCTTGCTTCTTTTGATGTTTGTTTATTCGATCTGGCTCGATGGGTTTTCAAAAAGTTTGACATTTCTTTTTGCGCCTGACTTCTCTGCCTTGACGGCGGCGGGAGTTCTTGAGGCGGTGGGGCATGCTTTTTTCACTCTCAGTTTGGGAATGGGGGCGATCATCACCTACGGAAGCTATCTCAAAGTTTCTGAGCGGGTTGTTCCAACGGCCTTAGCGGTGGCCGGATTAGACACTCTTGTCGCGCTTATATCGGGGCTTATTATTTTTGCAGTGGTCTTTAGTTTTGATATGGAGGCGAAGGCCGGGCCTACTTTGATGTTTCAAACTCTGCCAGTTTTGTTTGCCAAGCTTCCTGCTGCTTACTGGATTTCGTTGTTTTTCTTTTTGCTCGTTTCGTTTGCGGCACTAACTTCTGCGGTGTCTCTGTTTGAAGTCGTGATTTCTTATTGGGAAGAGGCAAAAAATAAAAGTCGGGCCAGTGCTTGCTTGTTATGGGGAGTGATTATTTACCTGATGGGTGTTTTGTCTGCGCTTTCGACCAATGTCTTGGCAGACTTTAAGTTGCCTTTAGTGGGACTCACATTTTTTGACTTTTTCGATAAGTTGACTTCTCAATATTTTCTGCCGATCGGGGGCCTGCTGATTTCCTTGTTTTTTGGATGGAAGCTGAGTGCCAAAGCTTGTGAGGAGATTACGGGATCAAAAGGAATCTGGGCAATCGGGCTGCTTTGGACAGCCCGTATTATTGCACCAGTTGCGGTAGGAATTGTAATCGTGGTTAAGATTCTGGAGGATTTGTAGGATCCATCTGCTGATCTAGATTCTCAGGAAGAATCTCAGCTCGAATTTCAAGTTCCACTTGATCTTCGGGCTGAAGAACATTTTCAGAAAATCGAATGCTTTTGCCCTGAAGGCTGTAGTCGACTCCGGATTCTAACGAAATCTTTACGCCATCTCGAATTCTTTTCACCGATAGAATTTGCTCATTGTCTGCCAGTGGAGGTTGATAGCTCGTGGCGACGATTTGATTGATGAAGCTTTCTACAGGGCTCAGGGCCGGATAGTAATCTTCGGAGCAAATCGGGTAGCTAGAGCCCTGATCTTCCAAAGCTTCTGCGAGTTGCAAATACTGAGTGCCGTGGGCCTCAGCCGGTTGCGCACAACTGATTTCTGAATTTGGGTCTGATACGATAGCCGAAAAGACAAATCCGTTCTCGCCAAAAACTTGGTTAGCTTTTGTCAGGATGGCCTCTCTTAAGTTTGAAGCTTCAGGGGCCAACAAACTTCGCACTGAAACTTTTCGAGTCGAAGAGATGCCGGCATAGCTTGGATACATTCTTCCAGAGCCTGAGCAGTTTCCGTTGTTCCAAGTGTCATCAATATTTTCTGTTTGGCGGTAATAATCGTGAAGGTTGGCGTAAGAGCCAAACGCACTTGCGCAAAGATTAGATTCAATCGAGCTAAAATCCGTATAGGTTCTGTTAAATCCAGAGCGATAAAAAAATGTTGTACATTCGCCTTGTCGATAGTCTCTTGGGTGGTTTTGCTCCATCCATTCTCGAACTTCTGAGCTGCAGGCGGTGCTTGAGCCGCTTGCTGAGTTTAGCTCTCCAAAAGCCGCAGGATAATTCCAGTTCACTGAGTCACTGGACGAATAGTATCGATCTTGGTTGAGAACGCAAGGTCGAGACTGGCCGTCAATATTACAGAATCCATTGTAGCGATATCGAACTCTAAGGTTGTTATTGAAGGCTCTTAGAAATTGAACGGTATAGATCCAGCGATTGGCTTCGATTCGGTTGTTGGTGGTGACTAATCCAACGGAGTTTTGATTTTCGGGAGTCACCGCTCCGAAGTCTTGTTCTTCATAGGCTAAACAAGACGCATCAGAAGCCGCATCATTTGAATCGGAGATCACAAGAAAAGCGGCGAAGTCTCCTTCATTAAAAACTTTATTTTCTGCGGGAGCATTTCCTAGAAGTAAGCGGCCAATTCCACAAAGTCCAAGTTCTTCATTTGAGCCGGAAGTTCCTATCTGAGAGATAATGCTTTGAAGTTGAGTTTTGATTTCGAGAAAATCCATAGTGCTCGTATCCACTCGAATGCTAAGAGCCTCACCCATAGGCGTAAGAGTGGAGTTGAGTTCATAATTATAGCGACGAGTAACTGGCAATTGTGCAGCGAATCTTTCAGCACTTGTGGTTTCAACCAATTCACCTTGCTCGTTTTGATAGCGATAATAAGTTTTTGTAGAGGCCATCGGTTTTTGAGAAGCATTGGCGAGTTGAGTTGTAGTATAAATATAAAAATCTAAATTCAGTTCTTTTCCTTCAAGTTGATTAAGGAGCTGACTGATTCCCGTAGCGAGAACACTTTGCTCATCTAACATACTGCTCGAGTTGTCGATGATGAGAGCCACTTTTACCACGGGACGATCAATCTGAGAGTTCGAAGCAAAAGTATATTGTCGATATTGAAACTGAGGCCCCGGCTGCCCAATTCCCACCTGAGTGTCGGGGTCTGAAGAAGAGGGATTTGTATTGGCCGTTGAGGCGGGGCGAGTATTAAAAGTAGGTGTTGCAGCACAAGCCTGAATTACAAGGCCTAGACTGATCAGAAGATAACTTTTTGTTTTTTGAGATAACCCCATATTAATTCCCTTAGGTTTGAGAAAGAGAGCAATCCTCATGCCAAAGCTCGGTTTGCCGTCTAGAGGCTTTAGAGCGCGAAATTTCTGCGCTGACAAAAAATGTCAGGGCAAAAGTGCCTGAAGTCCTTTGTTAAATCAGGGATTTTTTGGGGTGCTAAAAGCTTCTCGTGGCGAGACCGAGGCATTTTGGGGACATGAAGGCCAGCCTAGGGGTATAATGAGCAAGTGCGGGTGTGTAACGAGAAAATTCGGCATTTGAAATATGAATCTCTCAGGCGTCAACTTCAAGAGATTCCCTATTGGCCTCATCGATACACCCACAAGGTCATTGGACTAAATGCGAATGACTTTAAGCAGAGTATTGATGAATTTGAGTCTTTGTTTCCTGGTTTAAAAGTGATCAGCAAAAATGAAAGTCGGAATGCGAGATATCTTGCTTGCACTTATGAACTTGAGGCCAATCATGTCGATGAAATCATTAGTCTTTGGGTTGCCTCTGAGGAGCTTAAAGACTGCGTTCGAGTGATGTGAAAAGCTTATCAATAGTCTCGGCCAACTGAATATCTTTTTGAGTTAAGCCTTGAGCATCATGGGTGCTTAAGCGAATTTTAAGCCGGTTATAAACGTTTTGCCAGTCTGGATGATGATCTTGTTTTTCAGCTTCTAGGGCTACGGCCGTCATAAAACCAAAAGCCTCACAAAAGTTTCGGAACTCAAAATCTCGGCAGATAAATTCGCCGTCTTTTTTCCAATTTGAAAGCGACTTTAGAGCTTTTTCAAGCTGTTCCTCGTTTAAGAGCAAATTAGGCATTTCTCTTAGACTTTAGACTAGAAGCACTTTTGAGAGCAAGAAGCATCGCCTCTGAGCTTGCTCGACAGCCTCGGAAAATGTAAGGTTCGGCCATCTGTGAAGGCATTTGTGCACATTTGGTTTATGCTTTTGTTCTTTGGGGCGGCAGAGCTTTTGGCCCAGCCTCTTGAAGACCCTTTTAATGAGTCCGGCTTGGCAGATCGAATTTCTGGGTATGCGCACCCCGCAAATTCATGGGATCTACAAGTTTGGCCACACAGTTTGGCCGAATCAATTTTAAATTTAAGAAATGATTTTCGTGTGGATTCAATTGATGAAGTTTACGTGGATGTCTTGAATGGGTTTTATGAAGCCTATTCACGACATGGCCTCTCGATTGATCCAAAAGTAGATGGAGGACGTTTTGAGGCTCTTCAAAATGCACTCAACATTCAAGTCGTCGATCACAACATTCGAGTCGATCAATATGAATCATATTGGTCATACACTGGAATGGGCTTTGGCGTGGTGCTCGGTCTAGGTGCGGGAATTTTAGCGGTGAAGAAAAGTCTCTCAAAGGGGCGATTTTTTTCGAAAGCAAATATTCTCAAAGGTGCTAGTTTCAGTTTGATCGGTATGGGCTGTGGCGCTGTGCTCGGTCTACTGGTTGGAAAAATCGTTCATGACGATCTGACGGCGTTTTCTCCCCAAAATACTGAGCTGAAAGACTCTTGGGATCGGCTTGAGAGTTTAAAACCTCGCCCTCGAAACTAATTAAGACTTAAAGTTTTAGATTCGAACATTCCCCAGCGACATAAAGAAAAATCAAAGCGAATTGGATCGTGGGGATCAAATTTTCTTAAGGCCTCGCTGACTTCTAAAGTGGTTGCGAGCTGAGTCGTTTTTCTTTGGGTGAGGTTTAGGTTTCGTGATATCCGAAACAAATGAACATCTAATGGAATCAATAGGTTTTTTGTGGGAATGAAATCCCAAAGACCTAAGTCAATCTCATCGCTTCTCACCATCCATCTTAAAAACATATGCCAACGCTTTGCGCTTGATTTTGATGGGTCAGAAAACATGAATCGTAGCCCGCGGCTCGAGTTGGGAACCTTCTCAAGAAAACTATTTTGGAAATTTTTTAAACCTAAGAGGTGATCAACTTTCCAGCAGTAATGCGCCAATTCATTTAGATCTTTCCACTGTCGAAGATTGAGTTGAATCGAGTGAAGAAAATTAACGATATCGTCATTGGAATAGAATCGATAGACAAGGCCAGAGCATTTCTTTTGCAATTCACTTTTTGTGTGATGCTGCTTTAAAAACTGCGTGGGCTCATTTTCTAGTCGAAGAAGAAGAGATTTCACAAAACTATTTATCGAACTGACTCGCCCGTAAGAAAAGACCGCCGTAATCAGAGCCACGAGCGCTCTTTCTTTTTCTGGAAAGCCATAGACAATGTCTAGTGGGTCGGTTTTTAGATAAGCCCTCTTATGAAAGTGCTCGTATTGCCTCTCAAGAAAATTCTTAATTTTCTTCTCGGAAAAATTTTTTCGACTCATTCCAGAGGGCTTCTTTTTCATTTCGACTCAGATTTTTCAAATCTGCTTTTTTTAAAACATATTCAAATCTCTTTTTGAACTTGGCATTCGAATTGGCGAGTGCAATTTCAGGTTCAATCTTTTCATGTCTTGCCCATTGCGCAAGGCAAAATAAAACATCTCCCAATTCTTCTTCTTTATCTTTATATGACTCCGCGGCTTGAAGTTCTTGAAGTTCCAGCTGCAGTTGCTCCCAGACCTCTTTTGAGTCACTCCAATCAAAATGAAGTTTTTTGCTATGTTTTCCAAATTTTGTTGCGCGCTGAAGAGAGGTGAGGGCGCTAGCGACATCATCGAGCGGAGATTGGTTCGATTTTGTTTTTTCAGTCTTTTTTATTTCATCCCATTGCCTAAGAACTTCTGTGGCCGAATCTGCACTCGCTTCGCCAAAAACGTGGGGATGTCGCCTGATCAGTTTGTCATTTAACTCTTTGATTACAGTTTTGATGGCTGGCTTATGGTCTGATTTTTCTGAAATGATTTCAGACTGAAAAAGAATCTGAAGAAGTAGATCACCAAGTTCTTCGATCAGATTGTTATAATCTTTCAATTCAATGGCTTCATTCATTGCATCCAAAACTTCAAAAGCTTCTTCAATCAAATAGGTTCTAAGAGACTCTAAACTTTGTTCTTGATCCCAAGGACATTTTTGACGCAGTTGATGCATCACAGAAACAAGCTCATCAAATTCTTTCATTTCACCATCCTTTGAATTTTTTGAAATCTCTCTACTATCAAATTCCTGTCGCATTTTCGTCAACAAATTGTCATGAAAGAGCATAACGAGGCGTCAAAATGCTTCGGAGCTGCATGAGTAAGCCTTTAGTACGATAGATGTTTTTTGCCGAGCTTTATTTTGCCGATCTTGGCACTGGTCTTGCTATTTTCAACTCGCAGTGAAAAAGCTTTTCATGATTTCTGCTCTGCTTCTATGGGTATTGGTTTTGGAGACCAAGAGCCTATTTGGATTCAGTGTCAAAGTGCCTGAGGTGGGCGATCTGATTTCACCTCCGAAGACTCACTTGATTCCACAATTCATGGAGTTGAAGGAGCTGCCAGAAGACATCAAAAGCCGACCAGAGTTTGCAGCGTCTTTAAAGCCAGTTTTCGAGATGCTTGAAAAGAATGAGAATCAAAAAGCTTATATCGGAATTGGAAATTTCATCGAAAAAAATCCAGATTTTCCATTCAATAATTGGCTTTTGTTTTTAAAGGCAGATTTGCTCTTCAAGGTTTTTGACGCTAGGGGCCAGGGCGATTGGAATTTAGTGATTGAGGATTATGAGCAAGCTCTTAAGAAATCTCCAAATCACTCGCGGGCAGCCGCGGCTTTTTATCAGATGGCTCTCACGAAAAATATTTTATCAAGACCTTTTGATGTCGAAAAGACGCTCAAAGATGGGCTTGAAAGATTTCCAGATAACTTATTGAAGCCCTACTATCTTCTTTTAAGCGCCGATCGCGCCATGCAAGACAATGATTATGAAACTGCCATCAAATCTTTAGAAGAAATTCAAAAAAGCTTTTCTAATCATCCACTGGCCAAAGAAGCAGCATTTCGAAAAGCATTCGCTTTAGTTAAACTTGGGCAGTTCAAGCAAGCTTCTTTGCTCTATAAAAACATACAATCTTTTTTTCCAAATGATTTTAAAGTCTCAGGCCGAAGTTTGGGGCGCGGCGAGCCAGACCGTCTTATCGACCAGTTTCTTTTTGCCGAGTCGTTATTTCGATCTGGATCATTTGATCAAGCCTCTGTCGCTTTTCAGAATTTAGGAAACCTTCATCCCAATCATGAAAACGCCGCCTTTGCATGGATTCGATATGGAGATAGTTTTTTAAGAAGAAAAAGATATCAGGCTGCTCAAAAAGTATATGAGCATATCATCGAACATTATTCCAAAGAATCTCTGGCAGTCGCCTTAGCCAGACTGCGTTTCATCGATGTTTTAAAAGATACAGATCGCCTCCGCTATGAGAAAGTTGTCGAAGCTGAGTTAGAGGCCGCAGCACGACAAGCCATGGCACTAGAATCGGGAGTTCTCGCTGAAGCCGCTTGGCTTCAACTGGCCAATTACTTCATTTCGATAAATAACACGAGCGAAGCAAAGCGGGTCTTGGAAGTTTTAAGAGAGCAGTTTTTAAGTGCTCCGAGTGCGGCTTGGGTGAAGCAAGAACATGAGAAAATTATCGCCCAAGCAGAGCGAGAATATGTTGATACGATTCAGACTGAGATTCTCGCATTTCATAAGATGGGAGATCGACTAGCGTCACTTACTACCTATTTGGCGAATGAAAAAATAAAATTTACAGATGTTGAAGCACTCTTACGAGCAGGAGAAGCCGCTATTGAACTCGAGTTATTCGATAAGGCAGAAAGTATTCTTAACAGAGTTGTCTACCTCGAGTCAAATTCGCTTGCACGACAAGAAGCACTCTTAAAGCTGATCAACATTATTGTGAGAAAGAAAGATGTCCGAAAAGCAGCCGAGAGGCTTCGGCGCTTTAATTTTGCTTATCCAGTTTCACCACTTAAATTTTTATATGAAAGAGCTTGGGGAGATATTTACAAGGAATTAAATCGCCCAGAGCGAGCTATCTCTCACTATGAAGAGGCTTTGCGTTTGGCTTTGCCGATTCCCGGTGCGGTAATTCGAATTCGATCTGCCTATATGAGCTTGGGTGAAATGTATTCGAAGATAAAGTTGCCGCTTAAGGCAATTGATTCATACTCAAAATTTATCAGTCTTTATAAAGACAAAGAGAAATTTCGTATTGAGTCGATTCCCTTTACGAAAAAAGATGCTTTTGATCTCAATCTGGCCAAATATCGAATCGCCGATATCTATTTCGATATGAAAGACTACGCCCAAGCCGTGATGGCTTATCAAGTTGTTAGTCAAGAAATTCAAGAAGAGCCTTTTCGGTCTCACGCACTTTATCGAATGGGAGAGTGCTATCTCGCGCTGGATGATCGAAAGTTGGCTCTTAATATTTTTGAAAAATTATCCGCACAAGCGCCAGTGAATTTTTGGACTCGGGCGGCAGCGGCTTATATGAAAACTGTGCAAATGGAGAATGATCATGGAATTCGAATCCTCAATTAAAACATCAGGGCAGCAAGATTCTTTTGGTATCGAATTGATGGCTTCAACTTTAGCGCATGAGATTCGTAACCCTCTTCAAATTCTTCGCTTGCAGGTGGAATCAGCGATGCGAGGCGCCGCGCCAAATAATACGATCTATCCAATTTTAAAAAGTCTTGAGCGAATTGAGAAGGTTGTCGATAAGGTGCAGCGGCTTTCTCAAAAACATGATCTTCAGATCGAAACCCAGAATCTGCAAGAGGTCATAGAAGAAACGGTTGCGAGCGCTCGAATTTGGCTTCAAGCGGCTGGAATCGAGGTAAAAATCAAAACTTTTTGGGAAGGTCTGGCTCTTATTCAGATTGATCGCGAACTATTTCAACAGGTCATTTTGAATCTTGTAAAAAATTCAGTGCAATCTATGCCGCAAGGCGGATCGATCGAGATTGAGATTTCAGAATGTGAAGATGCTGCAGAGATTAACATTTCTGATACGGGCGCTGGAATGACATCAGAAGTGCTAGCGGCTTATGGAACGCCATTTTTTACGACGCACTCTGAGGGAAATGGCCTTGGCAGTTCTTTTTGTAAATCGATTGTGACGATGCATCGAGGCACTCTTCGAGTTTCTTCCCAAGAGGGAAAAGGAACCAATGTTTATATTCGTCTACCTAAGTTTTTTGAGGGGAATTAGAAGATGTTTAGTGGATCAAGAATTCTGGTTGTCGATGACGAAGCTCAAATTCGAGAGGGCTTAGCTCATTCCTTGTCTGATCTTGGGTTCGATGTCACACAGGCTGGAACCGGCGAAGAGGCTTTAGCGATTATCAAGTCAAATCCAGATCTTCAGTTTCTCGTGACCGATTATCGAATGCCGGGAATGGACGGACTGGAGTTGCTTCGTGAATCCAAAAAAATATCTCCTGATCTTTCAGTAGTTCTCATGACGGCGTATGGAAGTGTCAATCATGCCATCGAAGCCATTCAAAATGGTGCGGATAACTATCTCTGCAAGCCCTTTAGCTTTAAAGATTTAGAAAAAATCATCGTTAAAAACGAAGAAGAGCAAACTTCAAAGGCCGCGCATCTTTTGACGAGAGATTCTGGACTCAAAAAAATTCTTGCTAAGGCGGAGCGAGCGGCAAAGAGTATGACTCCCATTTTGATCGAGGGGCCCTCCGGAACTGGCAAGGAGTTGCTCGCGCGACAAATTCACGAATGGTCTGAGCGAAAGAATAAAGCGTGGGTGGCAATCAATTGTGCAGCGCTTCCTGCCGGACTTCTTGAAAGTGAGCTATTTGGTTTTGAGCGAGGCGCTTTTACTGGTGCCAATGAGAAACGATTAGGAAAATTTGAGCTAGCCGATGGTGGAACTCTTCTTTTAGACGAGATCGGCGAGCTTGACCTGCTTTTGCAGGCAAAGCTTCTTCGGGTTCTTCAAGAAAATGAAGTCGATCGAATCGGCTCGCGAAAACCGCAAAAAATTAATGTTCGAATCATTGCTACCACCAATCGAAATCTGGAGTCTCTCGTTCGAAAAGGTTTGTTTCGAGAGGATCTCTATTTTCGACTCTATGGAGTGAGATTTACCTTGCCGGCCCTTAAAGAGCGACCCGATGATATTGAGTTTTTAGCGGATGAATTTTTGGCACGACAGAGAAAGATACAAAATCGTGATCTCTTTTTCGCAACTGGGCTCATTGATAAACTAAAAAGCTATCATTGGATGGGAAATGTGAGAGAGCTAGAGAAAGCGGTCGAAAGAGCTGCTGTTCTGAGCGAGACAGGCCGAATCGAATGGGATCACTTTGAGATTCAAGAATATCGAGATCAGATCAATGACAATTCGATTCATCTAGCTCCCCTTACTTCTATGGATACGAATCGATCGATTAAAGAAATGGAAAAAGAGATTATCTTACAAGCCTTATCAGAGCATCAAGGCAATCGAACACATACGGCAAAAAGTTTGGGCATGAGCTTGAGAACGCTGCGTCACAAGCTGAAGCAATATCGCGAAGAGGCAGACGGAGTTTGCGCTACTGGGCAAATTTTGCCGAATAAAAATCTGCAGTGTTCGAGCCATGATGCGCCGCTATTCATCAAAAGCTTCGAGAATTCAATTGGTGAGAAACTTGCATTAAAGGAGTGATAACTTATGGCTGGCATTGATTTTAACGCACAAGTTCTTTTAAAGGCGATGGACCTCCGACTGAAGAAGCATGCTTCAATAGCGGGCAATATTGCAAATGCAGATACTCCGGGTTATCGCCCCAAGGCGGTTAGCTTTGAAGCCGAGCTTCAAAAGCTGATTCAATCCGGCGACACCAAAGATTTGAAGCGATTGGATGCACGTGTTCATACGGTAGATGATAAAATTCCTCGCTTAGACGGAAACACAGTAAGTCTTGATCGCCAGATGGCCGCAATGACAGAGAATACGACTGTTTATTCAGCAACAGCAGAGTTTTTGAAGAAAAAAATCGCGATGTTAAAGAGAGCGATTAGTTAGGAGTCGATATGGATCTTTTAACTGCAATAAAAATTTCAGCTTCAGGACTTACGGCTCAAAGAACTCGTCTTAATGTTCTGTCTTCGAACTTGGCCAATGCCAACTCCACAAGAAGTGCTGATGGCAGCGGGCCTTTTAAACGAAAGAATCCAATCTTCGAAGAGGTTCAACTCGGAGCATTTGAGAAGCATCTCGACAAAGCCGCGAAAGATTTATCTGTAGTTAAGGTAAGCGAGATCACGGAAGACCAAACTCCTGGTGAGAAAATTTATGATCCAAATCATCCAGATGCGGATGCTTCAGGTTACGTTACCCTTTCAAATGTTAAGGTCGTTCAAGAGCTAACAGACATTATGGCGACCTCTTCCGCTTATGAGGCGAATATCACGGCCATTCGATCAGCGAAAGATATGATTAACGCAGCTCTGACAATCGGGAGGGATGGCTAATGAAGATTCAAAGTGGAATCAGCTTTTCGCCTGAACTTCAGCGACTGATCTCAAAAACACCCCAAGTTGGTGGCGCAGAATCAGCGAATTTTGGAAGCATGCTGAGCGATAAAATTAAAGAAGTTGATCAATTACAAAAGTCTGCTGATCAAGCTGCGATGGATTTTTCGACTGGCAAATCAAGGAATTTACACGAGGCAATTTTGGCTATGGAAATGGCCGACACCTCACTGCGAATGGCAATCAATGTGCGAAACAAAGTCATTGAAGCTTATCAAGAAATCATGAGGATACCGGTTTAAGGTCACGGAGGATTTAACGAGTGGAATTTTTATTTAATTTTTTTAGTTGGTTTAAGGCTCTCCCGGGAAGCGGCAAAGCCTCATTCTTCTTGGTGATTGTGGGTGCAGTTGTCGCTGTGATTTTATTACAATCGACGGTCAAGTATTCTGGTCATCAGTATCTTTTTACGAATCTAAGTCTCACTGATGCGAATGCCATTGCCGAGAGATTGCAGTCGATGGGTGTTGACGTGAAACTTCAAGGAGATGCGATTTTGGTTCCGGGGCAAAAAGTCTTGGAGCTAAGAAATACCCTAGCCTCTGAAGGTTTGCCACGAGGCGGCGGAACTGGCTTTGAGATTTTCGACAAAAAAAGCTTCGGCGCAACTGAGTTTGAGCAACGAATCAACTACATCCGAGCCGTTCAGGGTGAATTATCGAGAACTATCTCGGCCATCGACGGCATCGAGAAGACTCGTGTTCATATTGTGATGCCAGAAAAGACCTTGTTTAAAGAAGATCGCGAAGACCCTCGCGCATCAGTGGCGTTGACTCTCTTTAAAGGCCGTAAACTTTCTGACTCTCAAGTAAGAGGAATAGTTCATTTGATGATCACGAGTGTTGAGGGCTTAACAGAGTCAAACATCAATGTCGTCGATCAAAATGGAAACACTCTTTTTCAAGCCACAGGAAATGATGCGAGTAGTTTAACGGCGAAGCACTGGGATTTGAAGAAGCTTACGGAGGCGCGCTTAGAGCGTCGAGTGATAGAGATGCTGGAGCGAGTCGTTGGTCCGGGTGGTGTCTCTGTCTCGATCTCAGCGGATATGAATTTTGCACAAACTGAAAAGACGATTGAATCCTTTGACCCTGAGGGTCGGGTTGTTCTTTCTGAAAGTTTAGTGAAAGACAATACTTCTGGAAGTTCAGGTTCAGCGAGTGGTGCACCGGGGGCGGCGTCTAATCTACCTGGGGGTGCAGGCGCTGGTGCTGGAAGCCGCTCGGAAAACTCAAAGCGAGAAGAAAGCACAGCGACTTATGCCGTATCGAAAACCATTCAGCGAGTTTTGGATCCTGTTGGAACGCTTAATAAATTAAGTGTGGCCGTTTTAGTGGATGGTGTTTATGCACAAGCAGAAGATGGAGCTGAAAACTATACTCCGAGATCGGCTGAAGAGCTCACAAAAATTACGGAGCTTGTTCGAAGTGCGGTGGGTTTTGACGAGGGCCGAGGCGATGAGCTTAAAGTAGAGAACCTTCAATTCAAGAGAATGCCTGTGGGCGATGCAACTCAAGATCAATTGGTTGAAGCCACAAACTCAGCTCGATGGATGATGTTCTTGATGGACAACATGAAGGTCGTAGGGATCGCCTTAGTGCTCGGGATCATTTTCTTTCTTCTTGTTAAACTCGTGAACTCCTATTCGCCGCCTGTGAATGTCGCCTATGCGAACCTGATCGGTCAGTCGGCTGGTAATCTTGCAAAAGCTCTTCCGCCTGCAGCTTCGGTCAATATCATCGAAAGAGATAATGAGGCGGCCCAACAAAAAGCCGGGGAGCTGGCAGAGACGGTTGCGAAGGTGAATCTAAGAAAGGATTCTGAAGATCCCAATGCCAAAAAAGCGGGAGGCTCGATGGAGCTGGAGCTCCCAGAATCATCAGAAGAAAACTTAAGACTTCAAGCAGTAAAACTTAAAACGGAAGAAGTGATTTCAGCGAATGTCGACGATGCAGTGAAGCTAGTTCGGCAATGGATGAGTGAGGGTTAATCATGGCAGATACAGCAGCAAAAACGGCAGGTGTAGAGAAAGTTAGATTGAAAGGAACTCAGCGAGTCGCCGCGATGATGCTTTCGATCGATAAAGGCGTCGCCAGGTTGATCTTTCAAAAACTAGATGATCTTGAAGTGAAATCAATTACAAGTGCCATGTTTGAAATTGGAAGTCTTCATCAAGACACTCGAGCGAATATTCTCACTGACTTTTTGCGAGCGATGGCGACGGGCGGCAACTTGGCAGCCTCTTCTGAAGATATTCGAGCGCTATTGTCAGAAACTTTGGATGAGAAAAGAGCCAAAGAAATTATTGCGAGTGTAACAAGCTTTAAAGACAACACTTTGAACACTCTTGGAACTTATGATTCGAAGGTTCTCGCAAACTTTTTGATGAATGAGCATCCTCAAACGATCGCCGTGATTCTTTGTCATCTTGGAACCGATAAATCAGGTCAAGTTTTAAAGCTTTTACCCGAAGACATTCGAGCTGAGATTGTGATGCGAATGGCTTATTTAGAAGAGATTACTCCTGAAGCCTTAGGCGACATTGAAGAGGCCGTAAAAGAGGCCTTAAAAGGTTTAGGCTCAGCCAAAAAGCATAAAATGGGCGGAATTGAGTTTGTTTCGGATTCGTTGAACCGACTCGATAAGAGAACAACCAATCTTATTCTTGAGAAAATCTCATCGGACAACACAGAACTCGTCGATGCGATCAAAGCGAATATGTTCGTCTTTGAAGATCTCATCAAATTTGATGATCGGGGAATTCAAGAGATTCTTAAGGGCATTGATTCTCAAGAACTAGCCTTAGCACTCAAAGTTGCCTCTGATGATCTAAAAGAAAAGATTTTTACCAATATGTCAGAGCGTGCGGCGAAGATGTTGAAAGAAGATCTTGAAGTCATGGGGCCAGTGAAAGTGAGTGATGTGGAAAAAGCGCAAGGAAACATCTTAAAGTCAGTCGATAAGCTTCTGGCTGAAGGTAAGATTGTTTTGGCTGGAGAGGGAGAAGAAGCCGTTGTCTAGAATTCTACGAGGAGATTCAGGAGAGGCGAAAGACATCAAGCTTTCGTCGCAAGCTGAAGCTGTAGCTGGCGTTGAAAGTCTTTCTTTTCAACGAATGCACTCGTCTGATTTTATTTCTGTGACGGATGCCCAAGCTCAACTTGATGCGGCGATTTCAGATCTTCGAAGTGAAATGCTTAGTGAAGCTCAAAAAGAATTCGAAGAGCCTATTCAAAACATCAAATCGCTCTTGGCGGATCTTGCAGCTCTTCGTCAGCAAGTTTTCGAGGACTGCGAGAAAGAAATGCTTGATTTGCTTCAGTTGCTTTCTAAAAAATTGTTTGCGAAAGAACTGAGCCTGCAGCCCGATATTTTGGCCAATCTCATTAAAAACTCTTTGAATGAACTGCTTAAAGAGAGAGAAATTGATATCAAGATCAATCCGAAAGACCATGAGTATCTCAAGGCATCTTTAGATGAGCTGCAGCAGTCGGGTGTTCAGATTCGTCTGACCGAAGATCGAGCAGTAGATGCGGGATGTGCAGAGCTTGTCTCTAAAAATCAGAAAATTGACTTAAACATAGGCAAAGTCATTGATTCATTTTTTAGTCGAGTTCGAGAGGAAAAATCAGAAGTTCAAGAAACTGGCGATGAAGGAGATAAGCTCTAATGGCTGAATTTAGCCTTAAAGATAGTTATCTCGAGCTGTTTGAAAAAACTCCTATGTTTTTGCCTGAGGGTTTTGTTTCAGATGCGACGGGGCTAATCATTGAGGGTACGTGCCCGGGAGCGGGAATCGGATCGATCTGTGAGATTTCAGCAGATAAAAAAATATTGGCCGAAGTAACAGGCTTTCGAAACGACAAAATTTTGATGATGCCCTATGAGGAAGCCGCAGGAATTCGACAAGGTGCTGCCATAAGACTTGTGCGAAAACAGGCTACATTTCGAGTGAGTGATGATCTTATTGGAAGAATTATTGACGGACTCGGACGCCCCATAGATGACAAACCTGAATTAGATGGGGGCACAGAATATCGACTTTATTCTCGGCCACTCAATCCTATGCGGCGAGAGAGAATCACAAAGCCCTTAGATCTTGGAATTCGAGCGATCAATTCTCTTTTAACGGTTGGAAAGGGCCAAAGATTAAGTGTGATGGCCGGTTCGGGTGTTGGAAAGAGTGTTTTGATGAGTATGATTGCTCGCTCCACGAAAGCCGATGTCAATGTGATTGCTTTGGTGGGTGAGCGTGGTCGTGAAGTTCGTGAGTTTATTGAGGAGAGCTTAGGGCCAGAAGGCCTAAAGAGAAGCATTGTGATTTGTGCGACGAGTGATGTGTCGCCCGTGCTTCGAATGCGAGCAGCCTTTGTGGCGACAACGATTGCCGAACATTTTCGAGCACAATCAAAAGACGTGTTACTCATGATGGACTCGGTGACTCGATTTGCCATGGCGCAAAGAGAAGTGGGTCTCGCTTCTGGCGAACCACCGACGACAAAGGGCTATCCGCCATCGGTTTTTGCCATGCTTCCAAGACTATTTGAGCGAGCTGGAAACCTCACTTCAGGAGGCTCCATTACCGGAATTTACACCGTTCTCACCGAGGCGGATGACATTAACGATGTTATTGGAGATACGGTTCGTTCGATTGTGGATGGCCACATTGTTTTGTCTCGAAAGCTTGCTTCGAAAAATCATTTTCCGGCGATTGATGTTCCGCTTTCTTCGAGTCGGGTCATGCCCAATGTAGTTTCAAATGATCAAATTTCAAATGCGGCAAAGCTTAAAAAAATATTAGCGGTTTATGCAGAGGCCGAAGATTTGATTAATATCGGAGCCTATGTGAAAGGCAGCAATCCTGAAATTGACGAGGCAATTCAGCTGATTCAGCCGATTCGAGAATTCTTGAAGCAAGGTCCGAAAGAAATTGTGAGTTTTGCAGACTCGTTTGCAAAGCTGAAAACTATCTTTGATGCAAAGGCTAACCCCAAAGGAGCTGGCGCATGAAAAAGTTTAAATTCAGATTCGATGCCGTTGAGAGAGTTCGAAAAATTGAAACTGAGCTTCAAATGAAGGAGCTTGCATTAGCGATGAAGCGGCAAGAAAGAATAGAAGCTGAAATTCAAAATCTTAACCTGCTGCTTCAAGAAGAAATTGAAAGAGCTAGAAGCTATTCTGAATATCGTAACAGCGAACAGCTTTCAATTTTATCGATTCATTATCGAGATAATTTGAATCTGCAGATTCAGGAAAAGAAAAAAGAGCTGCATGAGGCAAAGAGAGAAGTCATTGCCGAGAGAAGGCGCTTAATTGAAAAATCTAAGGCCGAGCAGGCGATTGAGAAGTTAAAAGAAAAAGAAAAGGAAAAACATTATGATGAATTTCAAAAAGAAGAAGGGAAATCCAATGATGAAATTGCTTCAAACTTCTGGATTTATCGCTTTTTTCGTTAGTATTTCCATCTCTGTTTATGCGGAGACTGATCTGGAATCTCTGATTCCACCAAAAGAGTTTTATACAAAAGAAGAAGTCATAGCGCTTCAAAAAGCATTTTCAGAAAAATGCGATCGTGATCAAGAAGATATGAACACAAAGATTGAATATATGAATTCACTTCAGACTCAAGTGACAGCTCATCTTCAAAAGCTTGAATCTGCCAACAATGAGATTGCTGATTTCATGAATGTCAAAGATGACAAAGAAGAAAATAAGTTAAAGAAACTCGCTCGATTTTATGAAGCGATGGATCCAGAGCAGGCTTCGCCTCATCTTCAAAAAGTAAGCGATGAACTTACGATTAAGATTTTAGATAGAATGGATACAAAAAAAGCGGGAGCAATTTTAGCGCTTTATCCTGCGCCGAGAGCGGCACGAATCACGGCTGCTTTTCCGCGATTAAAACTGCAGGCTGAAAAAGGAGAGGCAGTTAATGAACAAAACTAAAGTTTCTAAACGATGGTCGTTTAGAATAAAAGAAAGGAGAATCTTATGGATTTATCAGCGATATTATCCGTAGGTGCTCTTCCTTCGACGGAGATGGACCGAATAGGGGTCTCCGGAAACCAAGATCAAAACACTGCACTAAGTGAGGGCTTCGGATTCGAACAAAATCTAGCGGCTCTGCTTGGCGGTGCGCTGATCACTCAACCCAATCAAATTTCGATAGACTCAAAGAGCGAAAACTTCGCTCAAAATCTTGCGAAACAGATTGAGTTGAATCTTGTCGATCTAAAAGATGGTGGTGCTAATTCCGAATTGGCGCTTCAGTCTCAGATGATCGATCCTGAAAATGCAGCTCAAAACCTATCTCAAGATGCATTTCAGGTTAAGAATCTAAATCTGTTAAATTCTGTGGCAGCCTTTAAGGCCTTGAATACTAAAACTCAAGGTCTGAATCAGTCTGTCGTTTCAGTTGATTCAGTATCGATGGCAAGTCTGCAAGAGAAATTGAATCCAACAGATTTTAAAGATTTGAAGATGGTTTCTGGTCAAAACCCTGTGAGTGTTGACGATTCCCCGATTGAGAATTTGAATATCAAAAGTTCAATCAATGGATCAGTTAACAACGCGCTCGAGAAATCTCCGCAATCTGGTCTCATGGATCCGATGAAATCATTGGCTTCTTTGAGAGCAGAAAATCGTGAATCTCTTATGGATGAGAATGTTGAGGCAGGAGGCTTCGATCGACTACAACCACTATCTTCGGAAAGTGCTTTGAAGTCGAATTTGAAAAGCGATTTAGGAGAAGCACTTCAATTAAAGGCAAGTGTAAAAAATGATATCAAATTGGGTAAGCCATTGAATATTAAGAATCTGGCCGACAGTCTTTTCATACAAGGACAAATCGGTTCGGATTCAATTTTTCAAAAGGCTGCCATGAGCACTGAAAATCTTACAGCCGAAAATTTTGAAGCTCAAGTTCAGACAAACTTGGTTCAAGATATGGAGGCTTTTATCAGTCAAGTGATTGAAACAAATGAAGGCGGAAGCATCAGCTTAAAACTAAGACCTGGTAACTTGGGCGAAGTTCAAGTGAAGGTCGATGTGCAAGCGGATAGCGTTCGAATTCAGATGGATACACAATCTCAATTCACAGAGAGTGTACTTAAGTCTCAATCGCATGAACTTAAACAGCAATTGCAGAGTCTAGGTTTAAAGATCGACGAGTTGCAAATCAGCTCGAAAGCATCTTCTGAGCAGTTTCATGATTCAAAAGATCAGAAAAACTCTCACAATCCTTTTTCTCAGCAAGAGCAAAGAAAAGACCAACAAGATTCTAAGCGGCAATTCTCAATGGACGAGAATGCCACTTTGAATTTTGAGGAGGCGTAAACATGAGAGCAGATCTCATTAACGTTCAAAATTCAACAACGGCCGGGCAAGCTGGGCAGTCTCAAGCCAGCACGGATATCGGAAAACTTGATTTTCTTAAACTGCTGATGACGCAGATGAAATTTCAAGATCCTCTGAATCCAACTGACAATGAGGCATTCATTCAGCAGCTAACTTCGTTTGCGAATCTTGAACAGCTCACGAATCTTGGTTCGAAATTCGATGATCTTTTGACGATGACCGGGGCCAGCAATGCGGCGAATGCTGTTTCTTTGCTTGGCAACGATGTTCGCGTTTCAGGAAACGAAATTTCTGGACCATCAGCCGATGTCTTTTATGAGCTACCTGAATCAGCTTCTCGTGTTCAAGTTGAAGTCAGAAGTCCAACTGGTGAAGTCATCAAGGTGATCGACGGTTTAGAAACATCGAGAGGCCTTCATAAGGTTCAGATTAAAGACTTAAAAGAGGGAAGCTACGGAGTGTTTGTGGTCGCGAATAGAGCCGATGGAAGTGAAATTTCGTCTGAGCTTTCGATCTCAGAGCGAGTTGAAGGAGTCAACTTCTCAGGAAACATTCCCATGCTTTTGATGCAATCTGGAAGAGAGATTTTAGCATCAGAAGTTGTTGAAATTAGAAAATCATCTCAGTGAAGAGGAATATAAGGTCATGGCAGATATAAAAGAAATCATACTTCGATCACAGATAGCTCCGTTGGGTGCACCGAAGAAGCCCGACGCTCAAAAGGCCTCGGGGTCAACGGCGAGTTTTGATGCCATTTTGCGTGATGCAGAAATCAAGGTGTCAAAGCATGCTACGAAGCGGCTTGATACTCGTCAGATTGATTTGGCGAAAATGGATCAAGAGCAGTTGAAATCAGCGATCGAAACTTTAGAAAAAAAAGGAGCTAGAGACTCATTGGTATTGATGGGAGATCTTGCATTTATCATCAATGTTCCTTCGAAAACCCTCGTTACGGCGATTTCGAAAGAGCAAATGAAAGAGCAAGTTTTTACAAACATTGATTCAACGATTCTAGTAGCGCCAAAAGAATAAACCAGAGATCTTGTTTGGACTCGAAAGAGGGAATGAGATCTCTCACTCAAAATTGAGGAGAGAGAACTATGTCAGTATTAGCATCATTATTTTCAGGAATTGCGGGAATTAACTCAAACGGTTCAGCACTTTCTGTTTCTGGGGATAACATTTCAAACATGAACACAATTGCCTTCAAAACGAGAACGGCTCTTTTTGAAAGTAATTTGACTCAAAGAATCGGAGACGTTGAGATTGGTCTCGGATCAGCACTCGCCGCCACGAACACTGCCTTTAGCCAGGGAGCTTTTTCGGCTTCAAGTCGAAGCTTAGATTTGGCGATTTCTGGTCGAGGATTCTTCGTGGTTGAAAATGATCAGGGAGAACGCTTTTATACCAGAGCAGGATCTTTTGGTCAGGATCAGCAGGGAAATATCGCATCTCTTTTAGGGGGTTATAATCTTGTGGGCTATCGCTTAAATGAAACGACAGGTGTAGCCGAAGGAGAACTTCAAGCGATGAATATCAATGCCTTGAGCGCCCAGCCTGTTTCATCGACTAAAATTTCGCTTGATATGAACTTGGATCCAAACAGCACAGTGATTGGGGCGGCTTTTGATCCCACTTCTTTTGAAGATGCCCAGCAAACTTCTAACTTCAATATTCCTGCGACAGTCTATGACTCAAGAGGAACGGCGCGAAGCGTTGTGACTTATTTTAGAAAGACTGCGGAAAATCAATGGAACTTCTACACTCTCACTAAGATGAGCAATCTTGAGGCTGGAGGAAGTGTAACGGCCCTTGATAATGGCGGAGATGCCAATGCCACTTGTGTTTTGAAGGCAGGTCAAATCACTTTCAATACGGATGGTTCATTGAATACTAAGACCTATGGTGCTGCAGGGCTAACGGCCTGGGATGACGCTGCTGATGACGAGATTGGTGCTGGTGAATTGCTTAATGCAAACTCCGATATTCGGTGGTCCGGTGCTGATGTCTTGGATTTTGATGATTTTGCAATTGATTTTGGTGATCTGCCAGGATCAGAAGCTCTTTCGACTCAATTTGATAACGGTGGAGACTCGACTTATACGGGAGTTGAAACGGATGGAGCTCCTTTTGGTACTCTTCAAACTCTAGAGATCACAAAATCAGGGATTGTTCGAGGTATTTTCTCAAACGGTAAGTCGAGAGATATCTATCAAATTCCTCTTGCGTCATTTCCTAACGAAGAGGGTTTGTTTCGAGTAGGAAGTAACGCCTATCAAGCTTCTGCAAAATCAGGTGAAGCTCTTATCTCTGGTGCAGGAACTGTAGGTCTCGGTGAGGTTCAAGCCTTTGCTCTTGAGCAAAGTAACGTCGATCTCGCTACGGAATTCGTGAAGATCATTCAATATCAGCGTGCCTTTCAGGCTTCTT
Source organism: Bdellovibrionota bacterium (assembly GCA_049436045.1). GTDB lineage: Bacteria > Bdellovibrionota > UBA2394 > UBA2394 > UBA2394 > JBMTHG01. The sequence goes on from JBMTHG010000006.1 coordinate 24,666, forward strand.
CTCGAACGGTTTCAGCCGCTTCTGATTTGTTGCAAGATCTTGTTAACTTAGGACGATAATTCTTGGCGCAGCGAGTCCTCTTTTTAGAGGGCTCGCCTGCCTCTTTTTCATCTTTTCTCATGGATTTTCTCATAGAGTTTAAGGCCTTAGCTCGATAAAATGAGAAGGTGTTTGCGGCTGAAAAGAGACAAGATTTTGATCGTATTCATCTGTTTTTTGATCACCTATTGCGAGCGCAATCAGGCTGCCGACTAAAAGATGAGTTTCCTCTCATTTTTGGAAACACAAATACACCGATCATTTCGATTAATCCGAAAACTGAAAATTATCTCTCGGGCAAGCTGCTTGCTTCATTTGAGGCGGGAAGCGATTCTCAAATTTTGATTCTCGAAGAAAACGAGCAGATTAAAGCTGGTCTTTGCGTTTTGATTCGAGAGATTGAAATTCTTCCAGATCAATATGCGAAGTTTTGTTTTGTGGGCAGCGTCGTGACGCACCCAGGATTTCGTCAACAAGGCCATCAAAAAGATTTGTTTCATGTGCTTTCAAATGCCTGCTTTCAGGCCGATTTAGATTTTATTGTCTTATGGAGTAATCAACTCGATTTTTATCATAAGCTAGGCTTTTTTTTGGGGGGCGTTCAAGTAAGCTGGTCGAATCAGATTCCGATCAAAATTGCCAAAGATGAAATTCAAGTTCAATTTTCTGATGCGGCTAATCTCGCATGGCGCTCTGATTTTTTTAAATTCTTTGAACAAAAAAGAATGCGATCAAAGCGAACCGAAGAAGAAATGTCGAAACTTTTTCGAATTCCACGCATGAAAGTTTTTTACACCGACGAGGCTTATGCTCTTGTGGGCAAGGGCGAAGACTTTCAAGATATCTGCCACGAATGGGCCGGAAGCTCCGAGCATGTCTTGGCCTGTTTGCAGGCGGCATGGCGAGAGCAACCTGATCTTCGCATTTTAAGTCCGGGGGTTTTGCATAGCCCAGACGAGTTAGCTGTGGTGGAGGCACTTGAAAAAAATGCCTTTGAAAGTCGGCTTGAGTATTTAGGCCTACTTAGAATTTTGAGCCCGAAGTTTAAAAAAGAAGATTTTGATCCGCATCAACTTAAATATCCATTTTTTATATGGGGCTTGGATTCGATATGAACGAAGCTTTGAATTCTAATTTAAAAGAAATTGAAAAACATCAGCCTCATCTTTTTCGTGTTTTGATCGAGACTTTGAATCAGGGTGTGAGCGGCTTTGAGCTAAAAGAAGGGTCTAGTTCTTTAGAGCTTTTTGAGGGGAGTTCAAAAATTGATTCGACTTCCAATGAGTTTTGGAAAGATGTTCAGCTTTCGCCAGCCTCTCATTTGATGATAGAGGGTTTTGGTTTGGGCCTCGGACTTCAAAAAGCGCTTTCGTTAAATCCAAAATCCATTCTTGTCCTTGAGCCTTCAGCGAAGAGGTTTATTTATTCTCTTAGTCTGACTCATTTTGGCGACATCTGGCAAAATCCTAAAATTTTTTGGTTTGTAGGAATGCATCCTGAGAATGCTTTTGTTTTTTATCAATCGATTTATCAAAAGCCGCCACGCTCTCTTTCTATGGATGACTGGTTTTTGATCGAGCATCCTGTATTAAGCAAAATGTATTCAGGGTTTTTTGATCAGATAAAAGATGAGTTTCAGGCAGCGAGAAATCAGATTCGACTTTCTTATGGCTCATTGTCAGACTCGCTCTGGGGTTTTCGAAATGTGATCGAAAATATCAATTTTATTGAGAACACCTCCGGCATCACTGAGATTAGAGATGAATATGTGGGAGACCCCGCTATTATTGTCTCAGCGGGGCCCTCGTTAAAAAAATCTTTACCCAAAATCAAAGAATTAAAAGATAAAGTGCTGATTATTGCGACCGATGCGACAGTCAGCCTTTTGCTGAAGGCCGAAATCATACCAGATTTTGTGTGCACTCTAGAGCGAGGCATGGGTTCGAAAAAATATTTTGAAGCGATCACTGAAAATTTAAAGGCGCCTCTCGTAGCCTATCCGCATGTGCCCAAAGAGGTTCTTGCTGCTTACCCGGGGCCGAAGCTCTGTGTCTATCGAGACTATTCTTATTATCTATATATGGAGAGTCAGACTTCTCGAGGCATCATGCCGAGTAGCTCTTCGGTAGCTCATATGTGTTTAAGGTTGGCGGATTATTTGGGATGTTCCGAGATTGTATTGGTGGGGCAGGATTTGTCTTTTGATCCAGAAAGTTTTCAATCTCATGTCGATGGCATCGCCTATTCGGAGTGGCAAGAAAATCAAACTCAGGTGGAGCTCGAAAAGAAGCTGGCAGCACAAAATCAAAGTCTTTTTTGGATTCCCGGTAATTTGATTGAAAAGGTGCCCACAAACTCTACTTATTTTTCGTTTCTAAAAGAGTTCGGCTTTGAAAAAACACGAACGCGCGCTCGGATTTGGAATGCCACCGAAGGAGGCGCTCAGATTCCGACGATCACCTGGCGATCCTTAGAAGATCTTTCAAAAGATTGGGCAGTAATCGCCAAGAGAGATTTGAGCGATGAAGTTGATTCTTTCGATGAAAAATCGAATCTTGATTTCACGGAGATTATTGAAATCTTAAGAAGCTTTTCTTCTCGGCTAGAAAATCTTTTGAATCAAAGCAAGGGCTCACAAAATGAGATCAAAGACGATCAACTTCTTCGTCAAGTATTGGAGTTGATTCATTCGGCAAAAAAAGAGATCGAGAAGAATCCTATCTTTTCAGCTTTTGTGCTTGAGATGAATGCTCGCTCTTATCTTGATATTGAAAATGAAATGATGCAGAGCAAGATGAAAAGTGCACGCGATCAGCTTCAAGTTCAAATGAAGTGGTTTCGTGAGATGAAAGATGCTTTGCATCAAGTCTTAGACACTCTGCCGCAATCAAAATAGACTCAGCGCATCTTAAAAAAATCTGAATGATCTAAGATCTGAAATTTATTTTAAAAAATAAGATTTTTAAAATTTCTCTTAGAAAGTTTGAGCTTAATTTGCTGCAAAGTCGAAAAGGTGCATGTTGTTTTAACCGCCGCCAGTGTCGGCAGTGGTATAGGGCCATGGGATTGGGTAACGAAACTTTAACCAAGGAAGAATATCGGAGAAAAATATGGGACTTCGCATTAACACAAACGTATTATCACTCAATGCTCAAAGATCTTTGATGCATACCACTAAGGCCTTAAGCCGCTCGCTCGAGAGACTATCTTCAGGTTCTCGAATTAACCGAGCCGGTGACGATGCTGCCGGTCTAGCTATTTCTGAGGGATTGAACTCTCAGGTTCGAGGCTTAAGACAAGCGGTTCGAAACGCTAACGACTCTCTTGGGTTCTTAAATACTGCAGAGGGTGCTTTGGCCGAAATGACGAATTTGACTCAGCGACTTCGTGAGCTTGCCATTCAGGCAGCCAACGGAGCGATTGGTAACAAAGAGAGAGGCTTCTTGAACGATGAAATGGAAGCTCTTCTTGATGAGATGAATCGAATTGCCAATCAGACTGAATTTAACGGAACTAAACTTTTGGACGGAACTTTCACGCAAACTGATCTTCAAGTAGGTGTGAATAAGGGCGACACCATCGGGTTCACCATCGGTGATGCACGAACTAGTCAGCTTGGTGCTTTGGCGATTGTTTCTGGAGCACAGAACAATTTGTCACAATTTGACAGCCTTAAAATCAATGATCAAGATATCGCGGTGCCAAGTGGTCTTGATTCTGTTTCAACGCTTGGTAATACCTATTCAGCATTAGCCGTATCGAAGGCAATCAATGCACAATCAGGGATTACTAACGTTCAAGCGTCAGCACTTGAGACGAGAGTTGATTTAAATAATCTTAAATTTTCAAGATACAAAGGGTCTATCGATGCCGGCGATTTCGTAATCAATGGTGTTAACATTGTTGGTGCAGCTTCTAGTCTTGATGAATTCGTTGCAATCATCAATGAAGGATCTAGTACAACTGGAGTCAAAGCCAGAATTTCAGGAAGTGATGTTGAGCTTTATGCCACAGACGGAAGAAATATTGAAATTGACTTAGTAAGTGGTGCGACTACCTTTTCGACGGCCGCAACAAATAAGGCAAACGCTATTTTTCTACTGTCCTCGAACACTCAAACTGCTAGTGCCCGAAATGTATTGTTCACCGCCGGTGCTACAGTCGCCAATGGGTTAACAAATCGCCTTTTAACAGGTGCGGTTGAGCTTCGAAGCTCTGAGGCTATCATCGTCGCTAATGGAGACACGGGAGCCTTTTCGACCGCGGTTGGATTTAGCGATGCTGTAACTTCAGTTGGAAATGATGCTGTAAACACGATCAGTGTAGCGACTCAGTCAGATGCGCAAAGTGCACTTTCAGTGATCGATGCAACTTTATCGCAGCTTAATGAGCTTCGATCAAGCTTGGGTGCGGTTCAAAACCGACTTGACTCAACGATTCGAAACATCAGTATCGGGCTAGAAAACATCTCTTCTGCACAATCGCAGATTCGAGATGCAGATATCGCTCAAGAGACTGCTGAATTGACTCGAGCTCAGATCTTGCAACAGGCTGGTGTTGCGGTTCTTGGGCAGGCGAATGCTTCTTCGCAGGTGGCTCTAGGTCTACTTCAGTTCTAATAGAGAACGAAAGTAGGTGATGAAGTGAAGAGCTTTAAGCTCTTCACCTCTGAAATAGAGATCTGACTTGCGGGAGGTACTTATGAGCACATTAAGGGGTACACCCCCAATGGCTCGATGGAAACAGGCTCTTCTCGCCTTAGAGTCTCAAAATGTTTCGGCTGTGAGTTTTAAATTCTTTAACTCTCACCGAGACACTGAAGACCTAAGATGTGTGGCGGAGCGATTTAAGAAACGCCATCGAGGCAAAGCAGAAAGTTCAGTTCTTTTTGAGCTGGACCGAGAAAGCGGCAGGATTTGGGTCAGTATAGATGATGATGTAACCGGAGCTTTTAGGCTCCTCCTCAGCCCAGAAGAAGTCGAAAGAGTTCTTCAACGGCTTGAGCAGACTGAAGACAACGATTCTACATTAAGTAGTTTCTTCATCGATCTACAGGTCTAAATCGATTAAAAATCAAAATACTATCAAGAGGGGGCGCTCACAAAGCGCCCCCTTTTTTCTATTCCTCTCATTTCTTCTCATTTCTTCTCATTTCTTTTTCGACACGGCGCTGCAAATTAACGCCCCGCCCCATAAATTTTGATGCAGCGTATAAACTCCTGATCTCACAAATAAAATAACACCCCGCATAAAAATTTCAAAAAAATCGAAACCCAATTTCTGAATGGCGCCGAAAGGCTTTTTGTTAATGCGATGCCCCAAGAGTGATGGGGCAGTTTTTGAAGAAACAACAAAACAACAAAAAGAAAACAACAACGAAAAAAAGAAGAAGAAAACAGACAAAAAGAAGAGACAACAAGGAGATAAATCATGGGACTTCGAATCAATACCAATGTGCTTTCTATGAATGCGCAGCGGAATCTGCAAATTACGACCAAGAGTCTTTCGAGATCTTTAGAAAGACTTTCATCGGGCTCTCGAATCAACCGAGCCGCTGATGACCCCGCAGGTCTTGCAATTTCAGAGGGATTGACTTCTCAGATGAGAGGACTTCGCCAAGCCATTCGAAACGCCAATGATTCAAACGGCTTTTTAAACACGGCCGAAGGGGCTCTGGCCGAAATGACCACCTTGGCGCAGCGGCTTAGAGAGCTCGCCATTCAAGCGGCCAACGGTGCGATCGGAAACAAAGAGCGCTCCTTTTTAAATGATGAAGTCGAGGCCATTTTAGAAGAGATGTCTCGAATCTCAAGTCAGACAGAATTTAACGGCACGAAGCTTCTTGATGGAAGTTTTCAAGAAACCGATCTTCAAGTGGGCATCAATAAAGGCGAGGTGATTCGATTTACAATCGGAGACGCTCGAACCAGTCAGCTCGGAGCACTCGCCATTAAATCAGGAGCTCAAAACTATCTTACCGGAACGGGTTCAGGCTTAACTATTGGGGGCAGAGCCATCACGGTGAGTGCTGACTATGATAATGTTTCGACGAATGGAAACTCTTGGTCAGCTCTTGCGATTTCAAAGGCGATTAATGCCGAGGCTGGAATCACGGAGGTGCAAGCAACAGTGCTTGAAACGATTGTTGAGCTTAACAACCTAAAGTTTTCGAAATTCAACGGCAACATCACCGATCAGCAGCTTGTGATCAATGATCAAGCGATCTTGGGAGCGATTGATAATTCATCTGAATTTATTAGTCTCATCAATGATTATTCAAGTTTAACGGGAGTACGGGCTCGATTTGCCGAGTCTAGTACAACAGATATCGAACTCTATGCGATGGATGGAAGAAATATTGAAATCCTAATTAGCGGTGCGAGTATGACTGCTTCCAAATTTAACAAGGTTTTTTCTGGTGTGATGTCTGAAAACCGAAAGATCGCCGCCAGTCAGCAGAACTTACTTTTTAGCACGGGAGCCACCAATGCAGCCTCTGGCCTCTCTTTGAGAACTTTCTCTGGCGCCGTCGAGCTTCGAAGTGCCAAAGCGATTATTATTGGCGGCACGAACACCAGCCAAGCCCTCGGCTTTGCGGGCAGTGGGGTTTCAGTTGATGATGATAACGCCGTCTTTAGTGTCGATGTTTCAACACAAGACGAGGCTCAAAGAGCGCTTTCAATTATTGATGCGACGATAGGTGAACTCAATAATCTCAGATCGAATCTTGGAGCGGTGCAAAATCGACTCGATTCTACGGTTCGAAATGTGGGGGTTTTGTTAGAAAATATTTCGGCGGCGCAGTCTCAGGTGAAAGATGCCGACCTCGCTCTTGAAACCGCTGAGTTGACGCGGGCGCAGATTCAGCAGCAGGCAGGTATCGTGGTCTTAGGCCAGGCGAACTCATCGATTCAGGTCGCGCTCAATCTGCTTAACTTCTAGATTTTTTTCTTCTTTCTCTTTTTTCTCCGCTTCTTCTAAAAAAGCCGGGGGCCTAATGCAGCGCCCCGGCTTTCACTCCTTCTGAATCTTCATCAACTCTGCGTCATTTTCAAAAAGCTTTAAAATATGAAGAGAATCAAATGATTTAAGGAGGCCACGATGAGCTTTAATATCTCAGGCTTAGGCAGTGGTGTAAGCTGGGACGCTTATATCGAAACAATTCTTCGCGCCGAACAAGAAAAAATGGGGCGAACCATTCTTCGTCAAGAAGCAAAGACTTCTGCCGTTCAAAGTGTTTTCGGAAACATCAAAGGTGTGATGAGCAATCTCAAATCAGCGGCCAGAGATTTTGAATTTTCAGGAGATTTTAAAGTAAAGAGTGTGAACTCTTCAAAGCCAGAGTCGATTAAAGCGACAGCGAGTTTAAGTGCAATTTTACAATCTGTGAGTATTGACGTTCAGCAGATGGCCACAGCCGAGCAACATCGCCTAGTTTTTAAATCAGAAGATGATGTGATCACAAATGGCCCAGCCAAGATAAAAATTACGGTGCGAGGTGTGGAACATGAGATTGAGGTTGAGGCAGGCACAACCTTCGCACAGTTTAGAAATCTCTTAAGTTCAAAAAAAGAGTTGGGTTTGAGTGTCTCGATCTATGATTCAAAAGATGGAACAGAAACTCCATTTCGCTTAACGCTTCAGGATAACAAGCTCGGTGATTTTGATGAGAGTGCTGAGACCGACAATATTAGCTTTGATCTTTCTGAACTCGATAACTTAGAAACTTCATTTACAAGATTCGTAGAAGCTAAAGACACCATTGTGTTAGTGAACGGCGAAGTTGTAAAAAGAAAAGGTCATTCGATCAGTGATGTTATTCCGGGTGTGAGCTTTGATGTTCTTAAAGAAGATCCTGGAAATCCTGTAATTCTCACTGTGACCGAGAGCACCAATAATGCGAACGAAAAGGTAAAGAATCTTGTCGAAGCCTATAATCAAACGGTTCAATATTTAAAACAGGCGCTTCGCTTTGACCCGAATGCTGAAACTCAAACGAATCCAACAGCCGGAGATTCTACACTTCGAAATACTTTGACGCGTTTGCAATCTTTGTTTTCAAGCGAGGTGGTGGGCTTGCCGGAGGGGCAGAATATTCGGTCGTTAGGGGCCTTAGGCATTGAAACTCAGTTTGCAGCAGGCCAAGAGGCCTCGAATGGCTTTTTAAAATTTGATGAAGCTAAATTTAATCAGGCTCTTGCCGATAATTATGATGAAGTTATTAGCTTCTTTGAGGGATTGCAGTCAGAAGGAATTGATGGCTTTGGAAGAAAAGCCACTGAATTGATTGAAAGCTTCGTGAACAGCACCGATGGGGTGCTCACCACGAAAATGAATTCACTTGCAACAACGCTCAAAGACTTAGGTGATGAAAAAGCAAGTGCGATGGAGCGTTTAGTGCAGATGGAGAGTGATTTGACGAAAAAATTCGCAAGACTTGAGACTCAGCTAGCCAAATTAAATGGTCAGCAAAGCCAGGTTCAGGCGGCCGTTCAATCACTACAGCTCACAAACACAGCCATCGCTAACAGAAGACGTTAATTAAGGTTAAGGTCTAGGAGGTTAAGCGTGACAGGTGGATTTCGTAGAGGCAATTTAGGGTCTTATCAGAAAACCTCCATTCAGACGGCATCAAAAGAGGAACTCATTTTGATGCTTTATAATGGAGCGATTAAATATACAAAAACAGCCATTGAGTTGTTGAACACAAAAAAAATTCCTGATGCTTCTAAAAATATCTGTCGAGCCCAAGCGATCATCGTGGAGCTTTTGAACTCTCTCAATTTTGAAGTGGGTGGCGAGATTGCAAAAAATCTAGAATATCTCTACGCCGTGATGGTTGATAATCTCACCGTTGCTAACTTCGAGCATAAATCAGAGCCTCTTGAGTTGAATGTGAAGATTCTTGAGAAGCTTCAATTTGCTTGGGAAGGCGTGCTTCAGCAGCTTAAAGACGCTAAAAAAGCTTAAGTTCGAGATATCGTCACTCGCTCAGCAAATGCTCGAGTGATTTTTCAAGACTTGGATATTTAAACTCAAAGCCCATCTCTAAAAGTCTTTCGGGCAGCACTTTCATGCTCGCGAGAAGAAGATCTTCTCCCATTTCACCTAAAGCTAATTTTAACAAAAATTCAGGAGCATGAAAAAACGAGGGGCGCTTCAAATGCCTTGCCAATGTCTTTGCAAAATCTTTTTGTCGAAGAATATCTGGTGCTGTGAAATTAAAAGCGCCAGAGCACTTAGAATTTTTTACTAAAAAGCAAAATCCTTGAACGAGATCATCGATATCAATCCACGGAAACCACTGCTGACCCGATCCCATATTTCCACCGAGACCCAATCGAAATGGCGTGAGCATTTTTTGGAGAGCTCCGCCCTCAGGGCTAAGAACAATGCCAATTCGTGCCCAAGAGGTTCGAATGGAATGGTCTTGAAGAGGCTTGGCAGCTTCTTCCCAGTCAGTGCAGACCTTCGCCAAAAATCCACTGCCCGCGGGGCTCGCCTCGTTTAAATCTTCATCACCTCGATCACCATAATAGCCAACGGCAGAGGCGCTCACAAAAAAATCAGGCTTTGAGGGAAGGCTTAAAATAGAATCTACCAAAAATCGAGTGCCGTCGACTCGGCTAGAATAGATCTTCTTCTTTTTTTCTTCCGTCCAAGAGCTGCCCGCGATGTTCTCACCGGCCAGATGAATGACGCCTTGAAAAGAGTTGATTTTTTCGAGCTCGATTTGATTTTCGTTTGGATTCCAAAAAATATCGAATTTATTTTTGGGAGAGCGCGTCAGCGACCAAACTTCATGGCCCTCGTTTTGAAGCGCTAATTTGAGTTTGCCGCCGATCAAGCCGCTTGCCCCTGAAATCAAAATTTTCATTCTATCTCCTGTCTAGTCAAACTCATTCATCTTAGGCTAAGACAAGCTATGAAACTCGTCGACCCAGAGATTGAAAAATATTGTATTGATATCAGTTCAAAGCCAAGCTCTCTTTGTGATGAGTTGGCCGATTATACCCGAAAGCATGTATCGCAATCGCAAATGCTGATTGGGCCTTTAGAAGCAGCGGTTTTAGGCTTCTTGATTCGAACGGGTCACTATCGAAGAGTTCTTGAGATCGGCACCTTCACAGGATATTCGGCCTTAAGTATGGCAGAGAATCTGCCGAGCGATGGAGAGCTGGTGACTTTAGACATCAACGAGGAGACGACAGAAATTGCTAAGAGATTTTGGCAAAAAAGTTCCCATGGCTCCAAAATAAAATTGATTTTGGGTCGAGCCACAGAGAACTTGCCGAAGCTTGAAGGCTCATTTGATTTGGTATTCATTGATGCGGATAAAGAGCCGTATCCTCAATATTTAGAATGGGCTCTCAGTCATCTTTCTGAGTCGGGATCAATTGTGATCGATAACACGCTTTGGAGTGGAGAGGTTCTAAATTCTGAGGCTCAAGGTTCAACAAAAAGCATTCAACGAGTGAATCAAATGGCAAAAGAACTTTCTGATAAAGGATATTTTGTTAGTTTGCTTCCGGTGAGAGACGGCATGCTTCTCATTCGAAAAAGATAATCAGAGTGAACGAAATCATGAGTGAAGAGTTTCGATTTCGTGCCATAGGAAAGGTGAAAAGCCCTTTCGTTGAAAAGTTTGGAGTACCCAGACAATCAGGGATGCTTTCTCTGGCTACAGGAATTCTTAAGCTTCAGCCCGGGGGAGATTTTCGTCGAGCGGTTGAAGACCTTGAATCTTTCTCTCATCTATGGGTTCTTTTTGTTTTTCATAAAGATTTAGAGAAGGCTTGGAGTCCTGATGTGATGACTCCAAGAGAAAATATTGAAAAACGAATGGGAGTGCTGTCAACTCGCTCGCCGCATCGGCCGAATCCGATTGGCATGTCTGTGCTTAAAATTGAAAAAATTGATTTAGAGGTGAAGTCTGGAGTTGAGATTCATGTGAGTGGCCTTGATTTACTCGATGAGACTCCCATTTTAGATATTAAACCTTATGTTCCCTATGCGGATTCGATTCCTGAGGCCAAAGCGGGCTGGGCTGTGGCTCCGACTGAAAAAGTTTTTGTCACCTATAGTGAAGAAAGCTTAGAGATTCTTGAGGCCAAAATTCTAAAGAGACATCCTGATTTTCAAAAGCTTCTTACCCAGATTGTAGAGCTTGACCCGCGCCCAACAACTTATCGCAAAGAGGCTCCCATTCATTCTGAAAAAGCCATAGGAAAGCGCTTTGCTTTTAGGCTTCTTGATTTTGATATTCACTGCGAGCTTAAAGTGGGCAGCATCGAAGTCGCGCGAATCATTGATTTGAAATCAAGCCACTAAGAGAGGCGCTTTAAAAAATTTAATGGCGCTGCAACTAGCGATCTGATTGAGGTGTCTTTTGAAGATACTCAATCAAAAAGCCATCGTCTTTCAAGCGAGCTAGAATCTCTTTATAGACGCTTTCTTCCATTTTTGGAGTGCGGCTTAAAATCCAAAGATAGCGGCCTTCAGGTTCACTCACGACGGCATATTGATAGTCATCATCGAGATCAATGATCCAATAGTTGGCGCCACCAAACAGGCCCATGAAAAAATTAAAACTGACTTTTAATTTTGCATTTGTTTCTTTGTCGATGACTTTGGCAGAGCCTTTAGCCTCATCGAGCTTGCCATCAAAAGAGCCCTTTAAGCATTTATTCACGACTTTGATCTCACCCTCTTTCAAAAGACTATACTCGGCGGTGGTATCAAAGCAGCCCTCTTGAATTCCAAAAGGAAATCTTGCAATTTCATACCATAAGCCCAAATAGCGATTGAGATCGACAGACGAGACAGCTTCAAGCGGTTTGGAGCTTTTTCTCTTAGAGCTTTCGCCGCATCCTAAAAAGCTGAGGCTGATGATTACTAGTGTGAAAAAAACTTGGAAATTTCTCATTTGTTTATCCTTTCAAAAATTTTTTTTATTTCTTCTTTAACCCGCCGCAGGAATTGATGAGAGAGCGAAGACCGTTTTCAAGCTTCGAAAACCAGTCGAGGTGAGCGCTACCTCGAAAGTCAGTAGGAACCTCTTTGCCATTTTTTTTTGCTTTGGCGATAGCAATTTCATGGTTCATATCGGCGGTAAAAAACCGAATCGTTTTGCCGCGATTTTGAGCCTCTAACAACTCGTCACGACTCACATCATTGCCTCCGATGCCAATGAGAACTTCACTCACAGAAAGCCTGGCCTCTGAAGTGGGCGAGAGTGTTGTGCCATCAGCGAGATAGCCACCCCAACTTTCATCTTGAACAAAAAAAACATGGTCGACTTCAGCGGGTTTCTCGGGCAAATAGTCGCGAGCTTGACTTGATACAATTCCTGAAGTTTCGAATCCCATTTTTTTTGCCAAAGCATAGATGGCTCCGATTCCTTCTGGAGTGGCGCCGATATTCACGATGGTAGTTTTGGGGTCAAACTCGGCTAAAACATCTTCAGCGATCTTTAACATTCTCACTTTGTTTTCGTATTCAGCTCCCGAGTAGCCGATGAATGTCAAAACTTGCTTCTCTTGGCCTTGAAAAAATTTTTGAATCTCAGAAACTGAAGCGACTTTGAATTCGGCGGCATTCAGCGCGATCGAGAGCAATAGACAGGCGATGAATGAGAGGGCGTGTAACACGCCGCCATCCTAACACAGAAGCCGCCTGAAAAATCTAGCCTGAGAAAGCGCTTTTTTCAGACTGAAAATCTTCGTTTTTGGGTTCTAAGCAGTTGAAAACATTGGTTAATTATCTTGCCCTTGATCTTGAGAATCGATCTTACTAGGGTCGAAAGACAAACAAGAGAAAGGAAGAATTTATGCGATATTTTCTTGGTTTAGTAATTTTGCTCTCTTTGCCTGCGCTTACTTTCGCCGACAGTGACAAGCCGGTATGCAAAGGTTTTTCGATTGATGAAAAATATCGAGGGCTTTGGAAAAATGCAGAGGGAAAGCCCGCTCTTGATTTGACGACGACGATGGCTTTTGTGGAAGACGAAGAATCGGGAGCGCAAGAAATGAAAGCTTGGACCTGCATCACCAAGGGTCACGAATATATTGTTTTCAACTTTGGCGAAGCAAAAGATTTTCCAGACGGAAATTTTGAGTCGAGATTGATTTCGCGAAAAGGTTTTCGGCTCATGATTGGTGATGAGGCCTATGTGACAGAAAAAGGGATTGAGGTTTCTGGATCTCAGACTGAGATTTTGACGAGATAGCTTTAAGC
>JBMTHG010000007.1:0-37055 GCA_049436045.1 Bdellovibrionota bacterium
ATAACGAGACTCTGGCTTTTGAGAGGCGCTAAAGGCAGGTAAACCCAGTTTTTTCTCACGAGATTGAGCAGCTTTCTTTCTCTTTGAATTTATCTTCGAGATTCGATCGGCGACTTCTTGAAATTCAGGGTTTTCTAAAGCAACTCTCTCATAAAGTTTCAAGGCATCGTCGAGACGATTTAGTTTTTCAAAGCTATAGCCGAGATAATAGAGAAGCTTGATGACGCTCTCTGAAATGATACTTTCTGGATCTTCACACCAAAAATCATAGGCCTTTTGTAGGTGCTCTGAGGCTTTTTTGAAATTCTTCTTTTGAATAAATGTTTTGCCTAAAAGAACTTTTGATTTTAAAAAATAGGGATCATCGCCTTTTACTTTTTCAAGAAACTCAACGGCTTGCAGACTGAGGTTCTTTTTTAAACATTCAATGGCAGCGAGGTAAAAATTTTCATGTCGAATATGAAAGGTAAGTTCATCTTTTTCGAATGAGCTTTGCAAAGCGCCCCCAGAAAAAAGGCTTTGAGTCCAATCTTCATCCAAAATAGATACTTGAACGCTATTGAGTTTAGACCAAACGCGATTAGCGAAGTCCTCCGCATGATCCAGAGAGCTTTTTTTAGCGAGCACCATTCGAAATGGAATGGCAGGCTCTTCATCTTCAATGATGATTAAATCCTCATTTTCTGGATGAAATTGACTAGCGATGCGATCAAGTTCTTTTAAAAATTTTGACTCACTTGAAAAGCCGAGAACATCATAGCCTTCTCGCTCAAAAACGATGCTCAAAGCTTCTCTTTTCAGCTGGTCCTTTTCAATGATGGCAATACTCTTTTGCTCTGGCAGATTGTTCAAGAAAGCATTGGCCGAAAGCGCCTGAAAGGTTGCCGGCGACATTCGATAAACGGAGAGATGCTTCCAATGAAATGAATTTCTTAATGCACTGAGTCCAGGTTCAATTTCATCCTGTGCAAAAGCCACTGAAAGAGTTTTGTTTTCATCATCCCATCGAAGCGGAATGAGTTGATGCTTTTTACACAACTCAGCACTAAAAAGCCCGATCAATTCCTCGGGAAGCTGAATTTCAGCAAAGTCCTCAAGATCGAGCTCGAGAGCTTTTTCTAAGAGTTTGGCGCTTTGAGACAATCTAATCCCCCTCTTTTATTATAGCCGAACGGGCTCGAAGGGGGAGAGAGGGCCCAAATTCACGAAGGGGTTGGCTAAATCATTGTTTTTCATAGATAATATCATCTATGGGTGGTCGAAAAAAAATTGTAGGCCTGGGGTCAGTCAACGAGCTTTGGGGAGCGAGTTTTCGTGAGTCGGGTTTTGAATATTTGAATTTAGAGTCTTCATCTGAGCTTTCGCATTCGAGTCCTGACTTTTTGGTCTTTGATGCGCGAACGCCAAATTTTCAAAATGAGTTGAAGCAGTTGAGACAAGAAGTGAGTTCTCCGATTTTGAGTCTCGTTTCTGATTCGATCAGTAGAAGTGATTTAGCTGCGCTAAAAAACTGCGGCAGCACGGGGTCTATCAATTTCAAAACGCCTCCTGAGGAAGTGATATGGAGAGTGAAGGCTATGTTGAGGGCTCAAGAAATAGCTTCTCCTTCGACGGAGTCTCGATCGGCCGATCGAGTTTGGTTTCAAGAACAGGTGAAATTCGAAATTTTCGATAAGTCTCACACGGCTTGGAGCACCACTTTGAGTGAAACCGGAATTTTTTTACGAACGGGCTTGAGCTTTCCGCTGTATAGCACCGTGAAGTTGAGCTTTCCGCTTTGGGGAGAGCCCGAGCTTTTTTCTTGCGACGGCGTGATCGTTCGCCAAGAGGCAGACTCTGACCTTAAAGGCTTAGGGATCATGTTTCAAAATTTGACGGGTGAGGCGATAAGACGTCTGGAGTCTTTCTTCGAAGCTTATTCATGAGAAAGTTCTATGTTTTTCTAGCCGTAGGCGTGATCGGCTTTTCTTCAATCTTCATTGGGCTCGTTTATGCTAGAAATGGCATATCAGAGTGGTGGAGTATGAGAGATCAGATGAGCCGAACAAAATCTCATATTGCTATTATTGAAAGAGACAATCAGGAATTGAGAAGGCGTCTCAACCTCGCCATCACAGAAGACCGAGATGCTCTTGATTATCATCTTCGGGTGCGCCTAGGCATGCTAAAGCCAAATGAATTGCTTTATCTTGAGTGATAACAATTTAAGAAGCTGATTTTAAAAGACGCTCAATCTTTGCTAAAAGAAACTCTGGTTCCAGATCTTTTTCAAGAAAATCAATGGCTCCCAATTTCAAAGCTTTTACCGAGTGCTCTGGGTTGTCGGAATGGGAAACGAAAACCACGGGAAGTTCTTTCAATTGCTGATCTGACTGAAGTCTTAGCGATAATGAAAACCCGTCAAGTCTCGGAACAACTACCTCTGTCAACACGAGATCTGGTCTCGCTGATTTTGCAGAGCTTAACGCCTTCATTCCGTCGTCAAAAATCTCAGTCTTAAAGCCGGCTCGTATCAGATGGCTGGCGAGTTCTTTTGCGTATTTTAAATCAGGATCAACGATCAAAACTTTCTTCTGACTCTGCTCCCCAAGGCTTGGTCGAATCATATCAATGATTTCTGCGCATAGAACAGGGTCGAGTTGCTTGCCGGCAAGTCGATCAAAATGCTTTCTCAATTCATTCAAACTTTCAGAGCTCCAAGTCTTCCAGTGGGTGTTCACTTTGAGAAGACTTTGGAGGCAGGCTGCAACTCGGCTCGGAAGCGGAATCTGATGCGCTTTTAGGCCGAGAGTTCCTCGGCCATCATATCGCTCTCGAATCGATTCATAAAAATATCGAAAACGAAACATCTCATCTAAAATTTTAATCAAGCTTTCTCGATCTTCAGAAATCGGCTCGGCTTTCAATATGAGTTGAAAGAAATAAACTTCATCGAGTTCTTTCGTATTTCGGGTCTCAACTTTAGCCAATTTAACTGCAAATGATGCTATCTCTTCAGCTTGAGCAATCGAGTTCGCATCTTTTTTGATAAAAATCTTTTTGAAAAATCGAAGAATCATTTCTCTTACCTTCTGATAAGAAATTGAATCTTCAAAAATTTCTGACTGAAGATTTTCAAATATTCGCACTTCACAACTTGGATTGCTTTTTAAAACATTTGTTTCAAATTCAAGCTCATCACCGATCAGGTCTCGTCTTGCCCAGATAAGACTAAATCTCTCAGACTTCAATCTTTGATAGGCCTCATCTCCAGATATCATGATCACTACGCGATCCTTGAGGGTTTGAAAAAAACTTAAGAAAGCTTGGTGATGGCTGCGATTCGTATCGATGAGCAGAATCTTCTTAAAATCTGTAGATGAAATTTGGGTATGTTCTTGAGTTGAAAAGAGTCTAGAAGTGCTCGATGAATCCTCGCTCTGGGCCCGAGAATCAATTAATTGCTGAATACTGTTTCGTCCACCCACATATATCTTAATCTGATGTTTCTGAAAGAGACGCGTAATTTGAGGATCTTTTTGAAAGTCTGTATTCCCATCAATGAGAAGACTTAAAGAGTTTTTCTGATCATCTTTATAGAAAATCAAAACATTATTTCTCTTGAGGCTTTCTACTGGAAGTATTTCGAAGGCATCATCTTTAATTTTTATCGTTCGGATTCGATTCCTTGGGATCCATGCAAGGCTTAGACAATCAGCAATTGTCGCGGCTAAGTCATCTTCTGAAACATCACTGTCTCGGAGTAGATGTTCGTATACAATCTTGTCGCGAAGCCCAGCAGCTTGGTTGGTCGTTAACTTCTTCTGAGCCACAAGAGCCGTTAAAAGCTGCGTATCTCGAACAAAATAAATCTTTGATGAGGGCATGTCAGCCCTGTGGGTTGCGGTGATTCCAACGCTTCCTGTAAGGCTATGTTCAAACTTTTCGAGACCCTGACAAAAAGAGCTCAGGGAGGCGAAGCGCGACTCAGGAGCTTTTGCGAGGCACTTCATGATCAGTTGAGATATCTCACTTGGAACGCTGTCTGAGACCTCCGCAGGGGGAAGGGGGTCAAAGTGAACAATCTTATAAAGAATGGAACTCGAGTTTTCGCCTCGAAAGGGCAGGCTTCCGGTTGAAGCTTCATACAAGAGACTTCCAAATGAAAAAATATCGCTTCGACGATCTGGATTCTTGCCGGTGATGTGCTCCGGAGATAAATAATGTGTACTTCCAAGAACCATGCCTGTTGAGGTGAGTTTCAAATCTTCTTCGTTAACAAATTTGGCGATTCCGAAATCTAGAATCTTCGCTCGACCTGACGAGGCTTCAATAATGATATTTGAGGGTTTGATGTCTCGATGGATAATGCCCTTTTCATGTGCGAACTCTAGTGCGCCAGCGATCTCTTTGGCCATTTTCACTAACTGATTGAGATTCAAGGGACCTTTAGTCTTAAGAAGCTTTTCTAGAGTTTCTCCCTCAATATATTCCATGACGATGTAAACAAGTTCGCGATCTTCACCGACATCATGCACCCCAACAATGTTTGGATGAGAGAGCGACCCAGCAGCACGAGCTTCATTGAAAAATCGTTGTTGCAAGGTATGTTTCATCGTTTCGTCTCGGGAGCGATCCGAGATAACCTTAATGGCAACATGACGTTTAAGCTTTGTGTCGAGTGCTTTAAAGATAAGCCCCATTCCTCCGGAGCCAATGCTTTCTAGCAATTCGTAGCGATCAATTTTGTTCGGAATGCTAGTCGCGTTCATCTTTGGATTTTCCATAAGAACTGTTAAGATTCATTGTAGCATGCTTACGCAAAAATATGCCGAGACCGTCTATCAGGCCTTAGAGAAAGTCTTTCGTCTCGTGGGTTTTTATGGTGGCCACCTGCGTCAAATGGATAAGCGGTTGGATTTCATTGAAAATCAGCTGCTATTGGCCACGAATGACTTAAAGGGAGGGGCGCCAGCCCTTCGATTCGATATTTTTATGCTCTCGGTTCATTGCGAAGGCGATGAAGTGTTCAAAACCAAGGAGGGAGAAAGCAGTCTCAACTATATTCTTTTCAAAGAGGGAGTAAAATCCTTGTTTCTTAGCGCCTCTGTGACAGCAAGAGAAATGGCGGATTGGTGCCTTAAGATTCGAGCAGTTATTTTTGAAGAAGAAGAGGAGCTTTTGGATTTAGCCTCGTCATTTTGGAAGAACCCAAGTTCTAGAATAAGAATTCAATTTTACAACAATCTCAGCGTGATGGGAGGAGATTTTGGGGAGAGCGGATTCGTGGCTCAACCCGAGAGAGAGGGTCGAGATGATCTCTTAACTCGCATTTCTGTCGGCGCCGATGAAAGGTCTGGCGGCAGCGAATATAGTTTGGGGGCAGACGCCTGGGATCTGCCGTCTGCTGGAAGTAGAAATGAGCTTGGCATTCACACTCATTTCTTTGACGTTGAAGTGGCCGCTGAATTGAAAAAAGAATTAGAATCTTCGGAAATTTCTGACAGAGCCTCTCATATTGTTCAGTTTCAAGAGGATGAGCTAAGAGCTGTGATTCGCGAGCTGATCTCCTATGACGAAAGCCACGTCGAATACAACTTGCTCTGTCATTATTTTTCAGTCCTTGATCAAAATCAATCCCTCTCTTCAAGTGTGATTGAGGCAATTACAAATGAGATTTTAAGAATTTTGGACGACATCTTTAGAAGGTTTCACGGTGGCCTCATTTTATTTTGTTTAAGAAAATTTGAAACTTGGGATTCGAGAAAAGATCTTGAAGTCTTAGTGAAGTCTGGAATCGAAAAGGTTCACCAACTCTTGGTAGAGAAGCAAAATCTGCAGCGATTGGCAGAATCTTTTTATGACGAGAAAAAAATTGAACTGGCGAAAAACCTCATTCAATACTTAAAACCTGAAGGCTTTGAGTTTGTTTTTTGTCAATTGGCGGCGCAGCCCGATTCGCAGGCCTTTAAGATTTATGTTCAGGCCTTGATCACGACCTATCCGGAATTTGAGTTGGCCCCGCAGAATTGGCCCGCTGACAAACTTAAGCACTCTGTTGCCGAAGTGATGAGCGCAACTTGGGATGCGAAAGAAAGATTTCTAGTGAGGTGTTTGCGGTCAAAAAATCGAGAGCTCTTACTCTCAAGTGTTCCATTCATTTACACCATAAATCTAGAGGCTTCGTTGGGCACAAAATTGTTTCAAAGCCTTAATAAAGAATCACTTCGACTTTGCTTAAATTCTTTTTTGAGGGAGGCGATCAATCCCAACTGGAAAAAATTTATGAAAAGTGTTCTTGTCTCCAGGTTTTGGCTTTCATCAGATATTGATTTGAAGATGCTTTGGATTCAAGTTTTATTGAAGTATTTAGGGGCAGAGGCCGTTTCGTTTTTCGAACCCTTCGTCTCAGAGAGGCGTTTCATTTTTTTTCCCGCTCATCCTGATATTAGAACGGGCATTTTGTTTGCTGTTTTAAGGTCCGAAGACTCCGCCGTTTATCAGCATGCAAGAAATTGGATCGCGCGAGAAAAAAATCTCATTTTTCAACCTAAGGATTTAAGGCAATTACTTCGAAGGTGGAGCCGATGAGTTCAGAATTGGAAGTTCAAAAAGAATCCAAGAGCGCAAGATATGTTGCGGGGATATTGGTAGAAGACCTCTTTAAATATTTTAGACTCACTCAAACGCATGGCCGATCGAATGATATTTTTAAGAACGTGATAGATCGAGTTTTGCAAGCGATTGATGATTTTCCTGATGAATCACCCTCGAATCAATTAGAGGTGATTTACAAGGGGGAACAAATCTATGTGAATGACTTAAGGCTCAAGCCGCATTCCAGAAGACTTCATTTTTATCGCGCTGTGATTAAGTTTTTAAAATCAAGAAGGATTGCTGGTTTTCGGATCACTCGCGATATTAAAAAAGAAGATTTAGAAGCCGCACTTTGGATTTTATCTCAGATTGAGCCGAGAAATGATCAAAGTGTTCAAGAGGCTATTAAGTCAATCCTCACCAAAAGAATTTTAGGTTTTGAAGTCATCCCATTTAATTCTGAAGCAGAGTCCGCTGACAACACGGCTATCCATTCTTCAGAGCTGGGAACCGTGGCCATTTCACTCGTAAAGCGCATTCATGAATTTGTAGAAATTTGTTTTTTCAACTCGAAGCAAATCGACAGTTTTTCAATCGATCCTATTGATTTGGTCTTGGTGGATTTAGCCAGCCTACCCGAAGAGGAGCTGCTCGCTTGTTATCGCCATTTTCAAGAAAGAAAGTCAGAACGCTATCTGACTTATTTTGTAACCAATGTGGCGGTTTTGCTTGCGGCTTGGGGGCGGGCTTTGCAATTGCCCATCGGGGTAATCGCGGAGTTGGCTGGAGCAGCTTTGGCCCATGGAAAGCTGTTTGTTTTGAGAAATGAAATCAACATGAACTCCGTAAGTGCAGATGAGCGAGGCATGCTCTTAGAGATGGACTCAATACTCGAAAGAGCTTGGAAGTTGACAGACCTTCAAAGACTGAGTCAGTGGGAGTGGAGTATTTCGTTTGCGAAAGATGGCGGTTACAAAAGCAATCTCAGCTCTTGTTATTCACACTTTTTTTCTCGGCTGATTAGAATTGCGAGCTGGTATGGACATAAAATTCACTTTTTGCCCAACCGAAGTCCGCTTTTGCCAGATGAGGCCATGACCTCTCTCATTCAAACAGAGAACGAATTCGACGTTACTCTCTTGAAGCTATTTGTGAATTGGATGGGAATTTATCCAGTGGGAACTTTGGTAGAGCTGCAATCTGGAGAACTGGCTCAGATTTTTAGTGCTGGTAGTGACCCCCTCAGATTTCGTCGCCCGATCGTCAGTCTTTTGCGAGATGTCGATGGCAATTTTTTGAAACGACCGCTACTCTTAGATTTATCGGACATCAATGACAAATTGGGAGTTTATAAAAAAAGTATCAAGCGAAGTTTAAAGCAAGGTGAGGTAGAAATTCCCGAAGCCTTATTGCGATTAAGCCCGATTGGTTTTTAAGTTAAGGTGAGAAGATGATAAAAGTTGGAATTGGATTAAGTCGCTCAAAAGATTTGGCACAAGCTTTGCCAGAAGCTTATCGAGCTTCACTGCAAAAGTTGCAGGCCTTAAAGGCTGATTTTACGATCATCGCTTTTACTTATGATCATGCAATTGATGTCGATTTGATGTCAGCCTTGCTGCGCAGAAATTTTAAAGACATTCCTCATTTAGGATTTTCAACATGGTCAGCTTGGACGGATTCCGAATCTTTCGAAGGGGAATCTGGAATTTTAATGATGTCATTTTTGATGCCTGACGTGAAACGCAGCTTTTTTAAAATTCATAGTGTGAAAGAAAAAGCCGAACTTTGGTCTTCAGAGTTGATTCGAAAGCTCCAAGACGCCGAACTGACCAGTTCTAGCACGGGAACTTTTTTGTTTGCTGCTGACGGCGTTCATTTTAAGGCCGGGTCGGGTTTAGAAAAGCTTTCGGAGGCCTTTCCCAAGATTCAGTTTCTGGGTTTTGGTAATAGTTATGGAATTCCACAATGCTGTCAGGTGGCAGACGCCGAAGTTCACTCGAATAGTTTGATGGGAGTTTTTTTTGAAGGCTATGAATCTTGGAGCGCAATTTTGCAGCACATCGAGCCCGAGGCGCAGCCGATTCATATCAATCGAATGTCTGAAAATTTGGTGATCGAGATTGATCAAAAGCCAGCTTTTTATCGACTTACCGAGCATTTGATGGAGACAGATGATTTGCCTATGATGTCGCAAGATGAATTTCGCAAGCGAATGGGAAATCTCTATCTCGTTGAAAAGTCAGCGACGACTCATCTTAGCCCTCGAGTGCTGGGCCATTCCCATCGAGTCATTCCTCTTTTGGGAAGTGAGATGACCACGGGCATGGTGGCGGTCAGTGAACCCGTGCGACTCGATTATGAACTTTCGCTGGGTCAAAAGAAAAAGCGTTATGCAGAAGATCGAGCGATTGAAACTTTGATGCAGTTAAAAGAAAAAGTGCCAGAGCCTTTAGCCCTTTTTGTTTGTGCGTCTTCGACCAGAGCGAGAGATCAAGTGAGAACAAAAGCAGATTTGGCGCTTTTGAAAGAAGTGTTTCCGAAGGTTCCAGTTTTTGCTGTTAGCTCTCAAACAGAGTTTTTGAATGCCAGCAATCAGCACTCCGCGATTGTTTGGGCGATTAGTAATTAGCCTTCAATTTTTTTAACGAGGCGGGTGAGATATAGAGAGGCTTTCGTGAGCAGAACGGCCAAGCTCAAAATCACAACGCAAGCGATGTGTTTCATAAAACCAGTTTCGTTTGATTGAACTTTTTGCTCGGTTTGGGGCTCAAAAAAGTTTTCTAATTTTCTGGCGACAACGCTGACTTCTTGATCCATGAAAATCTCCCTTGTGTCTTTCGTTATTACTCGTACCAATAGAAGAGCAAGTTGGATGCCAGCTCCATTTGCCTTAAAAGAGGTTTTTAGCCTTAAAATGGGGAGTTGGGGGGGCAATGATGGGCCGCCCGTGGGGCAGAATTGCCATCTTCGTAGACAAGCCAATTACGATAAAAGTATAAGAGGGAATGGGCATAAAAATTAAAGCCGTTCAGCATATAGCAATTGCCACCAAAGAATCGGCTCCTTTACTGCGAACTTTAAATGAGATTTTTGAGATAGAGTCTGATCACGAAGAGATCGTGGCTTCTCAAAAAGTGAAAACAGACTTTTTAAAGATCGCCAATGTTCCATTTGAGCTTTTGGAGCCGACAGCTGACGACTCGCCGATTTCGAAGTTTCTGGAAAAACGCGGAAATGCCTTTCATCACTTGGCCTTGGAGGTTGAGAATATTGAAGAGGCGGTTTCGTTCTTAAAATCGAGAAATATTCAGCTCATCAATGAAAAGCCATCGACTGCCGCCCACGGAATGAAGGCCGTCTTTATACATCCCAAATCATTCCATGGACTTTTGATCGAACTTATTCAGCGGGCTTAAAGCCGTTAAGAAACGACTTTAAGTTTGGGAGCGCTCGCCGACTTTGAGCTAGACTCTAAGGCCTCGGGAATATCTCTCAAAGATTGAACGAAGACAAGAGAGGCTGCGCCCACTACGCCGGCTTCAACAAAATTGGAATTTTTGCACAAAGCCGTGCTCAAAATACGTAATTTGTTGTGTCGAGCGACATAAGAACGTTCCATCGTGATTTGGATCATCTTTCGACTGAAAGCTTTCCAGGCATTGGTAAGGCTTCCACCAAAACAAATCGCTTGTGGATCAAGAGTATTCACCACGTTGGCCAACATGATTCCCAAAGCTTCGCCCATTTCGTTGAATACATTCTCAACGATTTCAAAATGCTCTGATTTGTTTCCACGCTTAAACAATTCAAAAAGATCCTCAGGACTATCCGCTTGAAATCCAGGATTTGCCTCTTTCAATTCTTGAATGATTCGCATGAGGCCTGAGCTACTAGCATAAAGCTCAACGGAGCCTCGATTTCCAGTCGCTTCTGGAAGACCCTGAGGGTTAACGGTGATATGACCGATCTCTCCGGCCATTCCTAAGCTTCCGTGATAAATATCACCATTTAGAAAAACTGCGCCTCCGATGCCAGTTCCCAGACTGACATAGACAAAATGATCGTAAGCTTTACAAGCTCCAAACATCTTTTCACCGATAGCGGCCGCATTGGCGTCGTTATCAATGAAAACAGGATATTTGAGTTTCTTTTTTAACTTTTCATATACAGCAAAACGCTTCCAATCAGGAAAATTAGGGCTTTGAACCACGATGCCTTTTTTCATGTGTAAGATGCCAGGAATCGCAAACCCTACTCCCAGAAGATCATTCTCAGGATCACATCCCGCCGGAGGATTTTTCAAAAGTTCCTCTACAAGTTGAACCATTCGGTTAAGAACTTTTTCTTTGCCATCTTCTACTTTGGTTTCCCACTTTATAGGATCAAAAAGCTGACCTTTTGGCCCGACCCAAGCGCCCCGAATACTTTGAGCCCCTAAATCAATTCCGATCGCCCATTTCTCAATATGAGACACATGGGGAACGAGTTCCGAAATCGTCTTGTGAGTGTTGGGAGTGCTTTGTTGAGAAGTTTTCGATGTCATATCTTTTACATACCTCTAAAATGACTAAAATGTTGTTAACGGGTCGAAAAGGCAGCCCCAAAACGAGCCCCAGCCAATTCAAAACGCAAGCGCCCTTCATACCATAGGTTAGCCTTATTCCATTGAAAAATTTTCTTAAATCCTTGATAGCCTCGATAACTGCATCTTTTTATTATAGAAATAAGAGATGGATCGAGAGGAGCTAAATCAGTTGATCGATGGCCTGTTGAGTCTGGCCCCCCAAAGCCCTGAAAAGAGACGGGAATTGGTGGAGCTGGCGACTCTTCAGCCTGATTGGGTAGGGCTCGTTTCGGAATGGCTTTGGCTGAATCAGCGTTCGCTTGAAGCCGCTATTTATCTGAAGGTTTGGCTCGGCTGGACTTATCGTCGAATCGGCGAAGTTTATGGTCTCGATTTTCGTGAAGTTTCTCAACTCATCAAGTCTCAGAGAATGGAAAGCTTGGGAAGTTATCCTCCGCCCCAAGAGGAAGAAGTTCCAGACTTTGCTGGAATTTCATGCTTCATGGTCGATCAAAACCTAAGCCCATGGATCGATTCGGAGTGGGAGAAGTCTTATGGGCTCTCTCAAGTCTATCAGCACATTGAAGCCTGCAAGCACTGTCGATCTCGACGAGAGCTCTATTGGAAGTTGCAGTCTAAGATTCTTGAAGAGCGGCGACTCACATTGCCGGTGGAGGAGGCCGAATGGTCAGAGATAAGAGGTGCGCTTCGCTCGAGACAGCGAAAGAAGTTGATCAAGTGGGTGAGCATCTTGCTTCTCATATTTTCCCTATTAGGAATAATCTTGTGGATGATCCAAAGCCAACCTGAGAAAATGCCTAATATCTATGAGATCGAAGAAAATCTTGAAAATTAGAAAGCCCCGCCAACTTCAAAGAGGGGATGCCGTGGCTTTGATTCGTCCGGGTGCTTATCTTGACGAGAAAGCTTTTGAGCAAACGACTCGGTGGGTGGAGGATTTTGGCTTTGAAGTTTTGAAATTTCGGCCAGCTCTCAAACAAGATTT
Source organism: Bdellovibrionota bacterium (assembly GCA_049436045.1). Taxonomy (GTDB): domain Bacteria; phylum Bdellovibrionota; class UBA2394; order UBA2394; family UBA2394; genus JBMTHG01. The sequence goes on from JBMTHG010000007.1 coordinate 12,147, forward strand.
GTATTTTTCTGGAACTGATCAGACACGAGCCAAAGAATGGGCTTGGGCCTTTTCTGAGCCCAAAGTCAAAGCCGTTTTAACTTGCCGCGGCGGCTATGGAACGATGAGAACTTTAGCGGAGTTTAGCCGATCTCGGCGTCAAATTTTTCGATCGAAGATTCTCACAGGATTTTCAGATCTGACCTTTGCCCATCAATGGGTGGCTAACCAGTTTCATCATCTGAGCTTTCACTCTCCGCTCGTTGGGCAGCTAGAGAAACAAGATCTCTTTTTCTTTTTGAATCAGTTGATTGAATTGCCGATTGAAAAGTCAGCGGTTTCGTTTCGAGAAGTTGAGGTTTTGCAAAAAGGAAAGGCCGACGGCGTTCTTCTTGGGGGGAACTTATCATTGTTTCAGACCTCTGGACCTGCAGCCTTTCCGCAGCGCCCTTTCATCTTGGCCTTAGAAGAAATCAATGAAGATTTCTATCGAATGGATCGAGCGATTTGGACTTTGATTCATTCGGGCTATTCGAAATGGGTTCGCGGAATTTTAGTTGGAAACCTCTCAGATTGTGGTCGAGATCAAAAGCGATTTCCATTTGATTATTTTTTGAAAAGTTTGAAGCGATTGAGTTCAGGTCCGATTTGGCGAGTGCCTGATTTTGGCCATGGTCTAAAACGACAACAGATTCTTCCGATTGGTATGCCGACGAGCTTAATCAACAAAAAGATGATTTGGCATGAGGCCTGCGTGGAGTGATTCGCGTTGAGATCAATCCTACAAAAAAAGATTAAACAAAAGCTGTTAGAAATGGTCGAGGCGGGGGCAGCCCCAGGCTTTCAATTAAGTTTGGGATTTCGTGACCAATGCTTGGGGACTTTCTCGGTCGGCTTAAGAGATGTTGAAAACAAGAGGCCCATGCAGGTTGATACCTTCATGGACTTGTCTTCGCTCACCAAAATCATCGCGACGGTCAGTTTATTGATGCATGCCCATCAAAAAAAATTGCTCACTCATCTCAGCTCGCCGCTCAAGAATTTTTTTCCTTTTCTTGTTTCAGATTTAAAAAATCGAAGTCTTCAGGATCTTCTTGAGCATCGATCGGGTTTGCCCGCGATCTTCACAGAGACGGATGAGATCGAAGGGGGAAGGGAAGAGCGAAAAAGATTTTTCATTGAAAAGATAGATGCAACTTATTCAAGCGATCAATTTGGAAAAGAAGTCTATTCCGATGTTGGCTTTATGATTTTAGGAATGCTTGTCGAGACTTTGTTTTCAAAAGATTTAAAAAAAGCTTTCGAGGATTTTTACCCCGCAGACGAGGGGCTTCGATTTGGCCCGCTAGATTTTAAAGCGGATGCCTGGAGCTGGCTGTTTTCAGTGCCCACACTAGCAAAGTCTTTGAGTTTGACGGAACCGCCTCGTTATTTAAGTGGTCGCGTTCAAGATCCTCGAGCCGCATGGCTTTTTGGTGAGGCCGGTCACGCGGGCTTGTTTGGAACGGCTGAAGCCGTTGAAGCTTGGGCGAAGGAAATTTATCTCAGTTATCATGGAAAAGGCCTGAGGCTTGGTGATCGAAGCCTTCGAAGTTTCATCAATTTCGAAAACAAAGCAGGCCGCTTTCTTGGAGGATTTGATACTCCTACGAAAGAAGGCGAGTTTATCTCTCAAGCAGGTTATCACGCTTCATCGACTTGTGTGGGGCATCTGGGCTTCACGGGCTGTAGTTTTTGGATGGATATCGAAAAGGGATATCGAATTTGTTTGCTCTCTCATCGTCATCAAATGAATTCTGATCCCGAAAAGTTAAAGCAATTAAGGCCAGGATTTCATGACTGGTTGTATGAAGAAGTTTTCTTTAGGATTTTAGAGTGACAAGTTTAGCGGGAAAAAAAGTTTATGTGATAGCAATTGCAGGCACTGGGATGAGTGCCTTGGCCGGATTGATTCAAGCGGCTGGAGCAAAAGTGGCGGGTTCAGATGTGAGCTGTTTTCCACCCACCAGTTTGCTGTTGGAGTCTCTGAAAATTCCGGTGGATTTGAGTTATTCTGTCGAGTCGATTGCGGCTTTTCAGCCAGATCTAGTGATCATCGGTAATTTCGTGCGTCGTGAAAACCCTCAGGCTCAGTACGTGATGCAAAATAATATTCCCTACGAGTCATTTCCTAGTTTTTTAGAAAAGTATTTTTTGGAAAAAAGTTCAAACTTCGTTGTTGTGGGAACTCATGGCAAATCCACAACCAGCTCTTGCTTGGCGCATATGTTAAAAGACTTGAATTTTGATCCGAGTTTTTTGATTGGGGCGATTCCACATAACTTTAACCAAAGCTTTGCGATCGGCTCTGGAAATGATTTCGTTTTAGAAGGCGATGAATATGACACCGCTTTTTTTGATAAAGAGTCGAAGTTTTTACATTACCGACCAACTTTTGGAGTTTGGACTTCTTTAGAATATGATCATGCCGATATTTTTCCCGATATGAAGAGTATGGAGGCGATGTTCGAAAAGTTTTTATCAAAGATTTCGCCAAGCGGAGCCTTAATTTATTGTCGAGACTGGCCGCGGGTTCATGAAATGAGTCAGTCTTTTCATGGTCGCAAATTGAGTTATGGATTCCATGAAAAATCGGATTATCGAATAGAAAACTTTCAGAATTCAGAAAGTGGCATGAAGTTTTCGATTCAGGGACAAATTTATGAAAACGAAATGACGGGAAGCTTTAATGCTCAAAATTTTACGGGGGCCCTCGTCAGCATTCATGTGGCAAAAAATGTTCAGCCTGAAAGGCTGTCAGGCGCTCTTAAAAGCTTTCGAGGTTTAAAAAGACGCCAGGAGATTCGATTTGAATCGAAAGAGCACCGTGTGATTGACGATTTTGCGCATCATCCAACGGCCGTGAGCCAGGTGATCGAGTCGGTGAAAAGTCGCTTTCCGAAAGAAGCCTTAGTTGTCATTTTTGAGCCGCGATCTCACACCACTCGTCGAAACATTTTTCAAAGCGAGTTCGAATCCTGTTTCGAAGGGGCAGATTATGTCTACTTGTCAGAAGTTTTCAAGTCTGAGGCTTTTAAGGAAAATGAAGTGCTTTTAGTTCCTGAGATCATCAAGAAACTCAAAGCGAAGGGCTTGCAAGCCTTCGGACCCCTCAAAACCGAAGATATTTTGAGTGAAGCTTTAAGGCTGGCGAACCAACGGCCCGCGACATTCTTGATTTTATCGAATGGAAGTTTTGATGGCTTACATGAAAAGTTGATTTCTTCTTTAAAAAACCTTTAGAGTCAGAACATGAAAAGTTTTTTAAAACGTAGTTTTGTTTTTCTCTCCTTGAATGTTTTGGTTTTAATCGCTCTCGAGCAAGCTCATGCTCGAGACCTTACCTATAAAATTGGTGCCGGCTATTCGCAGATGTTTACGAATGCTTTTGTGGCCAAAGGGGGAACCGACGGAATTGCTCGGCAATTAAATGGAGTCATCGCCAGCTATGGAATCGCTCAAGATCTTCAAGTGGGAGGGTATTTCGGATTTGAAGATAACTTTGATCACTTCATGGCGGGGCCATTTCTTCGCTATGACATTCATCGATTGTTCAATCGTGAGTTGATGATGTGGAATCACCTCAATATTTTTGTTCAAACTGCATTCTTCATTCGCACGGGAGGCCAGGTGGAGACGGGAATCACATTGCAGGCGCCCTATATTGGGTTCGAAATTTTTCCATTTTCTAACAACTTCTTTTCACTTCAGACAGCGGCGGGCGTCGTCATTGATTTTATGAAAGACAACGCAATTGGTTTTACTAACGGAATGTTTGGGGATGTTGGCGTCAAGTATTATTTCTGATTGATATAAAAAACATTTTTTTTAAGAGAAAAAAGAGGGCTGAAAGGCTCTCTTTTTTTTTGGATTATTTAAAGTGAGTAAAGATTTCTAGCCAAGTCATCAAAGCGTTGACAGTTTGCGCCAATATTCGCTCAACTACCGAAAGATGTTGGGTGATGGGGTATCGGTTTTTGGGTGGAATTCAACAAGATTAAGACGCCGAGTCTTCTCGCTGAAAAGTGTTTTAATCGCGATTGCGAGCTTTAACTTTTTAGCAATTTGTCAGCCGATTTCTAGCTTTGGCGATGACAGTATTTACGCTCCACAGCCCATCACTCGGCCACATCAAAGAAGTGTTCAGCTGGATATCGATTGGTTCGATTTTATTCAATTTAATTTTAATCGAGGGCCCGAGGCTGTTGATTACAAAGCTGAGGTTCTGAGATTTTTGAATCCAAGTTTTTTGCAAAGTCAGGCTGGATTTAAGTCTTTTAAAAATAGCCGCGTCAGTATTAGCACATTTGAGTTTCGATCAGTCGAAGTGATTCAAGCGATTGAAAAACTTTTAGAGCGAGGCGTTCATCTAAGAGTCATTATGGACGGGGCTTATATCTATCCTTTCGAATTGCCGACCGATGAGGTTTGGAATTCTTGGAGCGATCATCAAAAGAGATATTTTTTAAAGAGCTACGATAAAGATGGCGACGGAACTGTGAGTGCTAAAGATGTTGGTCGAGTCAACCGAGAGCGGCGTTTGGCTCTTCACGCTTGGGGCTTACTCATTGATTTGAAGAAAAAATATCCAGGCCAAGTCGATTTGATTCATCCGCCGATCGAGGTCGTGCCCAGCGGGGAGAAAAATCTATACCCGCGTTTGCATCATATGAAGTTACTTTCTTATGATTTGCGTTCTTCAGCTCGGGCAAATTGGGGGAGCCCGATTTTTGCATGGGCGACTTCTGCAAACTTTACCGAGACGGGATTGTCTCGAAGAATCACAAACACCGATGATTATATCGCAGGACAAGATCCAATTTATGATCCAAAGTCTGAAGGCCAAATTCAATTTGGAGCCTCCTTTAAGGCCTCAACGAAAGATTCACGAGAAGCGATCAAGGCCTTAATCGGTCATCTTGACGATTGGGCCAGTGCCTATCGAGCCGGAAAAACTTTTGATCAAGTGGAGCCGGGTGATCGTCAAAATCCCCGAGTGGTTTTTAAAGATGGCTCCAGTTTACAAGCATTTTTCTCTGAGGGCGTTCAGATGAATGGCAAACAAACCATTGATCCTCTTTGGGTGATGGCAAAGATTCTTGCCAGAAAAGATATTCAGCTCACTACTTATTATGACGCTCAATTTGTTTTCACCCACACTCAAGTGGCTCGCCTGTTGCGAAGCACCCTTCAATATCATAAACCTGAGCGCTTTGGCTTAATGGTAGATTCATCTCAAGCTTTGGCTCCGTGGTCGGCGCTACCGGCGATGATTTTTGCTCCTTTTCGTCGAGAGGGTCTCGGTGTTTATCCTGGCAAAGCTTTAGAATCCTATGAGCCATTGCCAAGCGAAGTGGATTGGCAGAAAAACATTCGGGTCTATCGAGGGGGAGATACACTTTCGAGTCGAAACAACGATAAACTTCATTTGAAGGCGAGATATTTTGAGTTTATCGATTCGATGGGAATCACTCATCATGTCGTTTTGTGGGGCTCGGCCAATAGTAGTCATAATGCTTCAAAATTAAATGCCGATGTTTATTATCTGTTTCAATCTCCTGATCCTCGAGTGGGAGAAGAGGTGCGCCCATTTTTTGAGGCTCTGATGAAAGATCCTCGAATGCATCCATACTCGGCGGCCTTCTTAGAAAAAAATCTTTTTGAGAATTTTTCGGAGTCAAAGGAGCTGCGAAAGTTGAGCTATATTAAGCGCTGGGAAAATTTCTTAACAAGAAAGTCTCGAAAAGAAAGCCTAGAGTCTTTGGTGCAAGTTTTAAGAGCTGCGGGACCTTCGAATCAAAAAGGCAGACAGATTCTTCAGTTTTTGGAATGGCATTTAAAATATGCTCAGCGCATCTCTCAGTTCTCATGGGAGGACTTAGATCTCATCATTCGGCTCTCACAGCCGAAACTGGTCTACAGCGCAGACTTTTTGGATGAAGTTTTGGCCACCTGGACCTCTTCCATTTCCGTTGGCAAAAATTTGAAGGGCGCAAAAATAGCATTAAGAAAAATTTTAAAGACGAAGTTGGCGCCTGAGCCACAGCTTGAGGCCATTGATCCAAAAGACAGTCGAGAGCTGGCTCGATCGGCTATTCAATCAAACTGTCGTGATTTTATCGCGGTGGTAAAGGGGCAGAAGGATTTGGAGCGGATGCGATATCCGATTGTGAAACTAAAAATGAAGGGGCGAAAGCCAAAGGCTGAGTAGGGGGAGACGGAGTCTTGGGAGGGGAAAAGAAATTTAAGCTTTGGTTTTTCGGATGTCTTTTAACTCTTTTCGCTTTTGAGTCGAGCCTCTGGGCAAGTCGGCCAAATCTTGAAAGAAGTTTAGAAGATTGCCGCTCGGCGATTTCTAGTTTTTCAGGTCAATATCACAATGCCTTTTCATCTTCGCTTCTCATGCCGGTCGGCAGACTTTTGGCGATGCGAAAGCTTGAATATATTGCGAAGATGCATGTGCTCGGAGATACGAAGGCAAAAGAGCATCCGACCCCCGGTTTGGCTCAAATGTTTTTAACGGCAAGCTCTGCAGCCGATGCTTTGATTGTTCATTTGGAGGAGCGAGCTGTTCGTCCACAGTATGTTCCGGGCGATATCATGCAGGGAGCAATCGAAACTCTAGCCTTAATGTTAGAGCGTCAACCTCGATATATTCGCGATGCCGTATTAATTCGAGATGGCGTCATGATGGTGGTGCCTCTGCTTGAGCGGGTGGTAAAAGGAAAGTTTCCGGAAGAAAAGCCAATCTATAGACCCGTGATTGTGAAAGGTCATCAAGAGCTCGAAGATTCTGATATCTTAAGTGCGGCCTTTGCATCTTGGGCCTTGGCGGGCCCCTCAAATCTCGGGCGACTTCATGATGAAGCTCTCATCTTTTTAAAACCGATGGCGGCCAAACGGGATTTGAAGCGAGATGAGCGAACAGATCACTACGAATCATTTCAAATTCATGTTCGAGATCACCTTCCCGAGGTTGAAAGATTGCATCAGCGCTATGTTCAACTGATATCGAATCCAGACGAGCTTCATCAACTTCCGCTGAGAAGAAATTCAGCGGCTCTTAACTCCTCTTGGTTTCCGTATCTACGAGATCTCATGCGGCAAGAGGGCAATCTCACGATGATGCCCTTTCCACCATCTGAAACAGAGTTGATGGCTTTTGCACAAAGTGGAATTACAAAAATTTCGGAGCTGGCGCAAATCTCTCTTCATAGTGAAGCTTTTTGGAGACTTTCGATGAAGACGGGAATTGATCCTGAAAAACTTCGCTATTTCGTGGCCCATGCTTTGGCGATTCACGAACAAAAAGTGATTCGAACTCGAACTTATGAAAATCCTTTTCTTGGAGCCCAGTGGCTAGTGCATGTGGATTTCGAAGACTTCATGGAAAGAGATGTCAGGTCAGGTGTTTATATGTTTGGAATTGCGCTTGAGAAAACAGGCTCTCGAAAGAACCTTCGAATCGAGAAGAAACAGTTTGTTTTGGCACCGATGGCCAAAGACCCCGAGCGAGTCATTACTCAAAGAGAAGTCGATTTTGCTTGGGCAAACTTTATAAAATTCTTTCAAGATCAGTTTGGTCAGAATTTGGCGGAGGCTTCCTTTTTGATTACGGTTTATTCTCATCACGAGCGAACTAAATTCAATCAGCAGTTTGATATTGTTGAAGCGGAGCTCACCAAATTTAGCCCACAGCAACAGGCGTCTCGATATTTTCAAAGCTTTGTGGATGAAAATGGAAAGCCCATGGGGAGATTGATTCGCAATCGAAGCTTTTTTAAGAAATATTCTACGATTTCTCCCTCTGATGTCTTTGTATTGATCGACAAAATGGTCGATTTGCTGCCCTATGTGCGATGGAACTTTTCTTTTCCGACTCATACGAATGGATTGAAGTATATTCTTGATTACATCATGCCTCCACGTGGCGCACAGCTTCGCTATCCAGATGGATGGAATGGCTTAGAGTCTATTGAGTGGGCAAAAAAAGCTTATCAAAGTGGCGAAGAGGCTTTGTTTGAGCGAATTCGCATCTACAATGAGTTCGATATTGATTCTAATTATTATATTGCAGATTTTATTCGAAGAGAGGCTCGCCGGCCTACGGATCCTCGAATGAAATGGAATGATGAAGATGAGGCCAGACTTGAAGCTGTTGCTGAGATTTCAGAGGCCACACGAAGAACCCAAGATATTTCTTTAAAGTCAGAAATTTTAGAAAAGATTTTGAGAAAGCCTGTTTCTCATCTGACACTTCAAGAACGAGATGAGCTTGAAGCCATTCTCGATCGAGCTCCCTATATGAGTATTCGAAAGCAAATCATGGCAGATGAAAGCTACTCTAAAATGGAAAGGGATCAGATTTTACAGAGAGCTAAGTATGAGTTTTTGAATTCTCAAAAACATTCATTGATTGAATTTTTTGAGAAAGTCGGAGGTTATGATCGACTATCTGCAGATGACGAAACTTTGGATTGGATTGCCGATCTATTTTTGAATCATCGCGTACATGAGATTAACCCAAAGACAATTCAAAGAATTATTGTTTATGAAAATATGATGATGGCAGCAAAGAAATTAAAGTGGCGAAAAATTCACTCGGTCTTTGGCAAGTTGGAGATTCCCGCTTCGTGGCAAGCCAGTGTGAATGCCATGAAGTCTAAAAAAGAGATGGCCGACCTCGGCTTGAGCGCCTCAGATTGGCAAACTCTGATGATGGGAATCTATTTCAAAAGAGTTTTGCAATAAATTCTTAGCGGGATGAGTTCATCAAGCGCCCTAGGGCAATCAGCGGAAAGTAAACGCGATAACCATCGTATCTCAAATAAAAATGCATTGGAAATCCAGTTCCGGTAAACTCTTTTTCTTCTAGGCCGTCGTCTTGCATTTTTGTTTTTAACCAGCTCACCGCTTTTTCAATCGGCTCTGCGAAATCACTTTTTGTTTTTTGACAAGATTCCAAGATCATTAAAGACCACGCTGTTTGAGAGGCAGTCGATTTTCCGACAGCAGTTTTAACATTTGGAGCATAATTGTCGCAGTTTTCACCCCAACCGCCGTCAGGGTTTTGAGTTGTTAAAATAAATTGAAGGCCTCGCTGAATCACAGACGAATCGATTGATTCTCCGACTTTTCTCAAGCCCACCACAGCCGCACAGGATCCATAAATCGTGTGAACTCCCCAACGACCAAACCACGAGCCATCGGGTCTTTGAAAGTTTTTAAGATAGGTGATGGCCTTTTGAATTCGGCGATCTGATCGGCTGAAGCCGAGCTCTCCTAAAACTTCTAGAACGTGCCCAGTGCAGTCTGGATTCGAAGGATCGATGAGAGATTTAAGGTCGGCAAAGGGAATCTGATTGAGAATCCATTGATTATTGTTTCGATCAAAAGTTCCCCAACCGCCATCATCATTTTGCATCGCAAACATCCATCGAATCGCTGGCTCAAGCTCTTCGCGACTCATCCCTGCTCGATGCAAAAACAAGGTCGTCATCGCCGTATCATCGAGGTCTGGATAAAATTCATTGAAATATTGAAAAGACCAGGCGGCAAAATCTTCATGGGCTCTTAAGCGAGACTTCATCGTCCAATCAGATCGACGAGTGATTCGTTTTGCCCAAAGCCAATCTTTGGCCTTCACAATGGCCGGATCATCTTTCGAGACGCCCGATTCTAACAAAGCCAAACCTGAAAGACACGAATCCCACACGGGTGAGACACAAGACTGAAGCACGGCAGAATCGCTCTTCTCATGAGCGTGAGGTCGAATACTCTTGCTCAATCCCCGAGTTAATCTCTCTAGGGCTTCCATTCCTTTTTTGACGGGCTCAGAATTTTTTGAATATCCCAGCGAATAGAGCGCCATCACCGAATTTTGCATGGCTGGAACTATCCCGCCCCAATCCCCTTGTGTGTCTTGGTGATTAAGAATCCATTCCTCTGCTTTTTTGAGAGAGCTTAGGCGTTTAGGTTTTACAGGACTTAAATTCTCATAAAAATTGACCCAAGAATTAAGTGCATTAAAAATATTATCCCACTTGATCCACTTTGAGCCGATGAATTTTGGCTTTTCAATCCATGTTTCATCAACAGGAATGGGATCAATAAATCGCAAATCTGTTTTGTCTTTCTCGTGAACATACAACTCATTCAGCTGAATGTTTGTGGATTGAACTCGCTGTTCATGAAAAAGAATCGTTAGCGGAATGATCACCGTTCGAGACCAATACGAAAATTCGTTGATATGAAAGGGAGTCGCTCTCGGAGCCATCATAATCTCAGGAGGAATCATGGGGATTCCTTCCCAAGGATAAAGCCCAAAAAGAGCGAGCCAAATTTTTGTGAAAACTCGAGCCTTTGGAATTCCTCCGGATTTTAAAACAAAATCTTTCGCCTTGATCAGAGCCTGATCTTGAGCCGAGTAGCCGGCCAATCTTAAAGCAAAATAACTTTCAATACTGGCGCTTAGGTTTCCTGGGCCATCGGCATAAAGTGACCACGAGCCATCAGAATTTTGTTGATTCAAGATGCCTTGAGCTAATCTTTGGATGACAGGATTTTGAGCTTCGTCCATCCAGTGAAGAAAAAAGATTTGCTCGGCATTCATCGTCACATTGTCATCGAGTGCAAAGTGCCAGTGACCATCGGCTTCTTGTCGATTAAAAAGCACCTCTTGAAGATGCTTTAGTAAAAGTTCTGAAGCTTCAAAATAAGCTGGCTTTTCGTCTAGTTTTTCATGAGCGAGCATCATTATTTTTTTAATCTAAAAGCCCTTTGTCTGGTAGTCTACATCTTATGAAACTCAGCTTTGAAAAATGGCAGGCCTGCGGAAACGATTATGTCTTTTTTAACTTCTTAAAGGCTGAGCAAACGCTCGAATCCGATTTTCCGAAGGCGAACTGGATTTCTGCGCTATCGAACAGGGCTTCGGCTCTGGGCTCTGATGGTGTAATTCTCATTTTGCCACCTGAAAATCCTGAAAAAGCCGTGGCGAGAATGAGAATGTTCAATGCCGATGGCTCAGAGGCCCAAATGTGCGGAAATGGCCTCCGGTCGCTAGCGGCGATCGTTCATCAAAAAAATCCTAGTCTGAAAGAGTTTCGGGTGGAGACCCTGGCGGGGCTTCGTTCGTGTAAAATTTTAAACTCTGAGGGCTCGGATTATCTCATTGAGGTCAACATGGGGCGGCCCAGTTTTTTGCCCGGCCATATTCCTGTGCTCTTTGATGATGTGATGGTGATCAATGAAGATTTTGACCTAGAAGATCGAAGCTTTCAGGTGAGTTGCGTTTCGATGGGAAACCCTCACTGTGTGATTGAAGTGAAAGACTTAGAAAAATTTCCAGTCGATCACTTTGGCCCCATGATTGAAAAGCATGAAGTTTTTCCTGAAGGGGTAAATGTGGAGTTCGTTGAAAAAAAAGATGATCTGGTGTTTCAACGAACATGGGAGCGAGGCTCCGGTGAAACGAAGGCTTGCGGCACGGGAGCCTGTGCTGTTGGGGTCACGATGATTATGAGAAATCGAATTGATAGTCCTGTGACGATTCAGCTTCGAGGCGGAATTCTTAAAGTCACCTGGGATGGTTTAAGAGAAGTTTTTTTGGAGGGTGCTGCCAGCAAAGAGTTCGAGGGCACAATCGAATGGGACCCGGCTCGGCCAACAGATTTCTCTATCGTTAAGAAATAAAATTTAAAAAAAATTAAGCTTCGGGAGTTTCGGCGTCGAGAGCTTCGGCTGAAGTGAAATCATATTCAGCTTCGCTCTGAAGACTTTTAAGATAGTTTTGAAACTCTTCACGAGTTAAAAAACCTTCTTCGACTTTTTTTTCCATTAGTCGGTAGTCCATTTTCATTTCGTCACCAGCGGCGACAAGATCTTGCCAAGATTTGGTTGAGTCACTCATATGGCTTCTTTACCGAAGGGCTCATGAGCAATCAAGAATTTGTCTCAGGCTTTCCCCAATCTGCCCAATCCACTTCCCAGAGCTGGCGGCTGGTTTTCGAGGCTTGATTGTAAGTCATTGATTTTTTTGGTTAAATTCGGAGGCTTGAGCGGCGATTCTTGGCACTTAGCTTGCATTTTTAGAGCGCGAAGGCAGGTAAGCGTTGTCGATGAAAAAAGCGGTGTTTCTAGCGATTTTATTTTTGGGGATTCTGGGGTCAAAGCCGCTTTATCCGTGCGCACAAGTTTTAGCGCGCTTGCATTACAATTTGTTTGATCATTCTCAGCCCCGTCTGGAGGAGCTTAAACGTATTGAACGATTAGAAGCGGAGCTAAAGTCTGAAGATGAAGACTTAGTAATCGCTGCGATTGAAGAGCTGGGGCGCTCAAAAACAGAAGCTGCTGCTCGCGCTTTGGTTTCTGCTCTAAAAGACCCTCGATACGGCGTTCAAATGGCTGCTCTTCAGACTCTTCAAGATGCCGATGCCCGTGCCGTTCCATTTGTGGCAGAACTAATGAGCTCGTCAGAGGCAGATCGTCAGATCTTAGCGGCGCAGGTTTTGGGTGAGCTTGGCAGCGACGCGATTCCACATTTAGCGAATAATTTAACAAGCACGAATGAGGAGCTCGTTCGCATCAGCGTCAAATCTCTTGGGAGGATCGGGGGAAGAGCGGCACTGAATCAATTAGAAATGATGTTAGACCACTCTTCATGGAGAGTGGTGAATCAGGTTTTTGACTCCCTCAGAGAAATGGACTTTTCAGCCCAATCTTCGATTCAAAAAGGCCTTTATCACGAAAGATCTTCTATAAGAGCTCTTGCCGCAGAGACTTTAGGTTTGAGAGGTGACTGGCTGGCTATCGAGGTGCTTGATCGAAAACTAAACGATAAAGATCTCTTTGTTAGAAAGCGAGTGATTGAGGCGATTGGAAACATTGGAGACTTAAAAGGTCTTTCAAGTCTCTTTGAGGTGCTTAACTCATCAGGTGTTGAAGAAAAAACTGTGGCGGCAGGGGCCATTGAAAGAATTGCGAATCATGTGGTGGTGAGCCCAGATAGCGGACAAAAGCTTTGGCGACTTACGAAAGCTTTTCACTCGCTTCGAGAAGCATCAAAATCAAGTGATTTCAAGTTAGCCCAAGCCGCAAAATCGGCGAGGCAAGTGATTCAATCAAAACTCATCAAGCTTCATCCCCTAGAGCACTGGGGAGCGATCGATGAGATGTGAGTCTATCTAAGCAACTTTTAGCGGCTTATAGCGAATGGGCTTTGGCGTTTCAGCCTCTTTTCCGAGTCGCTTCTTTCGATCTTCTTCGTAATCAGAATAATTTCCTTCGAAATAAACCACTTGAGAATCACCTTCGAAGGCTAAAATTGCCGTCGCCACTCGATCAAGAAACCATCGATCATGCGATATCACAACGGCACATCCAGCAAAATGATTGAGTGCTTCTTCAAGAGCTCGAAGAGTAGAAACGTCTAAATCATTTGAAGGCTCATCGAGCAAAAGTAAATTTGAGCCCTCTCGAAGCATTTTTGCTAACTGCACACGATTTCGCTCTCCACCCGAGAGAATGCCCACTTTTTTCTGTTGATCGTCACCCGAAAACATAAATCGAGAAACATAGGCCCTGGCATTCATTTCTTTTTTCCCAAGTTTGATGACCTCATCGCCACCTGAGATCTCTTTATAAACCGTGTTGTCAGCACCTAAGGTGTCTCGAGTTTGTTCGGCATAAGCAATTTTCACTGTTTCGCCGAGTTTGACTTCACCGGAATCGGGCTTCTCTTTTCCGACAATCATTTTAAAGAGAGTTGTTTTTCCAGCGCCGTTTGGACCAATCACGCCCACAATGCCTCCTCGCGGAAGAGAGAAGTTGAGGTTTTCGATGAGAAGCTTATCTCCAAAGGCCTTCGACACATTTTGAAACTCCACCACCGTATTTCCAAGTCGAGGTCCGGGCGGAATATAGATTTGAAGATCTTCTTGTTGGCCAGATTCACCTTCGGCCAGCAATTTCTCGTAGGCTGAAATTCTTGCTTTGGATTTAGCTCGTCGAGCAGCGGGAGTGGCATTGATCCACTCGAGCTCTCGTCGCATCGTTTTGGCTCGATCTTCCTCAGATTTCTTCTCTTGACGGAGACGCTCTTCTTTTTGAGTCAGCCAACTTGAGTAGTTGCCTTTGAAGGGAATTCCTTCGCCTCGATCAAGCTCCAAAATCCAGCCGGCGGTATTGTCGAGAAAGTAGCGATCATGAGTAACCGCGATGACCGTGCCCGCATATTGATTGAGATGCTGTTCTAGCCAAGCCACACTTTCTGCGTCGAGGTGGTTAGTGGGCTCATCGAGTAATAAAATATCTGGAGCTTCTAAGAGAAGTTTGCAGAGTGCAACTCGTCTTTTTTCACCACCACTGAGATGATTGACAGGAGAATCTAGGGGCGGCGTTCGAAGTGCTTGGCTCGCCATTTCTAGAGTTCTTTCCATTTCCCAACCATTGCATGCATCAATTTTTTCTTGCACCTCCGCTTGGCGTTGAAGAAGCTTTTCCATTTCTTCTGGAGTCATCTCTTCGGCAAACTTTGCATTGATCTGATTAAACTCTTGAAGCAAAGCTCCTGTTTCTTTCATGCCCAAAGCAATGTTTTCACCTACAGTTTTCGTCTCATCTAGAGGGGGCTCTTGCAAAAGAATTCCAACGCTATAACCCTCGCTTCTAAGAACCTCTCCGTCGTAGTCGAGATCGAGGCCCGCGATGATTTTTAAGAGAGAGGACTTTCCAGAACCGTTGGGTCCTAAAACTCCAATTTTGGCACCGTAATAAAAAGAAAGGTAAATATCTTTGAGAATGTGCTTTTTTGGAGGAACAATCTTATTCAGTTTTTTTAAGGTAAAAATGATCTTTTCAGACATAGGTCTTATTTCTTCCACAGAAGAGACTTCCAATCAAGAAGCCTCTAAAGACAATTAAGTTCTGGAATTGGAGCTGATTTCGATGCTATTGAGCCCTCAACAAGAAAGGACTCCTCAAATGCTGGTCAGGGAATTTGTCGATTTTTTAAAAAATTATGGTGTGATTGGTCTAGCCATCGCGGTCATCATAGGAGGCAAGTTAAACGAGCTTGTTTCAAGTCTGGTGAATGATTTGCTGATGCCGATTATTTTTCAGCCAGCTCTCAAGGCGGCTCAGGTGGATAATATCAGAGAGCTATCTTATCAGGGAGTCTTGTATGGCAAGGTTTTGGGAGCTCTTATCGATTTTTTAATCGTCGCTTTTGTCATTTTTATGATCGCCAAGTTCATTCTGCGAGAGAGCGTCGTTGGAAAAAAGTAGTCTTTTTTTAAACCTTGACCCATCCGTCAGGTTCGAATTGACTTGAAGGCGAAGCAATATGAGTTGGAGAGAAAATCTTAAGTCTCCCGGAATTCAAACAAAGACGGCCAAACCGCCGTCTCCCGGCCCATCTCTTTGGACGAAGTGTTTGAGTTGCGGAAGCATTCTGTATCGAGTTGAAATCGAAAAAAATCTGCACTGTTGTTTAAACTGCAATTATCACTTTGTGATTCCAGCTCGAAAGAGAATCGAGTTTCTTTTAGACCCCGAGTCTTTTGTGGAGTTTGATGCGGAGCTAGAGGCAGGAGATCCACTTCAGTTTAAAGACCACAAGCCCTATCCGAAAAGAATTGAAGAGGCGAAGAAGAAATCCTCAGAGTTAGAGGCGGCAATATGGGGTGAAGGAAAGATCGACGGACAGCGGGTTTCGATTGGGGTTTTCGTTTTTGAATTTTTAGGTGGCAGCATGGGCTCGGTGGTGGGAGAGAAGATCACTCGCTGTTTTGAGAGAGCCTTGCAAGAAAAGATTCCTGCGATTGTGGTTTCGTCTTCAGGCGGGGCCAGAATGCAAGAAGGAATCGTGTCTTTGATGCAGATGGCAAAAACTTGCTCGGCGCTTGAGAGATTGAAAGAAGAAGGTTTGCCTTATATTTCGATTCTCGCTCATCCCACGACAGGAGGAGTGGCGGCGAGTTTTTCAATGCTCGGAGATTTAAATATCGCTGAGCCAGAGGCCTTGATTGGATTTGCTGGGCCTCGAGTGATTGAGCAAACGATTCGGCAGAAATTGCCAGAGGGTTTTCAGAAGTCAGCTTTTTTGTTGGAGCATGGCATGTTAGATCAGGTCGTTCCGCGAAAAGATCAGAGAAAGCTTGTTTCACGAGTGTTACGAATGGCTCTTCATGCTCGATTACAAAAAGTTTGATGTCATTCATCGAGATCTCTACAAGCTCGATAAAATAAAAAAGGCAGCCGCGGCGACGGGCCATCCTGAACTGGGTCGATCTACTTTTCTTGTGGGAGGCACCAATGGAAAGGGAAGTGTCGTTGCCTATCTCAGTGCTTGGCTTCAGAAATTAAACTATAAGGTAGGGCTCAGCATCTCGCCTCATGTGATCGACGAGTCTGAGCGAATTCAAATTAACTCTCAGGCCTACTCAAAAGAGAAGAGATTGCAGCTCGAAAAAAAATATGAGGATGCTTTAAAAGATTTGAGTTTCTTTGAAAGGTTCACTCTTTTGAGCTTTCTCGCCTTTCGAGAAGAGAATGTCGATGTTCAAGTGATTGAGGTCGGAATTGGCGGTAGGCTAGATGCCACAAACATTTGTGATCCAGATGTTTCAATCATTTGCTCCATTGGAACAGACCATCAAGAACTGCTCGGAAATTCTTATCGAGAAATTGCCATCGAAAAAGCAGGCATTATGAGGCCTCGTAGAAAATGTTTTGTGCCCGAAACATTGCCACAAGAAGCAATGGCAGCCATTCAAGACGAGGCAGAGAAAACAAAGTCTTCATTATGTGTCATTTCTCAAAATGGCTTTGAAATTTTAAGAAAAACAAAATCAGAGCATCAGCAAATGAATGCACTTTTAGCATTTTCAGCTCTTCAATCTTTTTGTGAGATGAAGGCAGTGAGAACTCTCGATCAGAATCAGGCGGAGCTCGTGGCTCTTGAAACAGGCTTTCCGGGAAGAACTCAACTGCTGAGCAAGAATCCGGTCTGGCTTGTGGATGGAGGGCATAACCGGGAAGCCTTAATAGCCCTTCAAGGTTTTCTTAAGCAGCACTTTCCGAAACAAAGATTCAAAGTCATTTTTGGAATGATGCGAGATAAGGATCCAGCGCTGATTGAACTTTTAAGGCCTTGGATCGAAGAGCTTTATTTTCCTCAATTCTTTATGGAGCGACAGTGGACTCCCGAAGAGCTTGAGGAGCGTCTTTTGGGTCAAAAGACTTCAAATTTGAGAGAGCTGTTAGAAGGCTTTAAGGCTCAAAAAACCTCCGTTTTAGTCTGCGGCTCTTTTTATTTGGCGGGGGATGTTTTGCGAATTTTGTCAGAAGAGAATTGATCGATTTTCAGAACATGCTAAGTCTTTAAGGGCATGAGCAAAAAAGTAGTCTTGACTTGTTATGATGCAGCCTTTGCAAGAATTTGTGCAGACACCGAGAGCATAGATTATCTTCTGGTTGGCGATTCGATGGGTATGGTAATCGACGGCGCCAAGTCGACTGTTGAGGTGAGCTTGGCAGATATGATTCGACACACACGGGCTGTGGCTCGAGGCCTGGCGAAGAGTGAAGCGACTCAAAAGCCACTCGTGATTGCTGATATGCCCGTTTCAACTTATCGAGACGCTCATGAGGCCGTAGAAACTGCGAAACAGCTTTCGGAGGCTGGAGCTCAGATTTTGAAATTAGAAGGACCGATGATCGAGCAGGTCAATGCACTTCGATCAAAAGACTTTCGAGTGTGTGGTCACATCGGCTTAACGCCGCAGAGTATTCAACACTACAAAGTTCAGGGCCGATCTGAGGAAGACGCCGAACGCCTGAAAAAAGAGGCCAAAGATTTGGAGTCGGCGGGCTGCGAGCTTCTTGTGCTTGAAATGATTCCGGCAGTTTTAGCTCGTCAGATTACAGACCTTCTAAAGATTCCAGTGATCGGGATTGGCGCTGGGCCGTATTGCGATGGTCAAGTGCTCGTGCTCTATGATGTTTTGGGATTTGATCCTGATTTCAATCCAAAGTTTTTGAAGAAGTATTTTGATGCCCATGCTGTTTTGGGTGGAGCTATTAAAAACTATGCGAGTGAAGTTCGAAGTCAAAGCTTTCCAAGTTTAGACAACAGTTTTTAAATGAAAATCATTCGAAGCCGTCGTCAAATTATTAACTGGAGAGATCACCGAAAGAAATTAAGTGTGGGATTTGTTCCTACCATGGGCTTTCTTCATGAAGGGCACTTAGATCTCGTAAGACGCGCTCGTCAGGAGAATGACTTTGTTGCGGTCAGTATTTTTGTGAATCCCACTCAGTTTGGCCCCCATGAAGATTTTGCAGCTTATCCTCGAAACGAAAAAAGAGATTTCGAGATGTTGCGGCGAGAGAAAGTCGATCTCGTGTTTGCACCCAAGTCTCCGAAAGAGATCTATCCGAACGGCTCAGACGTTTTGGTTCGTGGACGAAAAAATTTAAATAGTGTTCTTGAAGGGGAATATCGACCGACTCATTTTGATGGGGTGACCACAGTCGTGTTGAAGTTGTTCAATCTGATAGCCCCGAATCAAGCCTATTTCGGTGAAAAAGATTATCAGCAGCTTCAACTCATTCGCCATATGGCCTCAGATTTGTTTTTGCCCATTCAAGTGAAGGCTGTGAAAACAAGGCGAGAAAAGACCGGTCTTGCGATGAGTTCTCGAAATTCATATTTTTCAGAAGCCGATCGACAGGCAGCTTCAAAATTTTATCAGATTCTCAAAAATTCGAAGACAACTGGGGCGGCCAAACAGGCTCTGCGAAAAGAGGGCTTTCAAATTGATTATCTTGAATCTTGGCGAAAAGATCTGTCGCAGCCAGGAAAAGGCCGCTGGCTTGCTGCTGTAAAATTCAAAGGCGTTCGTTTAATCGATAATCTGAAGAAGTAGTTTAGTTGCTCGCTTGTTTTTTCAAGTGAGAGTCAATTCGTGAATCGATATAGGAATCGAGGCGACGAGTCTGAAGAAGACTTTCTCGAAGCTTGAAAGAGTCTTCTGCTGACAACAATTTTTCTCGAACAAGATCTCCTAAAAGATTCATAAGCTTTTGTTCGTCGATAGCCTCATTTTGATAAGTAGAGTTTAAGGCAATAGAGATGACTTGTCTGATTAACTCAATTCGATTCGATGGCTTTTCACTAAACATCTCAACCCCCTCCTTATTAAAACTTTTTTTGGAGTGGAGAGTCAACGAATAGCCCAAAAGCCGGGATCAAAAAATCAAAGTTGCTTAACGCGCAACGTCAAACCGAATTTCGATTCCGGCTTCTTGCAGATGCTCAATGACGCTGAGAACTTCTTTTTCACGACTCGCCATAAAGAGCATGACAATGAGAGATTCTGAGTCTGTCTGCTTCTCGGTGCGTATTCTGGCCAGGCCGTCTTCAGCCTCTAAGTTGCTTTGAAAGAAAACAATATCTTCGTGTTTGATCCAAAGATAGAGGCGTCGATCGGTTAAATTAATGCTTTCTGTCATAAGAAATTAGTTTTTTAACATGAGTTATGAAAGTTTTGCAGAGCGAAATTACAATTTCGAGTCATTCCGCAAAAATTTCTAGTTCGGCAGTAACTGGCAATTTTTTTTTCGTTTGCCCGTTAAGATGCCGAAAAGATTTGGATTTCATAAAGCTCTTCTCACTGTGAACTTTTGTTTCATGCGGTGTGGCATAGGCCTTGCGTTTTGCTCACGAGTTCTTAATTAAAAATCTTGTGAAGGGGGTTAGTGTAATGTCTATTTCAACGTTGAAAATTAGTGGCGTGGTCTTGGCGGCGAGTCTGCTGAGTGCCTGCGGAGGAACCAGTTTAAGTGATCAGATTCGAATTGTTCTGGATCCGGATACTCAGGTGGCAAGTCTGCAAGTGGATATGAGTGATGGATTAGAAGTTGCCTTGGATGGTGAATTTGAGATTGCAGAAGGTTATGGAAGTTTAAGTTTTGTCAGAGCGACTAAAGAATCTAATGCAAAGATTAATGTGTCATTTGATTTGGCGAAGTTAGCGGAAGATCAACTCGGGGGTTATGGTGTAGTTTCAAGTCTTCCTAACAACGCACCCCTTCCCGTGGCCCTAACTCCTCCTCTGGTAAAGATTCCTGTCGTCGATAAAGGTCAAATTCAATTAGACGCTTTGGCGAGCATCGTTCCTGAACTTCAAGTGGGAGCTTTTGTTCACATTGCTCAATTTAAGACCCAGTATTTTCCTCAAGGTGTTGCGATTTGCCAAAACTTTAGAAACTCTGAGGGTCTTGCTTTCGCTGCTGTTTGTATCTATGGGCCAGGAGAAGAAAAATCAGGTGGTATTTTCGTCGGGGGTAATTTCGGAGACGTTCTAAATCTTGGAATTGGTCAACCCGATGAGCCTCAATCAGACGAGCTCTTTGCGGTTTCTCGTTCTCAAATGTTTGCCGCAGCTTCTCGTGATGTGAGCGTCAATCCAGTTGAAAGTTTTGCATCGAAAAACGTGGATAGTCTTTTCTGGGATGAGCAAAGATTTGATCCGAAAAATGATCTGAGAGGAAGTCGAGGTTACAAAGCCTTGAGAAACGCTCAGAAGATTCTTCGTTCTCGTTTCTAAGTTTAAACCTAACCAAACCAAAAACATCTAAACGACAAAAAGAAGGGCTTCATGGTGAAGCCCTTCTTCTTTTTTATAAAGCTTTTGCCAAGGCATCTCATAGTGATCGAATAGTTTAGAGCTGAGAAGCCGCGGGAATTCGTTGAAGAGCTTCTTGGAGACGCTCCTCAGGCACGGTGAGCGCCATTCGAAACCAGCCTTCGCCCATCGATCCAAAGCCAATTCCTGGTGTGCAAACAATTCCTTTTTCTAAGAGTTGATCGCAGACCTCCATAGATTTTCGTTGAGCAGGGGTTTTGATCCAAAGATAAAAAGTCGATTGGCCATCAAACACTTCGTATTCTTTTTGCTGCAGGCCCTTTAACATCATCTCTCTTCGATATCGAAAGACCTCTTTCGAAGGCATAATGAGTTCATCATCATTTCCATTGAGGGCAAGAATTCCAGCTCTTTGCACTGCCCTAAAAACACCCGTATCAACACAAGACTTCATATGCAAAAGGGCATCAATCATTTGAGGGTTGCCAGCGGCAAATCCAATTCGCCATCCAGTCATGTTATAAGTTTTGCTTAGAGAAAATGTTTCGATGCCGACTTCAGTCGCTTCTGGCACCTGTAAAAAACAAGGTGCTAGCTCTTGAAAACTGTGTTCGGTGTAGGGACTGTCTGAAAGAACGATCACATCATATTTTTTTGCGAGTTGTGCGAGCTCTCGATAGGTGTCAATGCTCACGCTCGCTGAGGTCGGGTTGTTTGGAAAATTGATATAAATCATTTTCGTCGACTTCCAAACCTCTTCGCTGATCTCACTCCAGTCTGGACGAAACTGATTTTCAGGTCGAAGTGGGTAATAAACCGGCGTGCCGCCTGCTAAAACAACGGCGTTCGTATACACGGGATAGCCTGGATTCGGAACGAGCACAAAATCTCCCGGGTTTACAACGGAAAAAGTGAAATTAACGATTCCCTCTTTTGTTCCAATGAGATTGATGATCTTGTTGCCGCGAGTATTGGGAATCGAAAAGCGTCTTTCGAGCCAGTGAGCGGCAGCCATTTGAAATTCTTCTAAGCCAGCATAAGGAGCATATTTTTGGTTTTCTACTTGTGCGGCTGTTTTTTGCAGCTCTTCAACGATGGGTCGAGGTGTCGCTAAGTCGGGATCACCCATTCCAAGATCAATCAGATCAACACCGCTTTTTTTTAATCGCGCTTTTTTCTCATTAATTTCTGAAAAAATATAAGCAGGAAGTTTTTCCAAACGGAGAGATTTTTTAAAATTTTTCATGAAACATCTTTCATTGAATAGAGACCTGGTTTTTGAGTTCGGAGCCAATGGAGTGCTTTTAGAGCTCCTTCTGAAAACACTCTCTTAGATTGAGCACGATGCGTAAACTCGAGTGACTCATCATTCCAAGCGACAAAAACTCGATGTTCGCCCGCAATGTGTCCCGCTCGAATGTCTCGAAACTCAATTTGCGCTTTTGGCTGAACTCTTTTGATTCGATCAGCAATCTTTAAGGCCGTGCCACTCGGGCTGTCTTTCTTTTTGGCATGATGCAAGTCTGTGATGAAAAAAGTTTCTGAGATTTGGCTAGCGATGGATTCAAGTGATCGACAAAAAAGTTCTACTCCGAGGCTAAAATTTGAATCATACAAAACGGGGGATGATCTAGCGGCTTTATTCAAAAGCTCATCTCGCTCGTTCAAATTTTTCCAGCCCGTCGTGCCACAGACCCAAGGACATGGAGATTTTTGAAGTTTCTCAGCAATCTCTGTGGCGGCGAGAGGTGTCGAAAAATCAATAAGGCCCTCAAAGATGCTCCAGTCTTGAGATTTAAGATCAGTCGATGACTTTGAACTCATTATCTCAAAAGGAATATCTCGCTCTGCCAGAAGCTCTTGCGTGTCTTTTGCCATCCTGCCACCAGAGCCAACAATGAGTATTTTTTTCGTCATCTGCTTCAGAGAATCTCAATTTTAGTGAAGAATCAAGGCTGCTTGCTTAGAGCTTAAATTTTTCTTTAAGGAGAGCTGCTAAAATTTTTTCATTTGGAGGGCTCAGTCGACTCAGTGGAGCTCGAGGGCTTAAGTCATAACCCAGAACTTGCCCTAAGGCCCATTTCACAGGAATGGGATTGGATTCCAAAAACAAAGCTTCGGTCAGATTTAAGAGGTCAAAAAATTCTTTTCTCGCCTCTTGCCAGCGTTGAGCCTCGGCCTTCGACCAGAGGCTAACAAGACTTTCTGGAAGTAAATTTGAAAGAACACTGACGCTTCCAGAGGCCCCATGAAGAAAAAATGCGAGATTCAGAGGATCGTCACCAGAGAAAATGGATTTTCCTTCAGGAAGCCGGCTTTGCATTTGCAAAAACTGAGCCCAGTTACCACTGGATTCCTTAAGAGCTACGATATTTTCGATCTCCCAAATTTTTTGCATGGTCTCCGCCGTAATGTTGACGCCGGTTCGTCCCGGAATATTGTAAACCATCAGCGGAGTGTGCGGAACTTGACGGGCGACTTCTTGAAAATGCTCGAGAAGTCCGAGCTGAGTGGGCTTGTTGTAAGCGGGCGAGCTCACTAAAAGGCTCTCCGCACCAAGACTCACAGCGAGCTGAGCCTTTTCAGATGTCATCCAGGTCGAGGAGCTTCCGATCGAAACCATGATATGAATATGCGAAGAGTATTCGCTTGCGATTTGAATCGCTTGAATCCATTCGTTTTCTTTCAGACTGGGCCCTTCGCCCGTGCTTCCCGCAATCACCAGACCGTCGATCTTTGCAGAGATTTGACGCTCAATCAGTTCACGAAAAATTTTTTCATGAATTCCAAAGCCTCGGTCTTGAAAGGGTGTCACCAAGGCCGTAAAAATTCCTCTCATAGACTCACCACCAAATCTTGTTCAGATTTCTTTTGTAGAAATTCAGGAATTCGCTCTTTTTGAATCAAGTCTTCAAAACTCTCACGCTCGCGAATGATATGCCACTTTCCATTCGACACGAGAATTTCTGGTGGCCGAGGGCGCGAGTTATATTGGCTTCCCATGCTGGCCGCATAAGCCCCACAGCTCATGATTGAAAGAAGGTCGCCTTGTTGAAAATTCTGAATTCGTCGGGGAAATGCTAAAACATCTGAAGTCTCACACACTGGGCCGACTACGCTGGCCTTGAGCTTTTTATAGCGCTTATAGCGAACCGGAAGAATCGTATGATAAGCCTCATACAAGGCGGGTCGAATCAAGTCATTCATCCCTGCATCCGTGATGATGAAGTTGTCAGATTCACCTCGTTTGACGAAATTCACTTTGGTCACGAGCGCTCCAGCATTTCCGACAAGTGCTCGACCGGGTTCGACCAGAATTTTCGGAGAACGATCTCCAACTTCTTTCACCAAAGACTGAACCCAACTTTGAAGGCTAGGGGGCTTCTCACTTTTATAGGTAATACCTAAGCCTCCACCCATATTCAAAAAATTCAGAGGAAAATTCTTTTCTCGATATTTGTCATAAAGTTGAATCATTCGTTTGATGGATTCAACATAAGGGGCAAGCTGCACGATTTGACTTCCGATATGACAGCCTATGCCCACAATCTGAATATTTTTGAGGCGATTAGCAGCTTTGAAAATTTCTCCGGCCTTCTTGTAGGGGATTCCAAACTTAGATTTGCGAAGGCCCGTGGCAATATAGGGATGAGTTTTTGGATTCACGTCAGGATTAAGTCGAAAGGCCACTTGCGCTACTTTTTTGGATTGTTTCGCCACGCAGTCAATGCTGACCAGCTCTTGTTCACTTTCGACATTAAAAAACAGAATTTTTTTCGAGAAAGCATATTCAATTTCTTCTCTACTTTTTCCGACTCCATCAAAGATGATTTGATCTGCACGAAAGCCCGCATGTAGAGCTCGATAAAGCTCGCCTCCGCTAACGACTTCAGCGCCTGAGCCTGCTTGCGCCAGCAATTTCAAAATCGCCATATTGGAATTCGCTTTGACGGCATAACAAATCAAATGCTCGCGCTCTCCAAAACTTTTTTGAAGTTCCTGAAACTGCGCTAAAATTTGATCTGCAGAATACACATAAAAAGGAGTACCGACTTGAGCGGCGATCTCTTCAAGATTCACGCCGCTTAGCTCAAGCACGTGATTTCGATACTGAAAACCTTCGAATCGGGTGCTCACAATTCGTCTTTACCTCTTAAAACTCAACGCCCAAGCCGGCTCGAATCAAAAAGCTTTGATCCTGAGCGGAGCTGGCCTTAAAGAATGAGCCTGGAATGAAGTG
>JBMTHG010000008.1:0-36040 GCA_049436045.1 Bdellovibrionota bacterium
AAGGGATTGAGGTTTCTGGATCTCAGACTGAGATTTTGACGAGATAGCTTTAAGCGCCGACGCCACCGACCGGTAATTTTGATCGCAATTTATTGAGATAGAATGCTCCCAGGGAGGGATTTGAACCCCCGACCAAGTGGTTAACAGCCACCTGCTCTACCGCTGAGCTACCTGGGAATATGTAAAAGAACGAAATTCAAGTTAACCTGCTTCTGCCGATCGAGAAAACTAATTTTTTTCCTTTTTAAGCTCTAAAAGAACGAGCTTAGCAATGGCCTTTAAGGTCTCAAAAACCCCTGTGCCATCAACGGCCGTCGCTTCAAAATCAGGAAGATTTCGAGGGTTGAGAATTTTTCTTAAATCTTCAAGGCTCGCCACATTGGGCAGGTCTCGCTTGTTGTATTGAACAACGAGTGGCATTTTCTCAAATTCATAGCCCTGCTCGGCGAGGTTAATTTTTAGATTTTCAAGGCTTTCTAAATTAGCGTCCATTCGATCTTTTTGTGAATCGGCGACAAAAACAAGCCCGTCCACACCCTTCAAAATGAGTTTTCGGCTCGCATCATAAAAAACCTGACCAGGAACCGTATAAAGATGAAATCGAGTTTTAAAGCCTTTGATCTCACCCAGGGCCAAAGGAAGAAAATCAAAAAATAATGTGCGCTCGGTTTCAGTGGCCAACGAGATCATTTTGCCCTTCGCTTTTGGGGCCGTCTTTTTATAAATGAATTGAAGGTTTGTGGTTTTTCCACAAAGACCTGGGCCATAGTAAACAATCTTGCAATTGATCTCTCGGTTTGAATAATTAATGAACGACATCTCTGCTCTATGCTATCGAAGGCGAGTGCGACCTTCAAATGCTTTTCCTAAAGTAATTTGATCGGCAAATTCCAATTCACTGCCCACCGCCAAGCCAGACGCCAGTCGAGTGACGCTAATGGGCAATTTTTCTAGGGCTTTCGAGATATATGAGGCGGTAGCATCCCCCTCCACAGTCGGGTTAAGGGCCAAGATGAGCTCTTTGTAGGTGCTTGAAGTCTTTATTTTCAGCTCCAGCCGCTCTAGGCCGAGGTCTTCAGGCATAATTCCCTCCAGGGGCGATAAAAGTCCATGGAGTACAAAATAATCGCCGTGAAACTTGTTCAGGCGCTCAATCGAATAAATATCAGAGGGCTTTTCGACCACACAAAGAAGTTCACGATTTCGAACCGAGCTTGAACAAAACATGCAAGGGCTGCGATCGGTCACAGTGCGACAACTCTCACACAGAATAATCTCAGAAAGATTGAGCAGGCTTTCGGCCAATTTTTTTCGAAAAGGAGCCTGCGCTCGAAGCAGATAAAAAGCGAGTCGAGTGGCGGTTCGCTCTCCAATTCCGGGAAGTCGACTGAGGTGGGCGATCAAATCATCAAGAGGTGCCGCATTCATTTGGGCTATGCTGCCATTCGTTTGATGGTCTTATCAATTACCGAAATGATTTTATCAATATCGTCAGAATGAGCACTTTCTCCAAGGCTAAATCGCACGCCGCACTGGGCATCTTCTTTCGAGTAGCCAAGCTCCAAGAGTTTGCTCGAGCCCTCGGCAAGGCCAGAAGAACAAGCTGAACCGGCGCTCGAACATATATTGGCCACATCCAGACTCATCAGCATGGCATCGGCGGGCACTCCCGGAAACACACAAAAGCTCGTATTCGGCAATCGAGGAATCTCTTCGCCCACGATTTTGACATGAGGAATTTTTTCCCTCAGCCGAGCTTCAAACTGATCTCTCAATTTGGCCACGGGGCCTTGATAGGAGCTAATGATTTGATCGAGCTCTTCTGTGAGAGCGTCAATGCTTGCAATTCCCAAAACGTTTTCAGTTCCCGCTCGTCTCTTTTTTTCTTGAGAGCCTCCAGCAAGAGGGGGAATCCACTCAGAGTGTCGAATGAAAAAAGCGCCAATCCCTTTCAGACCGCCGCACTTATGAAAAGCTAAAGTTCCAGAGCTGACCGGAACGTCACTTAAATTTAAGGGAATTCGGCCCAAAAACTGAACGAGATCAGAGTGAAAATGTACCTTATAGGTCTGACAAATTTTTGCGACTTCTTGCCAAGGCTGAATGATCCCCGTTTCGTTGCAAGCCGCATGAAGAGAAACGAGAAAAAATGAATTTTCAGCGAGAAGCTTTTCTGTCGCTTTTAAATCGACAAGCCCATTTTTTTGAAGAGGAATCTTTAAGACTTCAGTTCCTTCTAGTTCGGTTAATGAGCTTAAGTTTTTTTCAATGGAGGCATGCTCCAAAGCGCCGACGAGCAACTTTTTTGGCTTTCGCCCTTCTTGTTTGGCTATTTTTTTTTCGTAAAACCAATGCCCCCAAAGAGCCATCCAATTGGCCTCTGTCGCAGAAGCGCAAAAAACGAGATCCGAAGGTTTAAGGCCGATCTTCTCGCAAAGACGACGTCTGACTCCCTCAATATAAGCTCGTGAAGATTGGCCCAGGGCATGCGGAGAACTCGGGTTTCCCGAAAAGCTTTCAAGGGCTTCAATGACTTTAGCTTTCACTAAATGTCGAACAGGTGCAGTGGCGTTATAATCCCAATAAATCATTTTTGAGCGCGAAAAATATTAAATTCAACGCGTCTGTTTTCGGATCGGCCTTCGCCTGTCACATTCGTTGCCACCGGCTTTGTTTCGCCAAATCCAGACGCTCTAAGTCGGTTAGCATCCACACCCTGATTGATCAAGTATTGACGAACCGACTTTGCACGCCGCTCACTAAGATTTTGATTATATTCCTCAGAACCGACACTGTCGGTATGGCCCTCGATAGAAATCACGTCTTGGCTGTTCGCTTTTAAAATGACTTCGGTGACCTGATCAAGGGTTTCAAAGGAGCGACCTTCGATTTGATCAGAATTAAAGGCGAAAAATATAGCCTCGGGCAGCACAATTTTATCTTCAACGACGACAGCCTTTTGAGGTTTTTCAAGCATGATATCAAGCTGGGTGTTTTCACCTTGGCTCACCTCACAGATCACTTCTTGAGGGAGATAGTTTTCAGCCTGAACCTTGAAGGTGTATCGGCCGGGCTTCAAAACTTTTTTATAGTTGCCGCTTAAAGGGTCTGTGCCAAAAGGCGAGATGTTCCCTGAAAAATCAGTGAAGACCGCGGTGAGGCCTGTGCCGTCTTGGTTAAGAACCTTGCCCGCACAAGTTCCCTCATTGGGTAACTCGCGCTGAAGCGAATAAGATTGAGAAATCGTCTCTTTCGGGAAAATCTCAAGAGGAAATTCCTCTGAAACATAGCCCGGGGCTTCGATTCGAATCGTGTGGAGGCCTTCAGGAATATCTTTCGCTAATGCTTCACCTTTGTCGTCGCTGGTCAGCGGCCGATCAAGCGAAGAGATTTTGATGTAGGCCTTTGAGATCGGACCTCCAGTTTGAAGGTCTGTGATGAGAATGTTGAGGTTGCCATTTTTGGGGCCTGTGCCGTCTAAAAGAATTTCAACAAAAGCGCTTTCACCAGATTCAACTTCTACACTTTTTGTTTGAGGCTGATAGCCTTGCCGTTCAATTCGAAGTTGATAAGTTTTTGGTGAAAGACTCTCAAACTGAAATCCTCCAACCATATTAGTCGTCTGGGGCAGGCCGACTTCTCCAATCAAGGTAATTTTTGTTTCAGCCAAAGGAAAGCCAGTGTCCGCATCAGAAATACGACCTCTGATACTGCCTATTGCTCGAAACAATTGATCGGCGTTGGTTTTGAATTTCACTCCTAAGTAAGCTTGCCAGGGAATATTGTGAGGAATTCCAGCAGAGTGTTTTGTGCTATCGCCCCCAATTCCAACTTCAGCGGCGGTGATGATTCCAAATGATTCATGAGGAAGCCAAATTCCGCCAACAGAAACCGAGTGCCGATTATCTCCATAACCTAAACTCTCCGATCCTGTTACAATGGCATATTCAGTATTGAGTTCCACAAAAGCCACAGCCCATCGAAACAAAGCTTCAGCACTCAAGGAGCCTAAAACTGACTGATATTTAAAACTATTCAAATTAAAGATGTCGATTTTTGAGATCGGTAGCTCAGAAGGCTCCTCAGAGATCGGTTGACGATTTCCAGTGGGGGAGCGGTAGCCCAAATTCAAGTGAAACCTCATGGGCAAGCGCGACCAAGTTTTTGACATATCAAGACTCGAAAGCAGCATGAGTTTTCCGTAAGCGAAAGGGCCACTTTGCTGATTGATGAATCCGCTCACTTGCCGCGGAGCGCGTGAGCCGCTGAGAAAGCCGGCATAAGCATAAGTTCCAAAATAAAATTTATTTTCAATAATCGGAAGACTCCATCTTAAGCCAATTTTTGAATCCTCGAAAAAGCTGGTGGATGAGCGAGACTGATCAGCATTTGAATGATCATTAAACGATGAGCCTGTTCCAAGAAAAGCTTCAAAGCCTCCGCGAAAGCTGTAGTTGGCCGATAAGCGAAGTCGATTGCGAGCATGCTTTTCGCTGTTAATAAAGTTGTCAGAAAAAAAGAAACTGTCCGTTAAGCCGATCGAAAAATCAGAAGGAGAATTGGGAATCGCACTCACGCTTTCAAGAAGACCCGTCGGGCCTTCTTCCGACGGAAAAGTTTTGTCAGGATTGCTTAGCGCGTTAACGAGTAAAACCGAAAAACAAAAACTTAAAAAACTCACAGCTACTATAATGCTAGTAGCTGTGAGAAAAGATCAAATCAATTTGCAGTCAATTCCAAAAACTCAGGAAATCGATTGAAGCCAGTAAGTGATAGCGCTAGACGCTCCTTCGATCGAAGAGATGAGCTCATGAATCGACGATTAAATTGACCATTTGAGTCAGTCACGCCTCTGAGCACTACACCCTCGGCAGCCATTAGACTGATCGAAGCAAGTGGTGTATTCGTTGCGAGTTCAATAGCCCACTCAGAGTTCGCCAATCGCTTAAGAGATGCAAACTCAACTTGAATCTCTTCGGGGGCTTTTGAGCGAACCTGAATAGAGCTATCTCCGAAGATGTGCCAAGTTTCATAAGTTTGCTCTGCCGTGCTAGAGGCATCTTCAATCACAGCGACGGAGCCGGCAAAAAACAAGCCGCCCAAACTGGATTCAAGCTCTGCCGTAAGAAGCTCTGTGATTTTTTTCTGACCCACCGTAGGAGGCACCCAAGATTGATTCGTGGAGCTGGCAAAAATCGCTAAAGCGCCCGTTGGGGTTTCGCCTTCTGCGCCTTTAAGCCAAGCCTCAGCAAAGCTATCTCCGTATTTATAATCAAAGCGTCCATTCACACAGGCGACGCTGACAATGAAAGGCCACTTTTCGGAATTTTTTAAATCGAGCACATCTCGATTTCCAAATCCGCTGCTGACCCAGCCCTGCTCCCATCCGTGACCAATATAATTGATGAATCCAACTCCATTTTCAAGAGCCTCTTTCACGGCTGATCGTTTGGCGTTTGGATCATAGACCTTCGTAAAATTTTTGTAGTCCCAGTTAAGCAGCATGTCAGCGAGTAGGTTCAAGCGCTCATAGTCGAGGATTCCTGACCAAGAGCCTTCATTGCTCGCAATTCCGAGAGCTTCAGAATACCACTGAGCATCAGCGTGAGGATGCTTCTCATAATCGATACTCTTTCGAATCACGCGTCGTAATTCATCTTCTGTTTTAATTGCGAATCGAGCGACGAAAACTTCCGGGTAATAATCATCTCCCTCAATAAGCCCATAAAGAGGATCGGCCTCATTGTTTCTTGCATTTCCGGATAGACCTGGATGAAAAGGAACGAGATCAGAATCTCCCACTAAAAGAACATGTGAAATTTTCTCGTTAAGATAAAAATCTTTCACATAAGTTTTGATATCCTTCCAAGATGTTCTAGATTCTGGCAGATAGAGAACAAAAGTTTCTAGCCCTCGTGTGTTTTTCCACTCTACGAATTCATCCAGCATGCCTTCAAATTTTTGAGCACTTAAAATCAACATTTTTCCAGGATGAAGACTCATCTGCAGGTTCTCTGCTCGCTGATTAAACTCTTCAGCAGGAAAATTTTGAAACTGCTGCTGATAGAATTTAAAGAAAGAGAGGTCCATTGATTTTTGAAGCCACTGGCGAGATTCTGCAGCGCTTTCAAACTGCAGGTCGAATGTAATTTTTTCAAAGACTTCTAGCTCACGTGCCTCGAAATCATATCGAAATGGTCGAAGCTCAATATTAACGACCTTAAAATCTCTGATTTGAGAGAGCGAGCCCATTTTGATGACCTGCTCTGGAAACACAGCCTTTGAATTGTAAACGTCAGACTCTTCAAAAGGAATCTGATCTGGGTCTTGATTCCTCATAATGGCGCCGCGGCTTGGAAGAGGCATGGCCGACTTCCATCGCTTCGATTGAAGATCGATGATTTGAATTTTGGTCTTTGTCGATGACAATGGCAAAAGAATGTCTCGATTGATTTTTGGAAGCTGAGGATAAGCCTTCTGATCCAGAAAGCTCGCTGAAGCCATTTCTATACTCTCATAAGTTTTAGTTCCAAATCGAAGCTCATTTCTTTTGAATTCATTTAACTCGAAAGTTACTCGAATCGATTCGTTACGCGCTTCGAGATGCATCGAATAAGAATTCGACTCGGCGCTGCTAACCTTGAAGCTTAAAAAAAACGTCAAGAAAAAAAATAGGCAAAAACATCCACGACTTTTCATACCCCTTAATCCCCCTACAATAAGTATATGGAGCGTTAAATTTTGGGGGAATGCGTTATAAAATTCTGCTGCGACATAGCAAAAAAATTTTTTTTTCGATGCAAAGAAGCAAGATTTTTTTTGTGAGAAAACTCAAAATGAATCAGAGAGGTTGGAATCAAAAATGAACTTAACTAAAAAATTGTTTCTTATCGCCATTGGATTTTCATTCTTACAAGCCTGTGCGCAAAAGACAGCCTTTCGGCCAAATGGGCAGCGCTTGGCTCCTGAAATTTTTGATATCGAGCTCAAAGGTGTTGATGTGATTTTGTTGGGTGAACGTCATGGAAGGGCATCAGACCATGAAGGCCAGCTTGAATTGATTTCAAAGTTTTCGGATGCTGTTTTGGGAATGGAGCAGATCAATCAAAACCAAAATGATTCTCTAAAAAAATATTTAGATATCAAAGATCATCGTGTCGAGGGATTGGAGACTCAATTAGATTGGTCAAAACGAGGCTGGCCCAAGTTTTCTTTTTATGAGCCGCTGATTTCTCATGCTAAAGATCGTGGCTGGAAGGTGATCGGCTTAAATAAGAGTGCAAAAGAGCTCGAGAAGAGCGGGCCGAAGGCTTTTTCAAAACTCTCTGCTCAAGAACAAAATGAATTGATCGAAGAGATGATAAAAGTTCATCCCTTTGAAATGTCAGACGAGCTTGCGAAAAAACTGGCGAAGCTTCAAGCCGCAAGAGATTTCGAAATGGCGAAAAAAATCAATTCAGAGTTGGTCGAGAAAAAGGTTTTCATAGGAATCATGGGTTGCGGGCATGTCAGAAAAGATCGAGGAGTGCCTTTCTTTTTAAAGATGATGAAGCCTGACTTAAAAGTTTTGAGTCTTTGTTTTCATCCAAAATCAAAAGAGGTCGATTATATCTGGAAGCCCTGATTACCAGGGCAGTTCTTCGCCAGAAGAATGCCAGAAAGAGCCAGTCGCTTTTAGATTTAGGCGCGTGATCTGCTGAAACAAATTTTTCGCTGCTTCATCGGCCTCAATATGGCCTTGGTTTTTGGTCATCGTCGTTTTTACAAATCCAGGATGAAGCAAAACGACAGAGATTTCTTTCGACTTCAAATCTTCCGCCAAAGATTTTCCAAGCGCATTGAGGGCAGCTTTTGAGGTTCTGTAGCCATAGTATCCACCACTCGTGTTGTCGGCGATCGAGCCCATTCGGCTTGTGATGAACGCAATCTTTGAGCCAGGCCCAAAATGAGGTAGGAGATTTTGCGTTAAGAGAAAGGGGCCTAAGGCGTTCACATAAAACTGCTCTGTGATCTCTTCTTGATTGGCGGTTTCCAAACTATCGGATTCAAGTATTCCGGCGTTATTCACAAGAACTGAAATCTTTCGACTTCCGATTTTTTCAGAGAGCCTTTGAAAGCTCTTGGCGTTTTTTAAATCCATGTCTTCTAAAATTTCGACCCCCAGAACCTGAAGTTCGGGGCTCGAGTTGCGACAGCAAGCGATGACATCATGATCTTTTGCGAAGATTTTTGTGAGCTCTAATCCAATTCCCCGATTGCTACCTGTGATGACGACTAAATTTTTCATCTGAAATTTACCCCCCCCAGGACGGCTGAAATGTGGAGCGGGAGAAGGGGATCGAACCCTCGACCTTCTGCATGGCAAGCAGACGCACTACCGCTGTGCTACTCCCGCATCGGCCTTCATGATTAGCGAAAAAATCAAAAGAAGGCCAAGATTTTCTTTATCGGAGCTTGCGGCGAAACAAAACGTTAAGCCCATTGATTGTGGAGGCCAAGCGTGCCGTATCGTGCACCATTTCTTCGGTTCCCCCGTGCTCTATCACCGATTTTTCGTGGCCTTGAACGCAGTTTTCGCAGCCATTAATGATAGAGACCGCAAGAGCCATCAGCTCAAGATTGAGTTTTCCGGTGACGGGTTTGCCCATCAGGCTCATTCTAAAGCCCGCAGGCTTTTGATAGGCGTCTTTTGATACGAAATGTCGAAATCGGTAATAATTGTTCGCAATTCCCATGACGGCGGCGACATCTGAAGCCTCGGTGATATCGGCATCGGTTGCGCCATTTTCTTTGGCATAGGCTTCAGAAAACTTTAGAAGTGGGCTACAGCCTACGGTCTCTGCGCATGAGATCGCCACGAGAGCCGCAGTTTTTGGCTCTAATTTTCCATCAATTAAAAATTTTTTAAAATTTACTTTGAAGTCTAATTCTGTGGGACTTTCAAATCCTTCAAAAAGGCTGTCGATATTCATAAACAAGCTTCCTTTATATTTTTCTGAACAATTCTAAAAAAAGGGGGGCATAGCGCCCCCCTTAAATTGATCTCTGAAAGAGCTTAAATTAAGCGACTTCGAGAGTGTCTTGACCTTTTTCCCAACAGCTGGGGCAAAGTTCACCAGTTTGAAGAGCATCAAGAACTCGAATCACTTCTTTGGTGTTTCTTCCAACGCTTAGATCGCAAACATCAGCATAACGAATGATGTTATCAGGATCGACGATGAAGGTCGCTCGAAGAGGAGCATTTACGCCTTTCGCTAAAATTCCCAAAGTTCTCGAAAGATCTTTGTTGTAGTCGGCGACCATCGGAAACTTGATGTCTTTAAGATCGGGATGAGCTTTTCTCCAAGCCAAGTGAACGTGTTCTGAATCGCAGCTCACACCCAACACTTCAGTGCCTCTATCTTTGAAATCGCCAAAATGTTTGTTGAAGTCTGTGATTTCAGTGGGGCAAACAAAAGTGAAATCGAAGGGCCAAAAGAATACAACTCTCCACTTTCCTTTTGAATCACTCAAAGAAATCTCTTTAAAGTTGTCGTTGTAGCTTTTGTCGATGCTGACGCAAGCTTTGAGTTTAAAATCAGGAAACTGATCACCAACGGTGAGCATTCCTGTTTTTGTTTCGGTAGTTTCTTTAGTTGTCATCGAGGGATTTCCTTTCGTTAGATGATTTATTTTTTGTTGATGATCTTCGCAGCTTGCCTTTGACCGTGACTTCAATCGAGTTCACTTCAAAGTCAGCATACAACTTAGAGAAATCTGGCTGAATGCGCAAAACCGAAGGCTCTAAATCGACCAACTGGCCGCTGGCTTCGTCAAAAAAGTGAAAGTGAGGCTTCGTGTTGCAGTCATAGCGCCATTTGTCAGAGGCGGGATCTTTAACGGCCACAATCAGCCCCTTTTCAACGAATAGGTGAAGGCTGTTATAAATCGTGGCCAGAGAAACGCTCGGCATCTTTTTTTCAACTTCGATCTTAATCTCTTCGGCTGTGGGGTGGGAGCGGGTGTTTAAGACGAAATCAGCAATCGCAAGGCGCGGGGCTGAGGCCTGAATACCGTGCTCTAAGAGCTTTTCTCGAAGAGATTGAAGGTTCGCCAGCATTTCTCTATTAGATCACTACAATATTAGAAAGTCAACATATTTAGAATTATTCTAAATATAGAATAAAACTATTAAAACGCGTAAGGTTCTGAATTTTTTGAAGCTTTTCTTAGGCAGGTTCAGCCAAAAGCCGCTGAACAGCCTCTTCAACGTCGGATTTTTGAGGAACGCTGGCATATTCCAAAACGGGGCTAAGCCCGATTCCGGGAACCGCTTTACCGCAGAGTATTTTAGGAGCCACTTCTAGCTCATAAAACATCTCATCAATACAGCGACGAAACAAATGCTCCGCAAAATTGCTGATTTCAGTCTCTTCGTTGACGAAAAGAACGCGACCCGTCTTTTGAATTGAGTTTTTGATGCAATCCCAATCGTAAGGTATCAAGCTTCTCATATCGATCACTTCGATATGAATGCCTTGAGATGAGGCCAGTTCTTCAGCCACTTGCAAACAAATGGGGGCTAATCGTCCGTGAGTCACAAGAGTCGCTCGATCACCAGCGTGACTGATATTGGCTTTTCCAATTGGAACTAAATATTCTTCGAGTTTAGGCCATTTGGCTTTCCATCGACTTCGATCTCCAATTGGAGCGTCAATCATTTCTTTTAATTCTTTTTCGCTTTCGGGCTCTCCTGGAATCAAATCTCGCCCTTTTGCTCGAAGCAAAGCCTTTGGTTTCAAGAAGAGCACAGGATTATCATCTCGAATCGCCGACAACATTAGCCCATAGGCATCAAGCGGAGTCGAAGGGCAAACTACTTTCATTCCATGAATTTTTGAGGCGATAGAATCAAACGAATGTGAGTGATAGATTGAGCCATGAATTCCTGAGCCCGTGGGAGTCATGATCACTAAAGGGCAGGGAGTTTTTCCGCCTGAGCACCAAAGGCTATTGCCCGCGAGTTTTAACAAATCAATAGTGTTAAAAATATAATCTACAAACTGAATCTCAGCCACAGGGCGAGAGCCCGCCCATGCTAAGCCAATCGCAGCTCCAACGATTCCTCTTTCATCAAGAGGAGAGTTCCAAGAATTTTTTAAACCTTGAGTGGCTGTAAAAACACCGCCAAGTGGTGGACCAACGTCTTCTCCGAAAATTTCTTGAACCCCAAGATTTTCTTCACCGTAATGTAGAGCCATTCGAATGGCTTGAGCCATATTTGCCATAGAAGTTTAACTCCCACCTTTTTTAGGATAACTGTCGCTAAGGCCTTCCACGAAAATTCCATTCCAAATATCATCGGCGTCTGGATATTTCTCAGCCTTCACTTGTTGAAAGGCCTCATCACACTCGGATCGGCAAGCATCCCAAACTTTTTCTTTCTCTCCGTTTGAAATAATCTGAAACTTCAAAAGTCTCTCTTCAAACATGGTGATACAATCTGGCTCATCTACTCGGTTTGCACCCGATGAAGAGCTGTGGCCGTGAAGACGGCTCGTTAAAACTTCTAAAAGATAAGGTCGCCGCTCTTTGCGAATAAAATTCATAGCCTCTTGAATGGCCAAATAAGTTTCAATCGGGTCATTCCCGTTGATCGTTCTTCCCGGCATATCTTCAAAAGCTTTCGCCCAGTTTGAAATTTGACCCTCGCCGTGTTGGCCTTCGTAAGAAGTCGAGATTCCGAATCCATTGTTAGTGACGCTAATCAATATGGGCAAAGGATTCGCTGGTCGAGTCGCCCAAACTAAACACGAATGAAAATCACCCTCGGCTGTTCCCGCATCTCCTCCAGTGACGATGCTGATTCCAGTGCCACCATGTTTTTTTTGAGCGATGGCTGTGCCGATCACTGTCGAATATTGAGTTTCAATCGTGGGCGCCACCGGCATGACATTCCATTCGGGAATACAATAGTGATTCACAAAATTTCGACCGCGAGAATAAGGATCGGTCGCCACCGTTCGCATTTGGCGAATCGTGTCGATCACGGTTGCTCCTAAAGCTAGAGCTGTTCCGCTGCTTCGATAATGAAAATGAAAATAATCGTAATCTAAGCCCTGACCTTTTTGAGCCAAAAGACCGAGAGGCACACCGAAGGCCTCTTCGCCAGGCCCACCGATCCAAAAAAATCCATCTCCACCTTTTGACATTTTAATCAGGCGCTCTTCAAGACAGCGATCCAAGACCATTAGCTTGTGCATTTTTTTCAAAAGCTCAGGCTGAAATTTTATGATCGGATCTGTAGATTTCTGCTCTAATTTTTTCACACGTGTTCCCATCTGAACTTATGAATTATTAAGAAAAAGCAATGATGTCCAACCCTTAAGTATACGAAATTTTAATCGATCTCAGAAGGCCTTGAAAAATTCAAAGCATTCCAAAGACTTTAGCGGGGAAGGGCTTTTAAAAAATGAATGGTATAGCGAATTCCTGACCAAAGGGCGGCAAAAACTGAAAAAATAAGCAGAATTTGGCCCGCTTTTAAAAAGTTTGGGTTGCCATAAATGAGGGCCGAAATCGCAATAAACTGAATCCAAGTTTTGATTTTTCCCCCACGATCGGCAGGCATGACAAGGCCGATGCTCGACGCGATTCCGCGAAGTCCGGTAATCGCCATTTCTCTGCCTACCGTCACAATCACCAAAATGGGGCCAAGCAAATCAAGCTTCCAATCATGATATTGTAGGTCTAAACGATCAATCCAAAGCAACATGATCATTGTGGATAAAATAATCAACTTGTCGGCGAGAGGATCAAGAAGCATGCCAAGCTTTGATTCATATTGATAACGCCGAGCGATCCAGCCATCGATATAATCAGAAATTCCAACGCCGATAAAAACAATAAGAGCCGTCAAATTCCATTGATAATAAAGAAGCAAAACGATCAGAGGAACAGCGATTACTCGAGAGACACTTAAGATGTTTGGCAGAAGATAAAAATCAGATTGGCGAATACTCATCGAGTGGCACTCGGCCGCTCAAAAGACATGGCCATCGTTCCAAGCGGGCCAGACAAAAAAAAGCGGATCGTCGATTCACCTGGAGGCAGGTCTGTTTTTTTGAATCTTACTTTGTAGGTCTCGCCAAATCGATTCATGGTTTTGATATATTGCCGAGATTTCTCATTGCCGAAGTCAATTTTTTGAATGGAGTAGGCAGTAATTCTTTCGGGCATTTTTTCAGTTTGAGCATGCGCACTCCACAAGCTATTTCTTGTGCCCAAGTTGCCCCATGAAGTGTTTCGAGTGATTAGACTCACGATAAAAGTTTCAAAATCATTGGCCTCTGCGGCTTGCTCTTTTTGTGTGGCGGCAGCCTCGACTTCATTCAACAGATAATCTTCAATGAGCGCAGAGGCATATTTCTCAGCCAGTTCCGAGCTCCAATAGGTCACGGAGGCCACGGCCGTCATGTCGAAGTTGCTCGAAAGTCGATCTTCTTGAGTCTGCTGATCGAAAAGTTTTTCATAAGCATCTCGGCCATAAAAGGCGTCAAAAAATCCTTTGCTATGAGTGTGTTGATTTTTTTGAGAACAAGAGACAAAAATCCCAAAACTAGCCGCAAGGATCAAAAAATTTTTCATTCACTCGATTATTCCAAAGTCAGATTTACAATACAAACTTTTTAAAACGAGATTTTGTGCTTCGAGGGCCTCACGTCCGCCCTCTTGACGATCGACCACTGCGGCGACGCCCAAAACCTCCCAGCCAAAGTCTCTGGCCTTTTGAGCGGCCTCTAAGCTCGATTTTCCTGAGGTGACCACATCTTCAAGAATCACCACCTTTGACTTTTGAGGAATAAGATCGGATCCCTCAATCAACCGAGCAAGGCCGTGGCCCTTGGCCTCTTTTCTGACGATAAAAGCCGAAAGAGGCTTTTGCGCCACCCAAGAACTAATCGAGACGGCGGTGGCTAAAGGATCAGCACCCAAAGTGAGTCCACCCACGGCTTTCGCCTCCGAGAAATTTTTACAGATGAGATCAAAGAGCTCGTTGCCGATTAAGAAAGCTCCTTGAGGATCAAGACTGACTCGCTTCACATCAATATAAAAATTTGAAATGCGACCTGATGAGAGAGTCACGGTTTTTTTCTGAAAAGCTTTTTCTTTTAAGATTTCAAGTAATTTCATTCAAACAATTTCCTTAATGCTATCAAATGCGCCGGATTGCCTTTGACTTTAATTTTTCGAAGAGCAATGGCCAAGGCGATATTCAACTGACCTTTCATTAATTTCTTAAAATTCTCAGTGGAAATTGAAATGGAACATTCGGCATTGTCGCACGAACCCGAAAAAATCCAAGGGCCAGAAGCTTTTGGATCAAAATGCCATGTTTGATCATCTACAGAAATCTGAAGTGCGGCTTGAAGCGAATCGAGAAGATCGGGCTTTTCTTTCAGCTTTTGATTCAGTTTAACTTCAAATAGTTCAGATATATCTTTCATCTCAATCTACATTCGCTGTTTAAAAACTTTTCGAGATCGAGGTTCGGACAAAATTTCCGCCGCCAAAATCGCCTGAGAAAAACCCTGAGAAAAAATAGAGTCTCGATTCCATTGCTTCAAGGAGGCCTCGTCTGAGGGGGCGTCTTTAATCTCATCTTCGAAATCGCTTGCGGCATCTTGGGGGCCGAGTTTTCCTGGTGCTTGAAACTCTGATTCCAAAAATTTTCGCTCAAACTTTTCCTCTGAAATTTCTGAGCGCATATTCTTTTCGGGCGGAGCTTCGATGGGCTCTGGCAGCAAAATCTCTCTGATAATATCTTCTACGCTGACTTCGAGATCTTCTC
Organism: Bdellovibrionota bacterium; assembly: GCA_049436045.1. GTDB lineage: Bacteria > Bdellovibrionota > UBA2394 > UBA2394 > UBA2394 > JBMTHG01. Next base: position 14,831 of record JBMTHG010000008.1, read on the forward strand.
CTCGTCGGCTTGATCGGTAGGGCTGCGACCTAGCCGCTTCTTCAGCTTCTCTCAAAGCTTCTTCGTCAAAGTCGGGAGTTTGATAATCTTGATTTTGAGTGACGGAGGCCTCGTGATCAGCAGACGAATCACTTCGCTGTCGAGCCTCCGCTTCAGCTTTCTTTTTTTTCTTTCTTTGGTACTCCAAATAAGCACTGAAGGCCCAAATAGCAAAAATGAGAATGCTGACCCAAGTTTCAACTTTTGCGAGCATTATTCCTCAGTTTTTTTCGGTGCAGAGGTTCCCGCGATGCTTGATCTCATGTCAGTGTCGGCAATCACGTTTCGCATATTGTAATAGTCCATCACACCAAGACGACCAGATCGAAAAGCGTCTGCCATAGCTTCAGGAACTTTAGCTTCGGCCTCGATTACTCGAGCTTTCATCTCTTGAGCTTTGGCTTTCATCTCTTGCTCGGCAGCAATCGCCATGGCTCGACGAGACTCTGCTTTTGCTTGCGCAATTTTTTTGTCAGCCTCGGCCTGATCTTGCTGAAGTTTCGCTCCGATATTGCTTCCCACATCGACATCGGCAATATCGATCGAAAGAATCTCAAAAGCTGTTCCAGCATCTAAACCTCTGGCCAAAACTTTTTTTGAAATTTGATCAGGATTTTCAAGAACCTCTTTGTGATTCGTCGCGGATCCAATCGTTGAGACAATTCCTTCGCCGACGCGAGCGATGATCGTTTCTTCACCAGCTCCTCCAACGAGTTTGTCAATGTTGGCACGAACTGTCACTCGAGTGAGGGCTTTGAGTTGAATTCCATCTTTGGCAACGGCCGCCACCATCGGAGTGGTAATGACCTTTGGGTTGACTGTCATTTTGACGGCCTCTAAAACATCGCGTCCGGCGAGATCAATCGCACACGCTCTCTCGAAACTGAGTTTGATGCCCGCTTTGTCGGCTGAAATCAAAGCTTGAACCACACGAGCCACATTGCCTCTTGCGAGATAGTGAGTTTCAAGATTGTTGGCAGAAAGAGGAAGACCAGCTTTGACGACCGCAATTCGAGAATGAACAATCACCTTGGGGTTAACGCCTCTCAAGCGCATTCCGACTAGGCTTCCGATCCCAACAAAAGCTCCCGAGAGCAAGGCCTGAATAAAAAGCCCTACCGGAACAATCCAAACCAGAACAAAAAAGACGACAAAACCAAGAAACGCAACCAGCCAACCAAACTCAAACATAAATGCACCTTTCTTATTTTAAATAAATCTTTAATCGCATCTTTTTTTTTCTTTAGCCAGCAAAACAGAAAGCTTGGGATCAGTTTTTAACTTTTGAGACTAAAATCTTGATCTCATCGACTTCGATCACCTCAATGCTTTCGCCGCGCTCGATAAAAGGCGAGCTTGAGATGGCATCATAGGAGTGGGAATCAATCTCTATCTTCCCAGACGGAGCGAGAGCCGTTAGAGCAACGCCTTTTCTTCCGATCAAATGACTTCTTTCTTCGATCCAACTTTCTTCTAGGGCTCCGCCGTGCGCTAATTCATCTCCTAAAACAAGAGGGGCTTTTCGTTGAGATTTCGCAAAAAAATAATACACCGCTACGAGGCCCACAAAAAAACTTAATACCGCCAAGAGCATGGCTTGCAAATGGGCTCTTATGTCTGGAAACTGAAAATCCATCGGAATTTGTGGCGAGATGCCAGCGAAAAAAAGCGCTAGGAAAACGCAAATAATTCCGGAGACAAAAAACACAAAAGTTCCTGGGAGTAAAAATAGCTCTACTAAAATGAGTACGAGCCCGAGAATCAAAAGCATCACTTCTTCCCAACCAGCCAGCTCCACTAAAAATTTGCCAAAGAAAAAAAGTGTTAAACAGCTGATTCCGATAATGCCCGGAAGCCCAAAACCCGGAGCCTGAAACTCTAGGATGAGGCCCAAAATTCCTCCTGACATCAAGAGACCCGAAACGGTGGGTTCAGTTAAAAATCGAACGATATTCTCTGCCCAATTTTCAGTGATTTCATCAACTTTAGCCGATTCTAAATCTAATTTTTTCAAAAGATCTTCACGCGAATCCGCAATTCCGTTTGCCATTTTTAATTTGACGGCAGTTTCTGATGTGAGCGTCAGCACGCCATCTTTTTTCACCACGCCTGGTATGTCTTCTGGCGCTTGAACCATGGCTTCCGCCAAATCTTTGGGCCACGAATTTCTCTCTGCTGTGGCACCCATCTCACTTCGAAAATAGCTGACATATTTTTTTGAGACATCTTGTGCGCCCTCGGCTCCTGATTGAATCGGAGTCGCTGCTCCCATGGTGCCGCCGGGTGCGAAATAAATTTTCTTCGTTGCCAATGAAATCAAAGCTCCCGCTGAGATTGCTCTTTTGTTGACGAAGGTGAGTGTCGGAGTTTTTGCGTCTAAAAGTGCGTCTCGAATTTGAACGGCTGCATCCACCCGTCCACCGAATGTGTCGATTTCTAGAACCAAAAGATCGTATTTTTCGCTGTCGGCTTTTTCAATAGCCCGTTGAATAAAAGGAGATAAGCCCAGCTCAACAGTGCCCTCAACAGGAACCCACAAAACTTTCTTTTGAATATCTGATGAAGTTGAATTTTCAGCTTGGGTCGAAGCCAGATTTAAAATGAGTGATAGAGATAAGAGGAAAAAAAAAGAGGGGCGTTTCATGCCCCTCGACGATAGTAACAAATAAGCTTTCGGATCAAGGGAGTTCGTTGATGATATCGAGAATGTCTTTAAGATCTTCATCTCCGTCGATTGGATCAATATAAAGCTCTTCTCTCGAAAGTAGCCACTGGCTTCCCAAAAACCCAAGATAGGAGCCCATCGCCGCACCGACACTAGAGCCGACCAAAATCACTGGCACTCGACCGCTCCACTTTAAGATCAAAGGAAGAAGTTTCTCATCGGCTTTGATGGGGACAATCTTTTTTGACATCACATAGCTTCCATAGGCGCCAAGCCCAACACCGACAAGAGTGGTGGCTGTCGTGATAATTTTTCTCAATTTTTGATGATGCTGCTCACGAGCTAAATTTTCTTTGCTGAGGGCGTTATCAAGATAAGCAAAGCGCTCCACCTCAGAAGTGTTTTCAAGCCAACTTTGGTTAATGAGATAAAGTTTGTCATAAAAATCACGCTCAGAGATGGCGTCAAAAGTAAGGTCGACAAGATCCGCAGTAAGCTTCACAAAATCGGCGTTAGATTCGGGATCTTCGCGGTCAATTTCAATCTCCACAAAGCCGCGAAGTTGCGCTTGAAAAAGTTGTTGTCTTTTTCGCACCAAATCTTCGAGACGTTTTCTCTTTCGATCAGAGTTTCCTCGATCTTGCATCAGATAATCTTCAAAACTCTCGGCATTCGAAATGCTATCTTGGCCCTCTAAATCTTCTTCAAAAATATTGAGAATTTCTTGATCCTCTGAGCTGACCACGAAAACAACCAGCTCTTCAGCACTTAAAGTTATTGGCAAAAGACAGCACAATATCAGTTTCAGTATTCTTTTCATTTTTACTCCCCCAATGTTTTTTTCAAATCCTCTAGGCCCAAGAGCAAATCCGATGAAACATTTAAGCCATCGAACTGATAGTCAGGCATAAATAAAAAATCGCTCAACAAAAAACCGGCACCTGCTCCCGAGATGGCACCAAGTGGAACACTTAAAAGCAAAATCGAGCGAGCGGCTTTTCTGGCAAACATTTTTGTGACTGGAAAAGCGACTAGGGCTCCAGCGGCCGCGCCTCCTGCGGTGAAAATCCATCTCATTGTTTTTGCTTTTTTTATCTTTTGATTGAACTCCTCGTAAAGAGCTTCATTCAGACTTTCAAATCTTAGTAGCGCTTTTGGATGATTTTCAAAAGCCTGATTAAGCTTTCTCAATCGAGATTGAAAAACTTTTTGATCAGATGTCTCAAAAAAGTTCTCTACCAATCGATCTTGAATCAAGACCTGAAGGGGATGAAGCTCATCAAGATTATTCTCGATGAATTCACCAAGATAAAAATTAAATTCATGATCGTTTTCAAAGTCGTCCCAATCTTCAATTCGATCAGACGGCATTGAGAAAATCATAATGAGACTAATCAGCGTGAGCATAAAGGGCCTCCGAAATCGATTCCAGACCGAGCTCTATATCTTGATTCATTTCAGAAATGTCTTCGATAAAATCTTTTCCCGTAGGATAGAGATTCAGGAAATCTTTAGCTGTTTTGACTGCTGGATTGGCGGGAAGAATAAAGCTGTAGGCGGCGATGGCACCTCCCCAGCCGGCCGCTGTTCCGGCCGCGCCAAGGCCTAACACAAAAAGTGTGGCGACGAGCGGGTTAGGAATAAAGTTGGGCTTGAAATATAAAACCGCTCCAGCGGAGACAGAGCCTAGAAGGGCTCCTCCTGTCACACCCCAGATTTTGTATTGTCGATGTTCCGCTTTTTCACCGTCGACAAGCTTAACGGCTCGATTGTGAATAGAATTTCCGAGAAGCAAAAACAAATGATGAATCGCAGAGTTTCGAGAATATTGAGTTTGAAAATAAGATTCCATTTCTGGCTGAACCTCTGTGTCGATGGCTTCAAAATAGGCAGCGGCGATTCTGTTGGTGATGATCATGAGCTGGTTGATTTGAGCTTCTAATTCTTTTGGGCGCAATCTCTCGCCGCTCTCATAGATAATCCAAGCTCTTTCAAGAAACTCTTCAAATTCATCTGTGAAGATAATGATCTTTGAATTGAGATCATCATCTGCATTAACATCTTCAGCCCAAAGATTTGGCTCGATAGCCAATAGCAAAGTGCAGCTGATAAAAAGACCAATGAGTCGCTTCATTTGAGTTCCCCTTTTTCTGTTTGATTGATTCGTTCTTTCAATTCATGAATTTTTTGTTTCAAAAGTAATTGAGTTGATTTGAGCTCGACATGCCTCTTTTGCATCCGGGAGTTCCAAAACATCTCAAGTTGATGCAGCCTCGTGATTCGATCCGAAGGTTGAAACAGCGCATCTGAGATCTTAAAGTCTTCTACATCTTGAAAATAAGAAGCCGTTCCGAAAATTCCGAATTGAAGCAATCGAGATGAGCCACCAAGAGCCATCGAAGCGCTGAGCAACAACAGACTTTGGCCTGCATCCATCAAAAACTGAATGCTTTCAAGGTGAGACTGTAGGCGATTTTGAACTTGAACCTCCCAACCAGCCGCGAGAGCCGGATTTGTCATCGTGGAGAAGTTGTCAAGCCCAACAACACCAAACTCTAAGTCATTAAACGATTGAATGTCGCGAATCAAAGCTCTGAGACTAGGATCGATCGTTTGAGATTTTTGAGCCAATGATTCTGAAAGAATATTTGGATTGCCAAAAAATTCTGACCAGAAATTTAAAGCCTTCACGAAATCAATGATTCGACTAAACTCAAGGTCTGAGAAAAAACGACGCTGGATGGTGATCAAAGAAGTCTCGTTCTCTTCAAACCAATCTCGGGATTTTTTCATGAGTTCGAGCTTTTCAGCGTCGAGTTTCTCTGCCGTACTTTCGTCTCCATCGTGGCGATTTTGATCTCGAAGAATGCTAAGTTCTTGAATTCGACGTTGGTCCGCTAGAATTTGGGCAAGGCCTCGTTCCCACAACTTTTGGAATTCCGCTTTTTCGTTTGATTCGAGATGTTTGAAACCTTGAGCAAGGTATTGAAGACTCGCTCTCAATGATTCAATTTTTGCGGCAAAGGCGAGCCATGAAATCGTGTTTTCGATATCATGAGCGTAGCGACGTTCAAAAATCTTCGTCCAGTCGGCGAAGCTTTCTGGTTGCTTTGAAGATAAATCAGTTCTTTTTATTGACGCACGTACCAGCTTTCGAGCGCTTTGAATCGAGGTCTTGGCCTGTTCACTGAACTCAGGACCTAAAAAGCTAAGGAGTTGTGAATCTCGATAAATTTTATGAAGCGTCGCTGATTTGTTTTTCTGACAAGAAGAAGAATGGCAAGCGGGGGATCCTTGTTCAATTCTCATCAGAAGCGTTTCGGCCAAGCGGAGACCCTCATGCAATTGATCCAAATTTTGAGCTTTCACAGACGAAAAAGCTAAGAAGCACGAGCTTAAAATGAAAAAAAATCGACTTCGCCCCCTCATGATCCCCTCACTTAGAAGATACAAATTTAAGCTTAGATTAGGCAATGCTTTTGTTGCAGCGCAGCCAAGCCTTGCGGCATCAAGAAGCAGGGGGAAGATTGGCGACTGGGCGAATGCTAAAGTTTAGTCCTAGTTTTCTCGTATTTTCCAGAATTTCGATGCTCATCAATTTATCTTTGACGCGCTGCATACATTGGCGTTGTTGAGAGGCTTCGACATTGGATAGAAAAACGATAAACTCATTTTCTCGGTTGTGAAGTACTCGATCGCTGGCTCGCACGGCTCGTGAGATCATTCGAGAAAAAGCTTCAAGAATCTCATTTTGTGCCACCCTGCCAAATCGATTTCGTACTCGACCCCATTGATTCAAAGTGATTTTAAGACCCTTTTGAGATGATTTTGATTTTGGAGCTCTTAAAGCCGAGTGAAGAGATCGATCAAGGGGGCGTTCGGTTTGAATAAGTTTTCTGAGATCATCATTTTGTTTTCGAATCTTGTGTCGAAATGAAACTTCTTCCATCAGTCTTGGGAGCTGCGTGAGATAGTCGAGGGATTTAATCTCACTTAAGATCATCATGTGCTCAAAAATCAGTTTCTTTCTAGCAGGAGAGAACAGTGAAAAACTCTGGGGAGACAAAATGAAAATCATAGGAACCTGTGAGAACTCTTTGAAGAGTCGATCAAACTTTCTCAGTCCATTCGGTTTTAAATATTTGAGCTCCACGATCGCTCCATGCATGGGGAGCGAAAGATTTTTTTGTGCTTTTGATTTTTCTGAAAACTTTAGCTGATTGAATCGAACATAGTCGAATTGCAAAGAGGGAAACTGTCTCTTAAGAAGACCACGCAGAAGATGAGACTTGCTCATTCCTGATGTTTTTATGACGACCCATTTTCCCTCCACCACGAAGCTGATTATCGACTTTTGAAATCCAGCGGGGCAAGACGAATTTTAAAAAACTAAAAAAAAAATCGAAAAAACTTATTTCTTTAAATGATTTTGTCATTTAAAGCTTTCGATACCAAAAAATTGAACTTCAAAACGGGTGAATCATGTCAAAAGATTGGAAAGAAATTGATCAAGCACGAATCCGTGGTCAAAAAACGGAAAGAAAAAAATCTGCTTTAGAGCTTCGGGCGGAGAAAAAAGCCTCGAGTGAAGCGAAAGCTCAACTAGAGAAGCTTTTTCAGGAGTCTCCGCTTTCGAAAGAGAAGCAAGCCCGTGTGAATTCGATTCGAGCACTTCAAGGAAAGTCGAGTTTTAATTTAGAGATCGAAAAATATATTCAGGAGTTTGGCCTGCCCAGAGACTGGCCAACTTTATCTCTATTTCTTGATCATTCAGGTCCGCAGTATCTGGTTCAGATATTGACGGAGCTTTCAGGTTTTCTTGATCGCTTTGGATTGAGCGAACAAGAAATGCTTCTTCAAAAGCTTAAAGTTTTAGAGCTTTCTACCTTTGATCGAGATTTGGTGAATAAAATTCGAGAGCTTAAGAAATTATTAGTCGTCTCTTAAGTTGATTATCTTCTTTTTCGACGAGATTTTTCATTTTTCTTGATTACTGATTTTTCTAGTCTCTCAATCAGGATCTCATAATGCTGAATTTGAGCCGCCGCCGCTTTGGTTAGATTTTCTGAAGAAATACTTTTTGCGGCAGTATTTTGAGAAGGGCTTTCTATTCCTTTTTGATCACGCTTTGACATCTCAAGGCGAGCCCGCTTCTCTAAGATTCTTTCAGAAGGGTTTTTCTCTTTTTCATCTTGAAACTTAACGTCAACGATCTCTTGAAAACGACGAATCGAATAAGATTCTGGTTGAACCCATTCATAGTCATCGCCAAGCGTGAAATTCGGAGCAAAAAATAATAGAAGAAAGAGCAGCCGAGGCATCCCCCATCTTAAAACGACTCCCATAAAATTGTCTATTAAGCCCGAAAGCTCTGAATTGTTTGCATAGTGAAGCGACTCAAAATGCGCTGCCCTGCATCAAGGTTTTGAGTTCGTTAGCTCTATTTAATTGAAAGCATTTGAAAAATTTGTTGCTGAGGGGTGGCACGGGACCTGAAGGTAAATCGCTTGTCGGTCATGGGGGGAATATGAAAATTTTTATCACTTCAATGCTTTTGCTCGGCGTGGGCAGCTTCGCCGTATTTGCACAAAACCAAAAAGCAAAAGATTTATTACATCGAGTCGAGTCTGAAGGGCAGGCGATTTATTTTGCCGATCGAATTGATTTAAACGAAAATGAAGTTTTGGAATTTGACGAGCCTGCTCGAGTTTATGTCAAAGATTTGGACCTCAAGAAAAACTCGATGATTGATTCCCAAGGTTATCCTTTAGAAGTTTTGATTGAAGACTCCATCAAGGCCGACCGATCGGGTCTATCGGTTGCGCCCTACGAAATCGATTCGAGTGGGCAAGATGGGGCTGATGGCGAAGATGGCCAGAAAGCTTTAGATGCACTCAAAGGAGCGGCAGGCGCTCATGGCTCGGATGCGTCGCATGGCTCACATGGATCTGATGCGGCCGATATTTTTCTTCTCACTCCTCATTTGTCGGGGGATCTCATTTTGATTGCGCGTGGAGGCCGAGGGGGCAGGGGCGGTAACGGCGGCAGTGGAGGAAATGGCGGCGTGGGTCTATCTGGGGTCGATGCGCGAATCCTGTTTGACTTTAAGGGTCTGGATAATTTGCCGATTGATAGTCTCTTAGCACTCGGAGCTCAACTTGGAATTCCTGTAGTCGGGCAGGTCTTCGCTGTTCTTTCATTTTTTAACGGTCTTCAAATTGGAGATGGGTTCGATGGGTTTGATGGCGGCGCAGGCGGTAATGCCGGTCGAGGTGGCGACGGTGGAAATGGTGGAAATGGTGGGAAGATCGAATTGTTCTTTGCGCACAAAGAGAAAGAGGCAAGAATTTTTGTGAGCACTCGAGCCGGAGCAGGTGGAGCGGGTGGACGTGCGGGAGTGCCCGGTGTGGGCGGCGCTGGAGGTGTGGGCGGAAAAGCCGGAGACATTTGGGCAAGAGATGGTTTGCCAGGGGATGCTGGCGAAATGGGTCTCGCCTCTTCTTCGGGTAAAGCGGGAGAGCCTGGAAAGCCAGGAAGTATTCGTGCCATCGAAACGGGCGATGAAGTTTGGTTGAAGTGCTATGTGCGTTATCGTCAATTGATTGATCTGGGAATGGATCCTGAAGCTGCCGCTGAGATTTTGGCTCGATGTTCGGAATAAATCTTTTCATTGGAATTTTTTTGATGACGAAAGTGGCTTCGTCATCTGACCTGCATCTCGAAAGATTTGAGCAGCAGCGTTTGCTTTTTGATTCTGGCGAAGATCATGCTGAATTGAACGAACTACATCTTGATGAAAGTTCTGAGATTCAATTCAACAATATCAAATCTCTGAGAATAAAAAATCTCATGGCAAAAAAATCTTCGAAAATCAAAATTTCAAAAATCGCATCGGGTGACGACTCTTCTGATGGGTCAAATGGCTCTGATGGAGCTAAAGTAACTTTATTTATAGATGAAATCGATGGTGATCTCATTATTGAGTCGAGGGGTGGAGATGGCGGCGATGGAAGAAATGGGCGACACGGACGAGTTGGAGAGTCCGGAGCCCGTGGGCGTCATGCTCATCAGATTTTTGGGATTTATTTCGGAGCGGGTAGCCAGGGCTTTCCCGGACAAAATGGCGAGCCTGGTGAAGATGGTCAAGATGGTGGGCGAGGAGGCCATGGCGGCGAAGTTCAGTTATTCTTTATCGAAAAGACCCCAGACTCTTCTATTTTTGTGGACGTTCAAGGTGGACGAGGCGGCCGAGCCGGTTGGGGAGGACTCGGCGGTTTGGGCGGTGCAGGTGGACTCGGTGGAGATGGAAACCCGAGTGGCCATTCTGGACCTATGGGAATGTCTGGAGCCTCGGGACGATCGGGCCGGCCTGGTGTTCCGGGTGAATCTGGGGCTGTGAGTATTTTTCAAGTCTCAAGAGAGACCTATCAATGTTTGCTCGTGGCTTATGTTTCAGGGGGAGAGTTAAACGAATGCGATTGACTCTCTTAAGCTTTGTTTTTTCAGTCTTGATGAGCGCCACATTTGTTTCAAATGCCGAATCATCTTGGATGATTATTGACGAGAACTCTCCGCCTGAAATTTTTATCAATCTCGACGGTGAAAATGGAGAGGATGCGGCGACGCCATTTTTTTCAGGAATTCATCCTGAATCTGGAAGCTCCGGTTCGAGCGGAGGTGGTTTAAGCCTGCTCATAAAAAAACTTCCCCAAAAAATTGTGATTTCAGCTCGCGGGGGCCGAGGTGGAAATGGTGCTAAAGGACGGCGGGGTGAGCGTGGACGAAACGGAGCCGACGGGCGAGATGCTCGCTTTTTTCAATCCGCCCAAGCCGGAGAAGATGGCCACGACGGGGGGCGCGGTGGAGACGGCTCTCACGGGGGCCATGGGGGTGCTGGTGGCTACATTCGAATTTTCTATGCTCCTCAGAACTCCGAAGACTATGTCGAATCATGGCAGCAGGTATTTGACGTGGATGTTTCGGGGGGAGAATCGGGTCAAGGCGGCGAAGCCGGGCTCGGCGGTTTCGGTGGGCATGGAGGTCGAGGTGGCAAGAAACTTTTTAGTGCGGAGCGTTTGGAGTCAGGAAGATCGGGATCACAGGGCTTGCCCGGGCGTCGCGGTCTTGATGGCGAGGTCGGCGCGTCAGGCCGTGTGGAGTTCATTGAGCTCGAGGACGTATCATCTTGGATTTTTAATGAGTGGCTCGAGTCTATTTAAAGTAGAATAAAGGGATGAAAGATTTTGTCGAAAAACTTCTGAAAGTCATGGATCAAAAAAACCATTGGGGGTGGGAATTTTTATCAGGGCCGCATCTAAAAAAAGATCAGCTCCTCACTCATTTTCAGCAAGAATATGAAACTTACATTCGAGATTTCCCAATTTTTTTAGCAAGAATTCTGGGGCGAATGGGAGTTGGTCATTACGATTTAAAAAGAGAATTAGCTGAAAACCTATATGAAGAGCAAACCGGTGGAATCTCGATCAAAATTTCAAAGGGCCAGTCTCATCCAGAGCTTTTCTTAAAAATGATGAAGGGGCTTGGTTATTCAGAGAAAGATTTTAAGAACATTAAGTTGCTGCCAACGAGTTTGGCCTATCGATGCTTTTTGGATCGGGTCACCTTGATTGACGACTGGCGAGTTGGGGCCGCTTTGATGACTTTGTTTGTCGAGGGAAGCGTTAACGATCGTGAGCGAATCAAAAAATCCTATAAAGAAAAAACAGATCTGTCGACGAAGCTAAAACAACATGCCTTGATTCGGTATTATGGGTTGAAGGCGACAGATGCTGATCTGATCAAAGTTCACTATGCCGTCGAGGGAGATCATCGCCAGTCGGCTTGGGAGGGTGTTGTTCAAAGTATTCCCAATGAATTGAAGCCGCTTGTTTTGCAACGAATGCAAGAGGCATTAGAGCTATGGGTTTTGTTTCGTGATGGAGTTTGCTTAGAGATGGGCTTAGAGAGTCACGAGTTTCGAGAGTGGATCAAGCTCAATGAATCTGAGGAACTAGCGAAACTTTAATCCTGAATGAAGTTCAAAAAATAAAAAGCCGTCTATCATCCACGGATATTGAGTCTCCGTTGAGAATTCATTTGGATCAAGCATCCGATGAGCTAAATTCTCAGATAAATTCTCAACAAAAAAACTCAGATTAGATTCTTGTTCAAAAGTTTTTTGAGAGCAGATCGACATGATCTGATCTTCACAGGCAAAGCTGATGCAGGGATGTCCGTTGGAACTGATCGAAAACTGAAGCTGTTGTTGTTCCTGACCAAGTTCTTCCTGTGAGAGCAAGCTTTGATGAAAGACGTCCATGACCTTAAACGATCGTAACGCAAACCAAGGCTTTCTCGTTTGCACGGAATGTCCCGCATTGAGGGCTTGAGTTCTCATCCAGTTCAAAAGCTCAACCGACTCCTTACCACTCAACTCAAAGTCGCTCGTCTGCCCATCTTCTAGCCAGACTCTAAGCTTTTCCTTATGGGGAGGCGAACTTGACTCCCAGCTCATCTCAAAACTTGAAAAAGCTGAATCCATGGGTTTTTTCTTTGATGGGGTGGGAAGGGCGAGTCTCGTTTGGGGTAAATTTTTAAAATAGAGATTTGGCCATCGAATAATGTGATACGAGGGTGCAATCAATGGAAAATCAACCAGCGAGGTTTCCATGAGAAACCATGGCTGAGCAGGTCTTACATTTGGGCCAAGAAAGCTTTCTTTCAAGTAGCTAAAAGAAAAGTCATCGTTTTGCTCTGATCTGACTTCAAAATCTTGAATATCTGTCCAGGTCAGCGGAAGAAAATTTTCAATTTCTGTCTCTGTGAGGCCTAGCTTCACGGAAACTCTCTGGGAGGCTAGGCTTCTTGATCTTACTCCTCGAAAACCCGCGCGTTCCAATGACAAGCTGAAGTCAAACATCAGTTTTTCATATCGAATCAGTTGAATCTCTTTTGAAACTTTCCAAGCCTCTTTTAAAGGAATCTCAACAATCGCAATTTTGTTTAAAAAGATTTGAGGTGGTGTCTGGGCTGCGTAACGTCTGTTTCGATCTCTCCAAAAATTGTTTTGCATGATCTCATCTTCGCTCATTCGAGAATAAAGAAAGACATTTGAGTCTGGCTCAAGATCAATAATCCAATATTGCGTATATTGCTTATTAAAGACGTCTGATTCGAAAAAGATATCAAGTCGGATTTTTTTTTGACTCTCATGCGAGAAGCGAAATCTCGTCAGACTAAACTGAAAATCAAAATCTCCTTCAGCATTTGTTATCTTTTCTTCTGTATGAATTTGATTGCTAAGAAGATCTGTGACTTTGATTTTTAGCTCACTCCAAGGAATGCCCAGCCGAGTCTTTTTGTCGATGAGTCGAGCACGAACGAAGAAGCCGACTTTTTCTTCATGTTTAGAGATGCTCGTGACATCTAGAATTCTTTGGTCAGCCACTTCGATTTCAAAATCCTTCAACTCTTGTTTTTCAAACAACATGAAGGAATCATCCTTTGAATTTTGAAAAGACTCAGATTGATCAGAGGATTCGAGGAGATCGATAAGAAAGTCAAATTCAAGTGAGCCATAAGCTTCGCTTTCAATTTGAAGTTTCAAAGGAAGTTTGGAGAAGCGCTTGTCTTGAGGCAAAAGAATCTGGGTTTTTAAAGCGAGTTTTCCAAGCTTGGTAGAGCGAGCCATTCCCGAGGCTAAAATCTCATCGTCGAAGTCTTTAATTTCAAATTTGAAATCTTGTTCAGACACTGCACTTCTCTCGACTCGATCTACAAACTGCAGATCAATATTCAATTCGAAACAAAATTTAAAATCCTTATCCGTGCAAGGTTTCCAAACAAGAGTGTCGATTTTAGTCGATAAGCGCTCGAAGCTAGCTTGATCTTGCGCGGGCACCTTGGGTTTTGATCCGCAGCCGAACAAAAAGCTAGAAAACAAGAAGATCAAAAATATTTTCATAGCTTAAACTCCACACCAAGGCGCCATTCGTGGCGATGATCTTGGTACAAGCTTTCTTGAGCGCGTCTTGCCAAAAGATACGAAGTATTCAGACGAACAGATTCATTAAAATAATAATGCAGCTCGAAACGACCGGCCAAGCGGTTCGAGTAAGCAAAGTCTCTCTCTGTGAAATAGGAAAGAGTCGTCATCGCTTGATTGTAGTAAAACGAAAGAATTCCCATGAAGTTTTTCTTCACCCAGGATCTTCCTACTCGAACTTCTCCAAACAGACCGAAATCTTTGTTTTCATCTAAAATATTGATCGCAAAAGCCGTTCGAAGTGAGGTGAGAATTCCTAGAGGCAAGCTCGAAATCTCAAAGCTGGTTTCGAGCGGCATGAACTTTGAGTTTTTTAGAAAAAAAGCTCCGTCTTTAAGCACGTATTCGGCGCCACGATGCAGGGCCTCTGTTTTAAGAGCTTCGGGAATGTTAAGAAAATTCCAGACTTGAAGATTCAACTCTAACCGAAAACGCTCGGCGCTCGCGTAGCTCCAAGTCAAAGCTTCTGTGAAAGCCCAGCTTCGATGATTTTTTCGATTTTCAGCTAAATTCTCAATTCCGCTTCCTAAAAAAAACTGACCAGCGTGAAGCTTGAGGCTCGACTGAGAACTTAGGGTAATCAAAAAAGATTCATAAGCACCTTCAGGAGTAAGGTCCTGGTCCCACGTCAGAGGAGAGCTCGAAAAGGGCATAAGAAACTTGCCCAAGCTAAAAACTCCATTCTTGCTAAATCGATGAGCGACATAAGCTTGATTAAGAGATATCGGGCGATTGCTCGGGCCCGCCGTTAAAATCAGACGATCTGGAATGGCTTGAGGTGAATTTTCTCCTAGTTTTAATTCAATTCCTGCATTCCAATTTTGATTCCATTCCGGAAAAATTCCAAGCTTGGCCCCCATCATTAAAGAAGAGGAGTCTCGCTGCTTCTCATAGATTTCTTGGTATTCCAAAAGAAGCGAGGCTTGCGGCTTGAGAACCTCCGTCCAATTCGGTACAGCTAACACCCAGAAGATGAAATTAAGAGCCATCATGATGGTTTCGGCCGATAGTCCTAGCGGAGCTTATGCGTTTAGACCAATGCTTATTTGAAAAAGGCCTTTTTGACTCCCGAGAAAAGGCTAGGCGTGAAATTCTGGCCGGAAGGGTCAGAAAAAAGGCCTCTGGCGAGATATTAGACAAGCCGGGCATTCGAGTTTCGATGGATTTAGAGGTCGTGATTGAGGAGCGCCAGCGCTTTGTGAGCCGAGCTGGCGAAAAGCTTCAGGGCTTTTTGGAGGCATCGCGGCTGTCGGTCGAGGGCATGAGTTGCCTCGATGTGGGCTCCTCGACAGGGGGATTTACCGATTGTTTGCTTCAAAACGGATGTCGCGAGGTCTGGGCGGTGGATGTCGGCCGCCATCAAATGCATGAGAAATTAAGAAATGATTCTCGGGTTCGACTTTTCGAAGAGTGTGACGTTCGCGAATTCGATTTTTCTCAAATCAAAGAGAAGATTGATTTGGTCGTGGTCGATGTGGCTTTTATTTCGGTAAAAAAATTTATTCCGCTTCTTTTAGAGAAGCTACCCCGGGCCAGTTTTTTAATTCTTTTTAAGCCACAGTTTGAAGTCGGAAGAGGATCGCATGGCAAGCACGGCTTGGTGCGCGAAGAAGTTCGAAAGGAAGCTCTTGAAGAAATGCTTCTCTATTTGCAGAGTCTTGGTTTAAATCTTCGAATGAATCAAGAAAGTGTCGTGAAGGGTATGAAGGGCAATCAAGAAAGTTTTATTTTGGCGGATCGAAATCCCCCAAAAAATATTTTTAGAGCTTATGACATTCGAGGTCATGCCGAAAATGAACTTTCAGATGAGGCCTTCGAAAAGATTGGATATATTTTGGGGGCTCGACTTCAAAAGCTTTTTCCAGCGAAAGATTTGAAGGTGGGTCTAGGTCGAGATGCGCGACCGAGCTCGCCTCGTTTGGCGGCAGCTCTTCGTCGAGGGCTTTCTCGACATACTCTGACTTTAGTCGATTTGGGTCTGACGACGACTCCAATGCTTTATTTTTCAAAGTATGCATTTTCTTTAGATGCCGCATTTCAAGTGACAGCCTCTCACAATCCAAGTCATGACAATGGATTAAAAATGATGGTGGGTGAGGGCACGCTTTTTGGAGACGAGATTAGCTCGATCGGGGATGAAGCGGCGACATTGGTGCTTCCAGAGTTTCAAAACCAAAGTCAAAGTCTCAATCAAGAAGCTGAGCTTCGCGATCGTTATGTTCAGTTTCAGCAAGATCAGTTTTCGGCATTAAAGAAATTTAAAGTGGTGATGGACTGTGCGAATGGCATGGCGGGTCTTGTGGCTCGAGATGTTTTTTCGCCACTCACGAGCGAGCTCGATATTTTATTTGAAGAGGTTGATTGTCGGTTTCCGAATCATCCGGCTGACCCCACAGTAGAGGCAAATTTGAAAGATTTAAGAGCTCGTATAAAAGAGCGAGGCGCTGATGTCGGTTTTGCGTTTGACGGAGACGGCGACCGACTGGGCGTGGTGACGGCAAAAGGGCGAGTTTTATGGGGGGATGAAATTTTGATGCTCTTGTCTGAAAAAGTTTTAGCGAGCACGCCGGGCGCGAGCATCATTGGTGAAGTGAAATGCTCAGAGCGTCTGTTTCAATATGTGCGCGAGTTAGGCGGGTCGCCGGTGATGTATAAAACCGGACATAGTTTAATCAAAAAGAAAATGAAAGACCTGAAGGCCCCCATTGCGGGAGAAATGTCAGGACATCTTTTCTTTTCAGATCGCTATATGGGCTTTGATGACGGGATCTATGCCGCCCTTCGAGTTTTAGAGGCCATGTCAGATTTGCCAGGAGGGCTTGACGAGTGGATTTCAAAGTTTCCAAAAGCTTTTATCACTCCTGAGATTCGTATTGATTGTAAAGAGGCAGATAAGTTGAGCTCTGTAGAAAAAGTGAAAGCTTTTTATTCGAGTTATCAAGGGGCGGAGGTGAACCCTTTAGATGGGGTTCGAGTGAGTTTTCCCGATGCTTCTTGGGTTTTGCTGCGTGCGAGCAACACCCAAGATGTTTTGGTGGTTCGAGCTGAGGCACATTCACAAAGTCGGCTTGAAGAGCTTTTAAAAGAACTCAGTGAGGCCTTAGAAAGGCCCATAGCCAGCCTCGATTGAAAGTTTGATTTTCTCTTCTGTTTTGATCGCAGCTGGTATTAAATACTCAGATGTTCGAGCCTCAGGCGCAAACTTTTATTGCTCTAAAAGATCAGCGTATCATTTCACTTTATCAATCAGTAAATGAGCCTCGAATTTCACCGCAGCCTGACGTTTCGGCGGAGCCCGCCCAATGCAGCTTTTTTGTTTTGGAGGCAGACCAAGATCGAATGATGATCGCCATCGGGCTTTTCTTTCCTCAGAGTGAGTATCGAATTTTGTATAAGACCCAAGCTTTTGCGGCAGAAGAATTGGCTGAGCGAATTTCGATGGCTGAGGCTTTTGCGGGAGAGATGGGCTTCATGATGAGAGATCGGCATATCTCGGCAGCTTCCGCTAAAGACTTGGAGGCTATAAAAAAGCAAATTGTGTTTTTCCACCGAGAGGTGAAAGATTTTTTGAAGGCAAATGCAGATTTAAGCCGCAGTTCCGCAAATGCCGAGAGCTTAACAAGTTCGAGTTCATCTTCTATCGATCCGAAGTTTTTAGAGCTGTATGCCAAGATGGCGAGTATGTTATGAATAAGGTGGCATTCATGGGATGTTTTTTGAGAGGAGGGCTTGTGAAATTCTCAAGATTCTTTTTCATCGTTTCAGCAATTTTGCTAGTGGCATGTTCTGCAAAAAAGACGCAAAAAAGCCTATCTTTTGAGGCAGAGCCTTTGAGCGAGCAGGCTGGAATTCAATATCAATTTGGTTTTGAGTTTTATCAGCAGGGAGATCTGATTCGTGCTCTGACGGCGATACTTCGTGCGACTGAGCTTTCGCCTAAAAACCCTGATGCTCAAAACCTGTTGGGTTTAATTTATTTTCGACAACAAGAATACGCGAAAGCAGAGCAAGCTTTTCAGCGTGCCATTGAGCTGAATCCGAAAATGTCAGAGGCCTACAACAACCTAGGAACCTTGTATTATGACCAAGCACGATTAGAAGAAGCGCGAGCGGCTTTGCTCTCGGCACTTGAGAATCCCTTATATTTGTATCCCGAGAGAATTTATAACAACCTCGGTCTTGTTTATTCTGCCATGAAGCTAAATTTAGAGGCGAGAGAGGCTTATGAAAAAGCCATCAGACTTCGTCCTGAATACTATCTGCCCTATTTGAACCTAGGGAAGTTTTGGCTGGAACAAGGAGATTATCAGAGTGCCAAACCACTGTTTCGTGAGGCTGAAAAATTATGTGATTTGTGTTCAGAGCCGAAATATCAACTGGCGCAAATTTTTTTGAAAGAGAACCTCAGTCAAGAAGCAGAGAAGCTTTTGAAGCAAGCTTTTGAGATTGATCCTCGAGGATATTACGGTCAGTTGGCGAGAAAGTTTTTAATTGAAAATGGAAGAATGAAAGATGAATGAGCAGTTACAAGCACTAGAGTTTGATGAAAGCGTAGGAGATTATCTAAGAAGACATCGAGAGGCTTCGGGAAGAGGACTTGATGAAATTGCTCGGGTCACGAGGATTTCAAAGCGTTATTTAGAAGCCATGGAAGCTTCTGATTTTGATCAACTGCCTGAAGAAACTTTTGTTCGGGGCTTTTTGAGAAATTACGCTTTAGAACTCGGCCTTGATGTCGATGAAGTGTTGAGTCGCTATCTGAAGATGAAAAAAGCGGCAGCAGCTCCGGCAATCAAAGAAGTGAAGAGAAATACCGAGCCCTCTTTTTTTGTGGGCACTGAGGTCGGTGTTTCAAAGATTCCAAGCTGGGGTGTAGCCGCCCTTTTGGGTTTTGGAGGGGTTTTGATTGTGGCCGTTGGAATTTGGCTAATCGCACGAAGTATCAACTCAGTTTCTGAACCTGTCGAAGTTGCAGACGAGCTTGTGATTGGATCTGAGGAGGCTATGAACTCTCCGAGTGAGACAGCGGGTTCAGTTTTAATCGCCCCCTCGATTCTCACCATTAAGGCCTCTGACATCACTCGTCTTTTGTTGCGATTAGATGAAGCAGCAGCTCAAGAAGTCGTCATCGGCAAGAATGAAACCAAAAGTTTTGAAGTACACCGTCAGATCGAAATTCAGAATCTAGATCGCAATAAAGTGAAGCTGGAATACAACGGTCGACCGATGGAGGCAGCAAGTTCCACTCTAAAACTGTTTAATCAAAATATGTTTTCAAAGTGAAATCTTTCGCACTTCAAAAGTTTCCCTACTCTGAGACGGATTGGATTGTTGAGCTATTTTGTGAAGACAATCAGATAAGAAAATTTTTTGCGCACGGAGCAAGAAAATCAAAGCGAAGATTTTCACATCAATTTCATGCGGGGGGTGTGTATTCCATTCGCTGGAAAAAAAATTACTTAGAGTCTTGTGAGCTTATCGATTTTGATGAATCGATCTCATCAGATTTAGAAAAATGGACTCGTTGGCTTTGTGTTTTAGAGTGGGTTCGTGCCGATGAGGCGAGCTCATGTCAGTTTGATGAGCTTTTGAGTTTGAGAACTCATTTTTTGAAGTCTGATTTTTATCGTTCTTACTTTTTTGAATTTTTTTGTCAGCAGATTGATCGTCATGGGCTTCTTTCAGAGCTTCATCAATGTCGGGTCTGTGAAATATCTTTAATGAATGATTCGATGATGTTTTCTTTTCAAGAGGGTGGGTTTTGCCATCCACGATGTGGATCGGGAGTCGCTTTTGATCAGGATTCATTTCAGTTTTTAGCTCAACTGCAAGCGCATCAGGGAGTGACTGAAAACATTCCAGAAACAACACAAGAATCTTTGGATGCTTCTTTACTTCCATTTTTAGAATTTCAACTTGGAAAGAGTCTGAGAAGTCATCATTTTCTCCAAAAAATTTTGAATCTTAAGCAAAAATCTCAAGAAAAGAGTTGGCAGAACGAAAGTTCTTCAATGTTGTAGGGGTCTTATGAACGATCTAATGTCAAAAATCGTATCTTTATGTAAGCGGCGTGGATTTATTTTTCAATCTTCAGAAATCTATGGGGGTTTAAATTCCTGCTATGACTACGGACCTCTTGGAACGATTCTTAAAAACTCGGTGAAAAGTCATTGGATGAATGCGATGACTCGCGAGCACACCAATATCTTGCCATTAGATTCCTCAATCTTAATGCATCCAAAGATATGGGAGGCTTCAGGCCACGTGTCGAATTTTTCTGATCCCCTCGTCGATTGCAAAACCTGTAAGGCCAGATTTCGAGCTGATAAACTAGAGTCTTCGGCGTGTGGACAAAAGCCCTCGAAAAAACCAACGGAATGTGGAGGAGAGCTCACCGAGCCTCGTCAGTTTAATTTGATGTTCAAGACCTTCATGGGGCCTTTAGAAGATTCATCGGCAGTAATCTTTTTGCGACCTGAAACGGCGCAAGGAATATATGTCAATTTTTTGAATGTGATGACTTCTTGCCGACAGCAGATTCCATTTGGAATTGCTCAGATAGGAAAAGCTTTTCGCAACGAGATTACACCAGGAAATTTTGTCTTTCGAATGAGAGAGTTTGAACAGATGGAAATGCAGTATTTCGTTCATGAAAGTCATTCTTTCGAAGAGTTTGAGAGATGGAAGCAGGCTCGAATCGATTGGCATATCGGAATGGGCCTTCGAAAAGAACGTCTTCGATTTCATCAACATGGTCCCAAAGAGTTGGCTCACTACGCAAAGGCAGCTTTTGATATCGAATATGAGTTTCCGTTTGGCTGGCAAGAGATTGAAGGGGTTCATCATAGAAGTGATTTCGATTTGAAACAGCATGAAAAGTTTGCAGGAAAAAAACTTTCAGTAAGAGATCCAGTTTCAAATGAAGCATTTGTTCCCAATGTGATCGAGACGTCGGTGGGTTGTGATCGAGCGACTTTGACTTTGTTGATCGATGCCTATCATGAAGAAAAAATTGTAGAAGAGGGTAAAGAAGAAACCAGAGTCGTTCTAAAATTTAGTCCAAAAATTGCGCCATTCAAGGCAAGTGTCTTTCCGCTGATGAAGAAAGATCCGATGTCGAGTAAGGCAGAAGCGATTTTCAAAGAACTAAACCGCATTTGGCCATGTGATTTTGATGCTTCTGGCAGCATCGGAAAACGCTATCGACGAGTCGATGAAATAGGCACGCCTTTTGCGGTCACCGTCGACTATGAATCTGACAGTGTAACCGTTCGTCATCGAGATAGCATGAAGCAAGAGCGAGTCTCGGATTCTGGTTTAATCGCCTATCTAAAAAATGAGTTAAAGAATGCGGGGGCGGAGGAATGAAAACAAAAAGAAAAAAAAATTTTCGCCAGTCAGAAGTCAAATTGAAAAAAAGGGCGGTTCCTCTTTTAGAAAAAAAATGGGGCGAACATTTAAC